>JAYVGI010000148.1:0-30181 GCA_043772355.1 Polaromonas sp.
ATGCCGCTCTGCAAAGTCCGCAGCTTCTATCAGTCGTTGCGCGGCGGCGCTGGTAGCCGCTTGCTGGGTGCGTTCAGTAGGGGTCATTTTGCTGCCCCCGTGCTGGCTTGGATTTTGGATTGAATCCAAGTATTGATAGCCTGGGCATCCCAGCAAACAGCTCTACGTGAGAGCTTGATGCTTTTCGGAAATTGGCCTTTTGCCTGAAATTCGTACACAGAACTTTTGGACAGGCCTGTGATTTCCAACACGCGGGGTAGGCGTATTAACTGGTTGGTGGGGGGTGTCGTACTCGGATGCGACATGGTTGGCTTGCTTTCATAGAAGTTGAAGAAGCCCTAAGTATGTTTTCCTCGATTCAAACTGTCACTGTCAAAGCAGTGCTATGACAGTAGATTTTTTTCTTCAGCATTCTTGCGCCGCCTGGAAACAGTTCTTTCGCTTACGCCGTATTTTTCAGCCAATTCACTTGTGCTGACGTCGAATTTTTGACCGACGTGTGCATTGAAGTACTCCGCAACAACTTCAACAGTCAATTGGCTGGTTTTTTTACGCAGACTCTTTGCGGCCACACTTGCGCGAGTTGACGCGGAGTGCTTCAATTTTTCCACGGTCTGTGATTTAACCGCGTGACCATGCTTTTCCAGCTCCGACAAGTGAAAATCCAAAGTGTCGCAGTGTGAAAGCCACAATTCGGCGTGATGCTGCGCGTTCCAAGCGTCACGAACATATTCAATGTAGGAAGCACGCTCGTTTGGTGACTTCAGGATTTCAAACACCAAACTTTCAAGACGTTGATGATCACGTTTTCCCACACAATCGAATGACTTTCCCTTAAGGCCTATACGGCATTCAACCCGCCAACTGGACAGGACTGACTCAAGTGCTTCGATTGCTTCAGTAATACAAACCATCGCAGCCAGGCTTGCAACGTGTCGCTCGGAAATTGGGGGGCACGGCCAATTGACTTGCTGTAAAGCATGTATGTTTGGAATTTCATTAACAGCAAAGCGCGAGGTGGTTTTCAATTCCCAGAACCTGTAACGGGCTTCACGTCTAATCTTTGCTGAATAGGTGCCATATGGCCACCTAAAAAATTCCCGTTTCGTAGTGCCGCACTCGAAAACTGTGCGGAATTCTTCCCAAGGTAGTAAAGCTCTTTCGTACAGCTCTTCTAGGTTTTCAAGCAACTGTGTAGTGTTTGAATCAAGAGGTTTGGTATCGATATCTAGCCCACAAAGTACAGAGTCTTTAAGCAAATACAACGAATTTACAACTTCGTTTTCTCCCTCCAAGTTCTCAAGTGGCGTGAAATGCCAGCCTCTCAATTTCCAGCGGCTTCGAATATTTCGCAAAGACTCTTGCTCGCGCCGCAAGTGATCGTTTTTCAAAACAACACCATGGCGGGTCTTCTAGCTGTCATAGTGATACCTGCACCCCACCACGATCAATTCGCCATCCGTAGCCCGGTACACCAGCCTGTTGGCTTCGTCTATGCGGCGTGACCAATAGCCTGACAGGTTGCCCACCAGCGGTTCGGGCTTGCCTATGCCGTCAAACGGGTCACGGGCGGCGGCTTCGATCAGGATGTTGATGCGTTTTAAGGTCTTGCGGTCTTGGCCGTGCCAGTAGGTGTGTTGCTCCCACGCATCGGGCACAAAGCAGATATTGCGCATGGTCTGTGTGCGTGAGCAGCTATTAGGCTGATAGCAACTTGCGGGGCTTGGCTTTGCCTGCTTTGTCTTGCGCTATGGCGCTGGCCAGCTTGGCCGCGTTGGCGGGGCTGGATACCAAGTGCAGGGTTTCCATCACGCTTTGGTAGTAGTCAAACGACATCACCACCGCGTCCGCACCGTCGCGGCGGTTGATGATGGTAATGTCTTGGTCATCACTCACGCCGTCCAAGACGGCTTTGAATGAGTTGCGGGCTTCGGTGTAGCTGATTACGCGCATAGGGTCACCTGGTGTACATGGTCTTGGTATTGTACAGGTAAGTGTGTAGGCGTGCGCTACGGTCTGTTTATGCTGCTACGGGTGCGGGTTGCACATGCATGGGTTTGGCCTTAAAGCGTAGCTTGGCTTGCCACACGTCATAGGCGCTTTGCTCTGCCAGCCATAGGCGGGCTTCGCCACCACGGTCTACACCCAGCCAGGCCTCGATACGCAAGGCCATATCGGGCGATATGCCAGCGCGGCCATTCAACATGCGGGACAGCGTCACGCGGGACACGTCTAGCTGCGCAGCCGCCTGGGTGACCGACAGCCCGAGAGCGGGCAATACGTCATCACGCAGCGTGTGGCCGGGGTGGGGTGGGTTGTGCATACGTGCCATGGTTGTTTCTCCAAAATTCAGTGGTAATCCTGATAGTCCACCAGCACAGCGTCTGTGCCTTCAAACATAAACGTCATTCGCCAATTGCCACTGACCCACACAGAAAAATGCCCTTTGAATTCACGCCCTTTAAGCGGGTGCAAGCCCCAGCCGGGTAGGTTCATGCCTTGGGGGCTGGTGGCCACGTTCAAACGCCCCAGCATGGCAGCCAGCCGGGGCGCATGGACGGGCTGTATGCCTGCCTTGCTGCCTTTTTCAAAAAAGAGCTGTAGCCCTTTGTGGTTGAATGACTTGATCACACGGTATTGTATCGTGTAGCGTTACGGGTTGCAATGCGGTTAAGCAGCATTTACAGCTTGCGTGCGTTGTGCATGGTTTGCACTCGGGGTGTCTAAGTTGACCACGTGGTGGAGCATGGCATTCAGCACCCGCAGGCGGCTTTCAACGCTCCAAAAAACGCCCACGGCATCCGCTGGGTCTTCACATCGCGTAGCGAGTTCAGCAACACAGGTAATTTGGCCACTCTCGTATGCACACCAGCTCATAAGGTCTCGGGGTGTGGCCTCCGGATTGAGGATGAAAGCGGGCTTGTTGCCGCCATAGACAAATGAACCTGGGCAAACAGCGTCAAATTCGCCAAAGCTGCCTCTACCGTAGCTGGTATTGGTGGTGGTCATGATGATTTCCTTTCGAGGGTTGAAGATGGCCTATCGTTTTTACGAATTTGCCGGGAATCGGCGCGGCGTGGAAATCACTTCGCGCCAGATTTTTACCATGGGATAGGGCGGGGCAGCGACTGGGGTGGTGGCCAGGGACAAGGGGGCAGCAAATACTATGAGTGAGTGATTTTTCTCTACTCTCTGTATATTTGCCCTCACTCTGCCCACAGTCTGCCCTCACTTTGCCCACACTGCCAAACCGGGCTGCAAGCCGCACCAATCCTAGAAACTTGGCTTTTGCCCACATGCCCACACTGCAAATGGCATTTCCAGCCTGAAAAATAGCCACGGGCATCACGCCTTGCGCTTGGCAATGGGGATGATGGCCGCGCCCTTGCGCTTGGTGTCTAGGTGGTCTGCCCACCATTGCATGAGCTTGGCACGCTCTGCGGTGTAGGCGCTGCGGTGGTAGGCGGCGCGTACTTTGTTGCGCTCTATGTGGGCTAGTTGCCGCTCGATCACGTCTGCATCTTTGTCGTGTTCATTGGCCACGGTGCTAAACAGGGCCCTAAAGCCGTGGGCGGTGGCAATGCCTTTGTAGCCCATGCGTGCCATGGCACTATTGAGGGTGTTTTCACTGAGTGGCTTGCTGCGGTAGCTGGGGCTGGGGAACACCAAGTCACCATCGCCCGTGAGCGGCTGGATACTGCGCAGCACCTCTAGGGCTTGCGTGGGCAGTGGTACTTTGTGTTCGTTGCGCATTTTCATGCGCTCTGCCGGGATAGTCCACATCGCCGCTGCCAGGTCAAACTCTGCCCAGCGTGCCCCGCGCAGTTCGCCGGGGCGGGTGACGGTCAGCATCAACAGGCGCAGCGCGTGCACGGTGGTGGGGTCACCATCGTAGAGGTCTAGCTTGCGGTAAAAGTTGGCCAGCTCTGCCTCGGGCAGCATAAGGCGGTGCGTCACATCGCGGGGTTTGAGTATTTCACCGGGCACCAGGTCAACCATGGGGTTGACTTCAATGCGTTCGTGCGTCACTGCCCAGCGGTATATCGCCTTGATGCGCTGCAACACCCGTGAGGCCAGCTCCCCCGCGCCCCGTGCCTCTATCACCTTAATGCAGGCCATCACTTCGCTGGGTTTGATGCTGGCCAGCGCCCTTTCACCCAAGGCGGGGAACACGTTGGCCACCAGCGACGCGCGTATGGCACCTTCGGTTTGCGCTTCCCAGCGGTCAGTCTGGTGGGCTAGCCAGGCATTGGTGACGGCTTCCAAGGTGTTGACGCTTTCCAATGCGCCGCGTACCTTTTCAGCTTTGCGCAGAGCGCCGGGGTCTTGCCCGTCTTGCATGAGGCGCTTGGCATCGGTGGCTTTGTCGCGGGCATCGCGCAAGCCCACAGCCGGGTACACCCCCAGGGCAAGCAGCTTTTCTTTGCCGCCATGGCGGTATTTCAAGCGCCAGTAGGCGCCGCCCGCCTTGGTGATGTCCATGTAAAGCCCGCCGCCGTCGAAGTACTTGCCCGGTTCTTTAAGGGCTTTCAGCTTGGCATCGGTCAGTTTCATGGGGTGCTTTCGTAGTCTGGGGGTACATTTGGGGGTACATAACGATAGCACACAGAAAAAACCTAGCATTCATGCGGGTTGCGGGGCAAAGTGTGAGTGCGGCCTCCGCACCACGAACAAGCCCGCGAAGGAACATTTCCTTCCGGGCTTTTTTATTTCCCCTCTGAAAACACCTGATTGACAGTGCGCTAACGTCCATAGCGGCGTGGCCGCATGTGGGCATGTGGGGTGTTAGCGGCGGCGTAAAAGCGCACAAAGATGGCTGTCAGAGAGCGGCTTTTGAGGCCAGCTAGCCAGCCTTGCAAGAGTTCGCCAGGGTGAGCGGGCTTGTGTATGCGTGTGCCTAATCATCGTAGTGAAAACGGCAACTTAGCACCCGAATTTCATCGTCGGTCGCGCGGTACACCAGCCTGTGCGTTTCGTCTATGCGGCGTGACCAATAGCCCGCAAGATTGCCCACCAGTGGTTCGGGCTTGCCTATGCCTTCAAACGGGTCACGGGCGGCGGCTTCGATCAGAATATTGATGCGTTTGAGCGTCTTGCGATCTTGGCCTTGCCAGTAGGTGTACTGCTCCCAGCCTATGGTCACAAAGCTAATGATGCGCATGGATACAAGGGTGGCCAGGGTTTAAGCAGCCACCAGCTTGCGGGGCTTGGCTCGGCCTGCTTTGTCCTGCGCAATGGCGGTGGCCAGCTTGGCGGCGTTGGCAGGGCTGGACACCAAATGCAGGGTCTCCATCACGCTTTGGTAATAGTCAAACGACATCACCACCGCGTCCGCGCCATCGCGGCGGTTGATGATGGTAATGTCTTGGTCGTCACTCACACCGTCCAAGACGGCTTTGAATGAGTTGCGGGCTTCGGTGTAGCTGATTACGCGCATAAAGTCACCTAGGGTACATGGTCTTGGTATTGTACAGGTAAGTGCGTGGGCGTGCATCACAGTTTAGTCGCTGTGAATGGAGGCACGGTGGTACAACGCTCTTTGCAATTTCTCGCATGGGTAAGTTTGCGTAGATGCAAGGCTGCCCGCAAACATAGGCTGATACGCCACGAGCTCGATCCGCGTGGTGAAGAACATCACTGCAAACACCTCGCGCTGTCCCTGCCCACAAAAACCCTGCCCATTCACCATGCGGCGGGATTTTTTATATTTGCTAAAATGTGTACACACTGATTCACAATCGAGAATCCAGGAGCATTTTATGGAAACCACCAAAGTAGGCATCCGCGAGTTTCGCGCTGATATGGCCGACTACATCGCCTCCAGCACCCCTGTCGCCATTACCCGCCATGGGCATACGATAGGTTTTTTTATTCCCGCACCTGCTCACGCGGAGGCCGATGTATCAGCGCTACGTAAGGCCGGGCAGGCTTTGGACAAGTTGTTAGCCAAAGAAGGGGTTGATGTTGAGAGCATGGTTACAGATTTCAAAACTGTACGCAAGCCAAAAGCACCAGCCACACGCAAGAAGCTCAGTGCACTAACCGCATGAGTAAAAAAGCGTTGGTTCTCAATACCAATATTTGGTGCTCTGTGATTTGCCGTGGGTAGTTGGCGAGTTGGTTTTGTACAGTGCGGTCGCAGTTGCTTGGCTGCTTTTGTGCGGGATCAGCTTGGTGGGTGGGTCTGCGGTGGTGCAAGCCCCCCCCCAGCTGGAAAGGCAGTGTTTGCAAAGGCGTACAAAAACCAAGCGTGGATTGAGCGAATAGAAATTTCATGCGACATGAGAACCGCCTGTCAATCCACACTGCCGCCAAGCCTCATACACCGTCACAGCCACCGAGTTGGACAAATTCAAACTCCGTTGGCCTTCGATCATTGGCAATCGCAATCTCTGCGCAGGCGCAAACGTATCGCGTACAAGCGTTGGCAGGCCCGCCGTCTCCGAGCCAAACACCAGCCAGTCGCCCGCCGCAAACACCTGCGCAAACGCGCTGTGGCTGCCTTTGGTGGTCATGGCGAACATGCGCTGTGAATCGGGCGACTCGGCAGACAGAAAAGCTTCCCAAGAAGCATGCCGCTTTACATCCGCATACTCGTGGTAGTCCAGCCCGGCGCGGCGCATGTAGCGGTCTTCCATGCTAAAGCCCAGGGGCTCGATCAAATGCAGAGCGCAGCCGGTGTTGGCGCACAGGCGGATGATGTTGCCGGTGTTGGGCGGGATTTCGGGGTGGACGAGGACGACGTTGAACATGCGTTCATTGTCGCCCACTTGCCGTGCACCACGGCAGCGCCGCTACACTAGGGCATCTGCCGTACCGGCTAAGGCTTTTGATAAGCTTCGCCGCTATGCGGTTCACCACCATTTTCAATCGCCGACATCCGTCATCGCCCCTTGCATGAGCCTGCTTAAATCCGCCTCCACCGTCTCGCTGTTCACCCTGGCATCCCGCATCACGGGGCTGGTGCGCGACCTGTTGATGGCCTCTACCTTTGGGGTCAGCGCCATGACGGACGCGTTTTGGGTGGCGTTTCGCATTCCCAACATGCTGCGCCGCATGTTTGGCGAGGGGGCATTTAGCCAGGCTTTCGTACCCGTGCTGGCAGCCAGCAAAGAGCAGCATGGCGAGCAGGCTACCAAGTTGCTGATTGACAAAATAGCCACTATTTTGGCCTGGGTGCTGGTGGCGATCAGTGTGGTGGGCATTGCGGCTGCGCCGCTGTTTGTATGGGCTTTGGCCAGCGGTTTGCAGCAAAACCCGCAAGGCTTTGAGGCGGCGGTGTGGATGACGCGGTTTATGTTCCCCTACATCGCCTGCATGTCGCTGGTGGTGCTGGCTGCGGGGGTGCTCAACACCTGGAAGAAGTTTGCCGTGCCCGCTGCTACGCCCGTGCTGCTCAACGTGGCCATGATTACTGCTGCCTGGCTGGGTGCACCGTGGTTCAAGGCGCATGGCATCGAGCCCATCTACGCCATGGCGGTGGGCGTGATGGTAGGGGGTCTGCTGCAACTGGCGGTGCAAATCCCAGCACTTAAAAAACTCGGCATGCTGCCCAGAGTATCCATCCGCTGGTCAGAGATTAAAACCGCCTGGACGGACCCCGGAACCAAACGGGTGTGGAGTCTGATGTTGCCCGCCTTGCTGGGCGTGAGTGTGGCGCAAATATCGCTCTTGATCAACACGCAAATTGCCTCGCATTTGGCCGTCGGCTCGGTCAGCTGGCTCAACAGTGCCAGTTTGTTGATGGAGTTTCCTACTGCCATGCTGGGCGTGGCATTGGGCGTGGTGCTGATGCCGCAACTGGCCGCAGCCAAGGCGCAAAACGACAGCCAAAAATTCTCCGACATGATCGACTGGGGTCTGCGCTTGGTGCTGCTGCTGGCCGTGCCCAGCGCGGTGGCGCTGCTCACCTTTGCACAACCCTTGGTGGCGGTGCTCTACCACTATGGCGCGTTCAAAGACACTGACGTGCCCCAGGTAGCCAATGCCCTCATGGGCTACGGTTTTGGCCTGATAGGCCTGGTCTCCATCAAGATACTGGCCCCCGCCTACTACGCCAAGCAAGACACCAAAACGCCCGTCAAAATTGCCACTGTGGTGTTGATTTTTACGCAAATTCTCAATTACTTTTTGGTGCCTTACTTTCAGCACGCCGCGCTGGCCCTGTCCATCGGCTTGGGCGCTTTGCTTAACGCGATCTGGCTGCTGTGGGGCCTGCGCGCCAGCGGCACCTTTATGGCGCGCCCGGGTTGGGGCAGGTTTGCCATGCAGGTGCTGGCCGCCAGCGCGCTGATGGCGGTGTTTTTGATGTGGGCCAACACGGCGGTGCAGTGGATTGCCATGCGCAGCCACATTTTTCAACGTATTGGACTGTTAGTCAGCGTAATCATTGCGGGGGCAGCTATTTATTTTATAGCTTGCTGGGCCGCTGGTTTGAAGCTCAGGGCGCTGCTGCGCAGGTAGCGGGCAGCCAGCGAAGCGCACGCCGCTTCAAACGACCGCGTAAGTTGCGGCCAAAGGCGCGCCCAGCAATGTGCTCAGAGCTGCGATCAGAGTTGCACCCAAAACAGGGTGCTACAAGTTGAAAGCCAGCCGTTTTTGTGCCACAGTACACACATGCAACTGCCATACGACACCCCCACCCCGCTAGAATACTTTGCCACCTTGGTGGCCAGCGACGAGCAGTTTCCGCTGCTGGAGGCTGCGGCTTCTTTGGCGCAAGACGAATACCCCGCGCTGGACGTGCAGCAGGTGCTGGGCGATGTAGACCAACTGGTGGCCCGACTCAAGCGCCGCCTGCCTGCCGACGCGCCAGCCATCCAGCGCCTGCGTGCCTTAAACCAGTTTTTCTACCGCGACCTGAACTTTGCAGGCAACGTGAACAATTATTACGACCCCGACAACAGCTACCTGAGCGTCGTGCTACGCACCCGCAAGGGCCTGCCCATCAGCCTGGCAGTGCTGTGGCTGGAGGTGGCGCAGACGATAGGCCTGAACGCCCGTGGCGTGGCCTTCCCGGGGCATTTCATGATCAAGGTCAATCTGCCCAAAGGCCAGGTGGTGATGGACCCCCTGACCGGCCAGAGCCTGAGCCGCGAAGACTTGAGCGAGCGGCTAGACCCCTACAAACGCCGCAGCGGCCTGGTAGACGACTTTGACGTGCCCCTGGGCCTGTACCTGCAAAGCGCCCAACCGCGCGAGGTGATCGCCCGCATGCTGCGCAACCTCAAAGAAATCCACAAAACCCAAGAAGACTGGCCCCGCCTCATCGCCGTGCTGGACCGCTTGATCGTGTTGCATCCTGATGCCTGGGGCGACTACCGCGACCGTGGCCTGGCCCATGCTGAGCTGGGCCATTTGCAGAGCGCTGTGCCCGACCTGGAAATTTATCTGGCCAAAGCTGAGGACGCGCTCGATCTGGACGCCATTGCCGAGCGCGTGGCCGAGTTGCGCAGCATGCCGGGGTAGCTGGGCCATTTTCTGCGGGGTTTTATGGTGTTAATCAGGCTGTAGCCAGCAAATGTATTGCGGAAGAAGCTATTTAAATAATAGCGTTTACTTGCATGCAAAACCACCCGTAGACGGCGTGCCCACTTTGCCCGCCGCATGCCAAGCTCTGCGCAGCTGTGTGTCAGAGCTAAACCCCGCAGTGTCAGCCGCTTGGCTTACCGATTGCCCCGCGCCCAGCGCCTGCTCGGCCAGCGCCAGCCGTATGCTGCGCAGGTAAGCCAGCGGTGCGTGGCCCACATGGTCGTCAAACAGCCGTGCAAGGTGTCGTGCGGAGGTGCAGGCCACCTCAGCCATGCGCGTCACGGTCCAATGCGCCAGTGGCGCACTGCCCACGGCGTCTTGCACACGGTGCACACCCGGGTGCATGTGCGCACGGCCTTGCAAAAACGGCGATAACTCGGGGTCGTTGGGGCCACGGCGCAGGGGTAGCGCCATCACTTGCGCCACGCGGGCGGCAATGGCCTCGCCGCAGACTTGCGCTATCAAATACGCCGCCAGATCAATGCCCGTGGTAATGCCCGCACTAGAGTACACCCCGCGTTTTTCGTCAATGACAAATACCCGGTTGGCCTGCACCTCGCACAGCGGCTCCATGCGCTTGAGCGCGTCCAGCTCCAGGTGGTGCGTGGCCACGCGGCTATGGGCCAGCAGCCCCGCCTGCGCCGCCAGCAGCGCGCCTGCGCAGATGGTGACCAAGCGGTGTGGCGCATGCGGTGCCTGCAACTGTTTGGCTACGCTGCACAGCCAGTGCATCACCTGCCGCACCTGCGTGCCGTGGCTGTCCGCCGCCTCGTCCGGGGTGCCCAGCAGCACCAGCCAGGTGGGCGCTGCCAGCAGTTCAGGCAACGGCTCTATGTGCGCAATTTGCGCCCCGACTGAGCTGCGCGCATGGCTCTGCGGCCCCACAAAGCGCAGTTTGAAAGCGGGCGGCTTACCCAGGCACGCCAGAGATTGGTTGGCAATACGAAATGCCTCGGCAGGGCCCGCCCAGTCCAACAGCAAGGTGTCGGGCAGCAACACAAACAGCACCTCGATGGCACTGTTTGATGCGGGCAGAGCAGGTGCGGGCAGAGCGGGTGCGGGCAGAGCGGGTGCGCTCATGGCCGGTGTGGTTTTGGGATGGGTACGGGAGCCATTTATTGGCGGCCTTGTGGTTTAAATATACGTTCGGTGGAAGGCGGGAATTTGGCTAGTTTGCCAGCCGGGCGTATAGGTCTACGCAGCAGCTCGCCACCGCAGTTCGGGCAAGTGCTTTTCAACTTGTCTTCAGCGCAGCTTTGGCAAAACGTGCATTCGAATGAGCAGATGCGCGCCAGCATCGATTCAGGTGGCAAGTCGACGTTGCAGCATTCACAACCAGGTCGCAGGGCTAGCATGGTGTTCTCCTCGGGGTTTAGTGGGATGGCGCCGCCATGCGCGCGAGCACTGCTTGCGCAGAAGCCACATGGGCAAAGCGCTCGTGCAGCACGGTCGCGGTGCGCATGGTGATGTCTGCCGCGCTGAGTGTGCTGCCATCGCTTTGCAGCATGTCCCAGGTCAAGGTGGCGTCCAGCGCGTAGTCCACCGCAAAGCCCAAGTCAGACGCATGCCGCGTGGTGGTCTCGCAGCATTGCTCGGTGCGGATACCGCTGACGATCATCTTGCCGATCTGGTTTTGGTGCAGCCAAACTTCCAGCCCGCTGCCTACCAAAGCGCTGTGGCGGCTTTTGTGCAAGGTGGCGGCGGCTTCAAAATCTGCCAAGCCCTGGATCGCAACTATATGGCCGGACTCGACTGCAAATGCGTTGTCAGCAGTTGGAGGGCCGTCCACATGGAAGATGCGTACTATCGGCAGGCTGCGTGCCACACAGCCCGCAATCAACGCGTTTTGTGCGCTCAGGTAGGAGGGCATGTCCTGCTCGGTGTAGTACGGGCGGTGGCGAAACGACTCTTGTGCATCAATCACAATCAGACAGGTTGTCATGGATTAAGCTCGTTGGTGGTAGAGCTTGAATAGTCACCTATTTTGACGTGTATGTCAGTACATGGGAAGACCAGATTCGATCAATTTAGGACATGGATTGAAGTCGAACTAAAGAACGCTTAATCAAGCAACCACTACCTGTTCACCCGCCCCCTGCGCTGCAATCACGCCAATCTCATACACCTGCTCGCCCGCTGCGCGCAAGGTGGCTGCGCAGGCGGCAGCGTTGGCCGCGTCGATGACGACCACCATGCCGATGCCGTTGTTAAACGTGCGGTTCATTTCGATGTCGTCAATCGCCGCAGTGTTCTGCAGCCAGGCGAACAGCTCGGTCTGCGGCCAAGAGCCCTTCTTCAAATGCGCAGCAGTGCCTTCGGGCAGCACGCGGGGAATGTTCTCCAGCAGGCCGCCACCGGTGATATGCGCCAGCGCCTTGATAGAGTGCGCGGCCAGCGCGGCCAGCACGTTTTTCACGTACAGGCGGGTCGGTTCCATCAGCGCTTGCTTATAGGGTTTGCCATCCAGCGTCGCGGGCATTGCATCACCAGCCCGCTCCACGCACTTGCGCACCAGTGAGAAGCCATTAGAGTGCACACCGCTAGAAGCCAAGCCCAGCACCACGTCACCCGGCTTCACGTCTTTGCCGGTGAGAATTTTCGACTTCTCCACCGCGCCCACGCAAAAGCCCGCCAGGTCGTATTCACCCGCCGGGTACATGCCAGGCATCTCTGCCGTTTCGCCGCCTATCAGCGCGCAGCCACTCAGCTCGCAACCCTTGGCAATGCCGCCCACCACGGCTACGGCGGTGTCCACGTCCAGCTTGCCGCAGGCAAAGTAGTCTAAAAAGAACAGCGGCTCAGCGCCTTGCACCAGCACGTCGTTCACGCTCATGGCCACCAGGTCGATGCCTACGGTGTCGTGCATATTCCACTCAAAGGCCAGTTTCAGCTTGGTGCCCACGCCGTCGGTGCCGCTCACCAGCACTGGCTCTTTGTAGCGTTTGGGCACCTCAAACAGCGCGCCAAAGCCGCCAATACCGGCCAAAACGCCTTCGCGCATGGTTTTTTTGGCAAGCGGTTTGATGCGCTCGACGAGGGCGTCGCCCGCCACAATATCGACGCCTGCGTCTTTGTACGAGAGGGGTTTGGGGGTGTTGGGGCTTGAATTGCTCATGATTTAATAGCGTAGTGCGCGAAAGAAGCGCCGAGACGGCGCTTAAAGTGGCGAAAAACAGGGCGTTGCCCCGTAGAATTGGCCTAATTCTAGGCGTTCGCGCCCATTTCACAGTATGCAATTTACTTCCGCACAAAAAACCGCTTCCGCCTGGGCCGCCATTGCCATGGGCTTAGTGCTCATGGTCTGGCTGCTAGGCCCAGTGCTCACACCCTTTGTAGTGGCCGCCGTATTGGCCTACGCCCTTACACCCTTGGTCGACAAGCTCGACGGCCTGCTGCGCGGCAAGGTGCCCCGCCTGCTAGCCGTGGTGCTGGTGGAGGTGGTGTTTATCTTGACGCTGCTGGCGGTGCTGCTGCTCATTGTGCCTATCTTGGCCAAAGAAATCCCCTTACTGCGCGAGCAGTTGCCCATCCTGGTGGACAAGCTCAACGCCTGGGCTGCGCCGCTCTTGGCTAACCTGGGCATGAAATTCACTTTGGATGCGGCCAGCGTCAAGGCCTTCGTCATCAAATACTTAAATACCAACGCTGAAGACACTTTATCGTCGCTGCTCTCATCGCTCAAGCTGGGCGGCGGCTTGGCATTGTTTGTGATTGGTAATTTGGTGTTGATCCCCGTCGCGCTGTTTTATTTGCTGATGGACTGGAAAACCCTCGTCGTCAAAGCCACCGCACTGGTGCCGCGCCATTTGCAAGCCAGGTTTCACAGCTTTACCGGGGAGTCTGACCAAGTGCTGGGCCAATACCTGCGTGGGCAACTGCTGGTGATGGTGATTTTGGCTACTTATTACAGCATTGGTTTGGCGCTGTTTGGGCTAGATTTGGCGCTGCCGATTGGTGTGTTTACCGGGCTGGCCATGTTTGTGCCCTATGTGGGTTTTGGCATAGGGCTAATACTGGCTGTGCTGGCCGGGCTGCTGCAGTTTGCATCCATCAAAGCGGTGGTGATGGTGGCTGTGGTGTACGGCTCGGGCCAGATCATTGAGAGTCTTTTCCTCACGCCGCGCTTAGTGGGTGAGCGCATCGGCCTGCACCCATTGGCGGTGATTTTTATGTTGCTGGCCTTTGGCCAGTTGTTTGGCTTTGTGGGGGTGTTTATCGCCCTGCCTGCCAGTGCTGTGCTGCTGGTGGCCGCTCGCCGCGTGCGCTCCAGCTACTTGGCGTCTGATTTGTACAAAGGATAGGCCAGCCCATGCAGCAAATGGCGCTAGACATTGGGCTGAGGCCCGTGGCAAGTTTGGGTAGTTTCTTGGCCGGGCCCAACCAGGCTGCGCTGGAGCACCTCAAGCTGTGGGCCAGCAGCGCCATGCGCTCGCCCGTGCCCACCTACCTGTGGGGCGAGAGCGCCAGCGGCAAAACCCACTTACTCAAAGCCGTGCGCGAGGCGCTGCGCGGGCAGGGTGCTAATGTCGGCTGGATCGACGCGCAAGTGCACGAGCCCCTCGAGTTCAACCCCGCCTGGAGCGCCGTCATTCTGGACGAAGTGCACCTGTACACCGCCGTGCAACAGCACGCCGCGTTCAACTGGTTTATCAACGCCCAAACCGAGCAGCGCTGGGTATTGGCTGCGGGCACGCTACCCCCAGCAGACCTGCAACTGCGTGACGACCTGCGCACCCGCCTAGGCTGGGGCCACGTCTACGCCCTGCACGTGCTCACCGAGCCCGAACGCCGCGCCGTGCTACGCCAAGAGGCCGACGCGCGCGGCGTGTTTCTAGGCGACGAGGTCATGGACTTCATGCTCAAACGCTTCAGCCGGGATTTGGGTTCGTTGATGCTTTTGCTGCAGCAGCTGGATGGCTATGCGCTGAGTACCAAGCGGGCGATTACGATTCCGTTGATTAAGAGTATGTTGGAGAGCGTTTAGCAGCGCAGGTTGCGACTTGTTTTCCCGGGTTGCGACAAAGTCACGACAACTTCACGACAAAATTGCGACATAATGGAGTCGTGATAATGTCGCGAGCCAGCGCAAGAGCGTAAAAACAGACCCTCAGCGACACATCTGCTCAATCAAAGGTGCACCATGTCCCGCGCTACATCTGTTGAAGATATCGAACGCATAGAGGCCAGCATTGCCGCCCAGCCAATGGGCATAGGTATCGTTGCGTTAGAAAAAGCCATGGCGCATAGCCTGGCCCCGCCACTACACCGACGCACATTGCAGCGACGGCTGGAGGCCTTGGTGCTGGCGCAGCGCGTGGTGACCAAGGGCGCTGGCATGGCGCGGGTGTATGTGGCCGTGCAAGGCGTCGATACCAGCGCAGGCACAGCCAGCACCGAACCCTACGTGCCCCTCAGCCCCGAAGGCGCCAACATCCGAGACCAAGTGCGCAGGCCGCTCATGCACCGCCGCCCCGTAGGCTACCAGCGTGAATTTTTGGAAAGCTACCAACCTGGCACCACCTACTACCTGAGCCAGGCGCTGCGCGAGCAACTGCACGAGATGGGCCGCACGGCCAGCGGCGTGCGCCCCGCCGGCACCCATGCCCGCGAGATACTCAACCGGCTGCTGGTGGACTTATCTTGGGCATCCTCCAAGCTGGAGGGCAACACCTACAGCCGCCTGGACACCCAAAACCTGATCGAGCTGGGCGTGGTAGCCCAAGGCAAAGATGCGCAAGAAACGCAGATGATCCTTAACCACAAAGCCGCCATAGAGATGCTGGTGGAGGACATTGACCAGGTAGGCTTTGATGCCCACACCTTTCAAAACCTGCACGCCGTGCTGTCGCAAAACCTGCTGCCAGACGAGAGCGCCTGCGGCCGCCTGCGCAGACGACCCGTGGATATTTCAGGCACGGTGTTTTTCCCGCTGGCCATGCCCCAAGTGCTGGAGGACTGCTTTCGCCTGCTGCTGCAAAAAGCCAGCGCCATTACCGACCCCTTTGAGCAGGCGTTTTTTCTGATGGTGCACCTGCCCTATCTACAGCCCTTTGAAGATGTCAACAAGCGCGTCTCACGCATTGGTGCCAACATCTCGTTGCTGCAACACAACCTGTGCCCACTGTCCTTCATTGACGTGCCAGAGCGCGCCTACATTGAAGGCACCCTGGGTGTGTATGAGCTTAACCAAACCGAGCTGCTGCGAGACGTATTCGTTTGGGCCTACGAGCGCTCATGCCAGCGCTACCTGGCCATCACCCAAACCATGGCCGAGCCCGACCCCCTCAAAATCCGCTACCGCGAGGCCATCATCGGGGCCGTGCAAGCCATCGTCAAAGGCCCCCTGCGTCCCACGCCCGCCACGCTGCGCCGCTTGGCCAAACAATGGGCCGCGCCAGCCGATCAAGTGGCTTTCGCCCAGATTGTGAAAGAGGCTATTGACCAACTGCACGAAGGCAGCGTCGCCCGCTACCGTTTGCGCCGCGCTGAGTTTTTGGATTGGAAACGGCGGCTGGGCGGGGTTTAAGGTGGTATAGGTTGGTGCACATTAGGCACACAAGATATAATCCCCACGGTGGACAAAGTAAAACCCATCCGATGGAATACCGATAAAAACCTAGCGCTGCAAAGCGAGCGAGGCGTTTCGTTTGAAGAGGTCTTGGCTTCGATTGAAAACGGTGGGTTATTGGCAACGCTGGCGCACCCTAACACGAAGCGCTATGAGAATCAAAAATTGTGGGTGGTTCGGATGCGCGGCTACGCTTACTTGGTGCCTTTTATAGAAACCGAAGAAGAAGTTTTTTTGAAAACCATTATTCCCAGTCGCAAAGCAAGCAAGCAATTTTTGCAAGGAGCAGATGATGCCTAAGTCTTCTAAAACCTCTAAAAAACCTGCTTCAATTGATGTAGATGAAGCCGAACTGTTAGCCTCTTTCGATGCGGGAGAGTGGCAGCCGGTACCGCCGCAAGAGAGCGAGAACCTGCGCTACAGGCAGATGGCCACCAGTGCCTTGGCTAAAAACCGTCGTGTGAATATCCGCATTTCAGCGATGGACCTGGAAGGCATGCAAGCGCGCGCGGCCGAAGAAGGCCTGCCATACCAAACACTGATCGCCAGCGTGCTGCACAAGTATGCTTCTGGGCGATTGGTAGAGTCACGGTCTTAACCAAAGCGCCACATGAACCTCGCCCTATTTGACCTGGACCACACCCTGCTGCCCATCGACAGCGACCACGCTTGGGGGGCGTTCACGATCTCCATTGGCTGGCGCGATGCGGATGAATTTAAACGTGCCAACGATGCGTTTTATGACGATTACAAAGCGGGCACGCTCGACCCCAATGCGTATTTGCGTTTTGCTACAGAAGCCATTCGCACCAAAGGCGCTGCACAATCTATAGCTGCGCACGCACAGTACATGGCCACGGTGATCGAAAACGCTGTAAAAAAATCAGCGCTCGACTTGCTGGCGCAGCACCGCGCGGCGGGCGACACGCTGGTGCTGGTGACGGCGACGAATGAGTTTGTGACAGCACCAATTGCCCAGCGCCTGGGCATTGCGCATTTAATCGCCGTGGAGCTGGAAAAAGGCGCGGATAATTGGTATACCGGCGCCAGCGTAGGTACGCTGAGCTTTCGGGAAGGCAAAGTGACCCGCGTGACGCAGTGGTTGGCCGCGCAGGGCAAGACGTGGGATGATGTGGCCCACAGCACCTTCTACAGCGACAGCATGAACGATCTGCCGCTACTGGAAAAAGTCGACACCCCAGTGGCCACCAACCCCGACGACAAGTTGCGTGCATTGGCGGCGCAGCGCGGCTGGAAAATACTAGATCTCTGGAAACATGATTAAAAAATTCATAGAAAAACTCATCTCACCCAAGTCGGCCAACAAAGTGGCCAAACGGGTCGAGGTGCCGCAGTCTGAGCACAAGATCAACCGCGACCTGGTTGACCCCCGCGCTTGGGAAGTGGTTACCACGCTGAAAGACGCGAATTTTGAGGCCTACATTGTGGGCGGCGCGGTGCGCGACCTGCTGCTGGGCCTGCGTCCGAAAGACTTTGACGTGGCCACCAATGCCACGCCCGAGGAGGTCAAGTCGCTGTTTCGCCGCGCCTTCATCATCGGGCGGCGTTTTCGCATTGTGCATGTGGTGTTTGGCCGTGGCCGCGAGCATGAGGTGATCGAGGTGTCTACCTTCCGCGCCAATGTGGGCAGCGCCGACACTGGCCAGGTGGGCGGCAATGAGCGCACCTCCAAGAGTGAGCTGGCAGGCATGAAGCACGCCACCGATGCCAGTGGCCGCGTGCTGCGCGACAACGTGTGGGGCCCGCAGATTGACGACGCCGCACGCCGCGACTTCACCGTCAACGCCATGTACTACGACCCCGAGACGCAAGTGGTGGTGGATTACCACAACGGCATGAGCGACAGCAAAAAGCTCACCCTCAAGCTGATTGGCGATGCCGCCACCCGCTACCGCGAAGACCCGGTGCGTATCATCCGCGCGGTGCGTTTTGCGGCCAAGCTGTCCAAACTGGGCTTCAAACTCGATGCCAAAACCTCCAAGCCCCTGGCTGAATGCAAAGTGCTGCTGAACGATGTGCCGCAAAGCCGATTGTTTGACGAAATGCTCAAGCTCCTGCAAACCGGCCACGCGCTGGCCAGCATTGAGCAGCTGAAAAACCTCGGTTTGGCCAAAGGTATTTACCCGCTGCTAGACCTGGTGGTAGAGCGCGCTGACCAGCCCTTCATCACCGCCGCACTCAACGATACTGACCGCCGCGTAGGCGAAGGCAAGCCCGTCGCGCCCAGTTTCTTGCTGGCCTGCGTGCTATGGAATGATGTGCGCGAAGGCTGGGACAAGCTGCTTAAAAAAGGCGCGCACCCCTTCCCCGCGCTTACCGAGGCGATTGACGACGTGTTCAACCTGCGCATTGGCGACGTGAGCGGCCGTGGCAAGCTGGCCGCCGATATGCGCGAGATCTGGATGATGCAGCCGCGCTTTGACAAACGCGTGGGCGCCACCCCGTTCAGCTTGGTCGAGCACCTGCGCTTTCGAGCCGGATTTGACTTTTTGCGCCTGCGCGCCGATGTAGGCGAGATTGACATTAGCCTGGCCGACTGGTGGCAAGAGTTCAGCATGGCCGACCAAAGCGTGCGCGAAGACCTGGTAGCGCAACTGCGCGAGCAGCAGCGTGCGCAGCCCAAGCCGAAAGCAGAAAAGTCGATTGATAAACCTGCGGCCCATCCGGCCCGCCCCGCCCGCGCCATGGAGGCCCACATTCCGCCCGACGGGAGCCTTGCAGAAGATGAATCCAGCGACGACACCGGCCCCAAAAAACGCCGCCGCCGCCGAGGCCCCAGGCGCGATGGTAGTTCAGGTGTTCCGATAAAGTCTTGACATCAAGCAGGTAGCGGGCGAGCAGATGACAGAGCAGATAAATGGGGTCAGATCAAAATTCAGGAAAGCAATGCTTCCGAAGTGCGTAAC
The DNA here is from genome assembly GCA_043772355.1 of Polaromonas sp. GTDB lineage: Bacteria > Pseudomonadota > Gammaproteobacteria > Burkholderiales > Burkholderiaceae_C > JAAFIP01. The sequence continues at coordinate 19,027 of JAYVGI010000148.1, forward strand.
GCCAAACGAAATTTTGCTCTGACCCCTTTTATCTGCGGCGCAAACTACGCAAGTATTGACCCGCGATAAACAAAAAATGCACACCAACCCAGTCACCGCCTACATCGCCCTAGGTGCGAACCTGGGAAACCCCGCGCACACCGTACAACAAGCCATCAAAAACCTAAACAGCATCGCGCATACGAAGCTGATCCAAGCCTCCAGCCTCTACCAAACCGCCCCCTTGGGCAGCAGCGGCCCCGACTACATCAACGCGGTTGCCGAGGTGCTCACCCATCTTCCCGCCCCGGTATTGCTGCAAGAGCTGCAAATTCAAGAGCAAGCCGCAGGCCGCCAGCGCCTCTACCCCAACGCCCCGCGCACGCTAGACCTGGACATCCTGCTCTACGGCAGCGCGCAGATCCAAAGCCCCACGCTCACCGTGCCGCATCCGCGCATGGCGCAACGTGCATTTGTGCTGCACCCATTGGCTGAGATTGCACCGCTGCAAGTAGCTAAAGATGCTTTGCAAGCTGTGCATCATCAAAATATAATCAAGCTGTAGTAATTAAGTGATTTAAGGCTCTAGCCCAAAAGAATATTGCGGGAGCAGCTATTAAATATGTAGTGATGTAAACGCCTCTATGCAGTATTTGCAAACCATTCCGCTCTCTCTCCAAACCATTGCGCTGCTAGCCGCCAGCAACGTCTTCATGACCATGGCGTGGTACGGGCATTTGAAAAACCTGGCCACTGCGCCGTGGTACATCGCCGCCTTGGTGAGCTGGGGAATTGCGCTGGCAGAGTACTTGCTGCAAGTGCCTGCCAACCGCATTGGCTACCAGCAAGCGGGTTTTAGCGTGGCGCAGCTCAAGATCATTCAAGAGGTGATTACGCTGAGCGTGTTTGTACCGTTTGCGGTTTTTTACTTGAACGAGCCACTGAAGCTGGACTACCTATGGGCAGCGCTGTGCATGGTGGGCGCGGTGTACTTTATTTTCCGCAGCGCCTAATCGGTCCGTTGGATGCGATTAGCGTTATAACAGCGGTGACCGCTCGACCGCGATGGCCTGCGCAAAGGCCGGGGAGCAGTTGTTTAAATCCACCACATCCACGGTGAACGGCAGGTTGGACTCACTGAAAGCCAATTTCAAATTGACCTTTTGCTCAAAACCCAGCGCATGTGCTCCCTCCAGCCCAATATCAAGGTCTGAAAACTGCCGAGCGTTGCCTTTAACGCGCGAGCCAAAGGCCCACGCGGTGTGCTCGGGGACTTGTTGGGCAAGTATGCGGCGCACCGAGGCCAAATGGTCGGGATGCAGGTCAATTGGCATGGGCTAACTTTCGCTCCAAGTGCTGGGCATCTGCTAGATAAAGTCTGGCCCGCGCAAAGGTTCTTTCGGCTACCTCATTGTCGTACGGGTGCCATTTTCGGCAAAGCCAATTTTCAAGACTTACACGGCTTTGCATAGGCTATCAATTTGGGTGGTGGATATCAAAATTTAAGACGGTCATCTCATTGGCGCGAGAAACACTCTGACGAAATTCTGCCAACCACTTTCTAAAATAAGAAAAAAGCAGGAATCTAGTCCTATTTTGAAATTTTAAATGGTAAAAGAACTGTGCTGGAATTTGTCTTCACAGCGACCAATCTCCAAGTGAACAGTTTGTTTCTTTCAAAGAGTAATGCCAGCTCTTCACCGGTTTCTTTGAACGTAACTTTTTGAATGTAAGTATCCATCGTCGCACCATAAGCGCCTGAATGCATCGCTGATCTTTTTTGCAAAAATTCTTTAGGTGTGATGGAAAAAAGATCTTTGCTGATGAAACCATTGCCTCGAATTAGATTCGCAACCATCTCGACCAAAGCGCGATCATCGATGCTGTTAAGTTTTTTGAAGACGGATGTTAAAGCACTTTTGAGTGCATCAGGAATTTCTTTACCTTCAGGCAATTTAATAGCTGAAACGGCGATTTGAGTCAAATCTTCAGCGGCCGAATTTTTCAATCTTTCCCCATCCACCCTGGAAACCAAAACGCCTAGGTTATTCGTCTCTGCAGCGGTTAGCACAGAGGAGCCGTAGATGTGCGGCGAAAGAAACCAAGCCAGCGCCCATAACACAATAAGCAATGAGGAAGTTATCGCCAGTCCCAGTGTCAATTTTCGATTCATTTCAACTCTCCTAAAGGCGCGAGTAAAAGGGGTTGTCCAAACTCAACTAGTTTGGCATTTGATTTTTCAAAGTATTGCGCCCAGAAGGACTTTAAGGGTGCCATGATCTCTTGCGAGCGGTAATTGCCTGATTGAGGTTTGTTAGATTTCGGCACAACACCCGCACCAATGACATAAACCTTTGCGCCACGATAATCCGTGAGTACTTTTGCTTTATCGGTTTTCGCAAGCTCGACTGCTGCATCGATTTTTCTGGGGCCTGTATCGGGCGCATAAAAGCTCGTGATGTTTGAGTTCTCCAACATGTCAGAGACCATGACCATGTATTTCAATTTTGATTTTGTCATTGGAATAACGTTGTCACCAATCTCTTTCATAGTGCTCAAGACATCTGATTTTGAAAGTGCGGAGGAAGATTTCGCAAAATACCTTTCTAGCAAAGCATCGACCATTTTTTTTATTCTAATTTCTGCCACTTGTTGGCAGGTATCAAAATCACGCAAATGGTCTTTGCGCATATTGTCGCGCGTCTTATTGTCCAAAGTTTTGGCCAGCCGCGCATCCAATACCGGCAGTGTATAGCGGTCATTTTGAAATGCTGAAAAAGTAAATGCCTTGAGTTCATGGCCAGATTTAATGAGTGCATGAATATTTTCTTTGATGTGCTCTTGCTGGGTGGTATCAAAGACCACCGTCTCATCCAAAAGCAGGACAATACTGGCCGAGTACTCATGCTTTTCTAATGGCACTTTACCTGCGACATAGCAGTTATCCGCAGCAGAAACCAAGCTCGGGAACAATAGAGCAACTGTCACTGATGCGCTAGCAAAACGACGTGAAAACATATCAATTTTTCTTTACAAAGAAACAAATTTTAAGCAAGCTTAGATTAGGCTTCAAAATTATTTTTAGCCAACTCAACCCAAGGCTTAAAGCGCCCAGGCTGCCCGCTAAGGCGTAAATTAAGTTGCGCTGGGGGAACCTCGCCAATCATGATTTTTGATTTCAATTCTTCCAGGCTAGCTTTGTAAATCGTTTCATCGCCCGACGCGCTTTGAATGAAATAATCGTACAAATCCGTCGCACCCGATATGGGACTACTGGCTGCTGAACTTGCTGACAGTGAGACGGAAACAGGGGAGGAGATATTTACCGCGCTGGGCGGTGCTGATGCAATAGTTTGATCGATGGTTGATGCAGTGTCTATTATTCGGGTAATTCGCTCAGCCCGGTTCGTCTCAGAAGCTTCAATTTTTTGTTTTATCAAACAATAGAGACTGTAAGTTCTGCTGCTGAAATTATTTACGCTCTGTTGAAAAAATTCGTGGTCAACCACCTTCATGCTCTTTTGATTAAAAGCAGTTTGTAAGCCTAGTTGCCAGTTTGTTAGCGTCTCTTGCGCCTTACTGTCAGCGCTTTGAATTTTCTCTTCAACTAATGAAATCCACTTTTCTTTATCAATATCGCCATACAACTTTCTAAACGCTTTGATTTCTTTGTAAGCATCTTCTCCATCATCACTAGCAAACCCATTGGAGTAAGAGACCAGAACAGCTAATGTCTGCACAACAAAGAAAATAAGCACAAAAATAAATGTAGCTGTTTGCTTACCTTTTTTCTCACTCTCAATTGTCTCTTGAGTTAATAAATTTGTGTGATCATCTTTAGCACTTATAACTTCTTTTGGAAAATTGGACGGAGTATTTTTAGATAGCGGTTTTCCAGCCTCTTGATTAATCTTAGCCGCTGTGCTGGCTTGATTCTTGTAGTATGTATCGATTGAATCGAGACGAATCCCTGCAATAACAGCACCAAACATAAAAACAAAAACCATGTAGAAAATTAGTGCGAAGGGGTATTTAGGTGTTTTAGCGTTCTTATCATTTGCATTGATCGCGCACTTGCGCACAAATGCTGATCTATTTGCGATACGATTTGCGTGCTGCTCATGCGTGTCAGCTTCATTTTCATCACGTTTTAGGGATTTTTCAAGATCGCTTTTGAAGCCCAAATTTCCGCTCAGCTGATGCGCAGTATGAGAATAGTTTTGACTGTAACAGCTATGCCCTATCTTATGAGCGAATGCTAAAAATGCACCGGCTAATAAGCAGCTAATAGCCACTGCATAAGTTTGAATAGTATTTGCTGTAGAAGTGTCGTTTATTTTGTCAGCAAATATTAATCCAAACCCAAATGCTTCTATCACCATCATGACGGCCACTGCGCCCCACACATACCATGCAGCTGGCTTCCTGTTGACTTCATTGACAATTGACAAATATTTCTCAGCTTTAGTAGGATACGAATTGAGCATGTTAGCTCTTTGATTTACAGCAGCTATTCTGAGTGCTCGAAACTCAGTACAAAGCGTTTCTTCATCAGTAAACCATCCGTGAAAAGGCCCCCCTCTATTGGGGCTACTCTTTAATGTGTCTGTGTAATTACGTTTTGTGTCCCAGTTGGTCGTAGTATTGGTTGAAGATCTGTTGTTGGAGTTTTGATTTTTAGAACCGCTCATCTGTGTACTCTCATGTGAAGAATTACTGAAATAACGCCAATATTTGAACGAAAAATATGCTGTCGCTGCTAGGAATAGTGAAAACAATATCCAGGGGGTAATACCTGAGGAAACGGTTTCGAGAATAGTGATAAAAAAATCCATTAGCGCTCCAAATTCAGTTTCGCGACTTTTCGGACACCCATCTCGTTGTGATACAACGCGGTATCGGGCAGTGTCTTGGCAGCTCGATTGTTCGGGATAAGCATATCCATGCACACCACGTCTTTTTTGCCAACAAAGAAGTTTCTCACCAAGACTCCGCCCTCACCTCGCCAGGCCTGAGAGACGGGCATGATGATTATTTTCTCTTTGCCTGCAGATCCATTTGGCCCCTCTTTGGGGATCAAATTGAATTCGGGTTGTTCGACTATTTCGCCACTGGCTTTAATCGTGACGTTTTTAAGTAAAACGGTGTAATCCCCTGCGCTGCCATAAAACGGGGCTCTTACGGTGTTGTTTAAGTAAGAGTCTGTGGACTCAATCGGTGCTTTGGTTTTGGCAAACGAGGCGCCTGCATTTAATCGTTTGATATCACCTACTTTGTATCTGCCTGGATCGTCTAAATTACACGTAGCTACCAAGGGATTGGATGCGTATGCGTTCCCAATGCCTACGAGACTCGTTAAGCTATCCAAAGAAAACCCTGTAGATGGGGGCCTGACGGTTCCTAGCTTGGTGAGCAAGCTGGTGTCTGCCGCCGCCACTGAGGCACCTTGCAAATTAATGCCTGGTCCAACGTTTGGCTTGGCCGTCGCAACGATAGTTGGATTATTTTGAGTTTGTGAAGCAGCCGAATTTTTTGCACTTGTGTTAGGGTTTGCAGGTACGGTACTCTGTGGCTGCGGTCTGCGTTGACTGTTGCTAGCTTGCGTTGTTGGTTGGGATGTGGCTGCTGGCCTTGTCGTGGTTGGTTTCGCGGTTGAGGTGTTGTTTGCACTTGTGGCTGGTGCATTGCCTGGCGCTTTTGAGATAGCCTTTTCAGGTGCCACAGCTGCCGGGGCAGCGGCGCTGCTTTCACGCTCGCTAAAAAAGTCTGGTCTGGCTTGTCGCGCATCGACGTATTCGAGCAAAACCTTTTCGTCGAAAAGTAGCACCACTTCAACGCGATTATTTTTCTGCTTGCCCTGATCTGTCTTGTTATCTGCAATCGGATAGCTAGCCCCAGCTCCTTGATAAAGCAGCTTGTCTTCATTGACACCTTGCGCGCGAAATATTTCAGCAACAGCCTTGGCTCTTTGCTCGGACAAGGTCTGCGCTGCACTCGCGTCTTGTCTATCATCGGTATGCGCAGTGATGACTATTTTGTAATTTCTGGAAGTTGCGAGGACTTTATTTTTATCCTCTGCGGTTGCAGAGTAGCTCTGCATGTCATCTTTGTAATCAGCAGATGCATTGGTATTATATTTTGCATTTGCTGAATTTCTTACTGAGTTTTCATAGCGGTCTATTTGGGCCTGATCCGTGTATTGCGCTGAGAGTCCTTTGAAATAATTGATTCCTAAAGGTGTCATATTCGCAGTGCCGGCATAAAAATAGCTCGCATCTGGCGCGAGGATAATTTCTCCAGACTGCTCGTTTCCTTTGGCTAGCGAGGCAAACGCTATTTCTTGCCCTTTCTGCTTCGCCTCTTGGTAGGCCTTGCATTGCCGTTGATAACTATCGACACCTGAGTTGTAGCCTTTTATCGCCCCAGCTACCATCCCAATGACAGCACATTTTTTTGCCGCTGATTTTGGATCTGATTTAACCAGCTTTGCACCAAGCGCACAAATCCCACCACCAATCACGGCTCCAAGCAATCCCGTAACAACCGCACCACTAAATGCTTCGGCGCGCTTATTCGATTCCGCGCAGGGGTCGTAATCCTTGTTACTAATTCCTAGTGTCGTTGGGGAGTTAGGGTTTACCCCCCCCCGCTACAGAACCGCCTTTATTGGGTGCAGTTGCGCATCCACTGACCAAAGCTATCACCACACAAGTACAGACAATTGTTTTCATAAAATTTTCGCGGGCGATCATAAAAATTACTAATGTAACTTTTTAGCACAAAATTCTATACATTTGATTGTCTGTCGCTCAGGGAATACACCAATTCACACCGATGACACTTGTGCGCCACATCCGTCGTTACGTGAAAGATTGACAGGAAACCTCGACAGCGCGCTAGTCTGGTAGCGACACGGTATGGTGTTTATCGGCTAACCGATTTCTGGTACTCATCGACGTGAGGCGCGGCTGGATTTATTTTAGCCGTTCACATCACCCGGCCAAACCACCACATCGACATCACGCCCGCCATTAGCGCCAGCAGAGCACCCGCCAGGGCCAGCAGGCCCGCGATTTCGGTTTCTTTTTTCTCTACCGTCAGGCGCGATGACAGGCGCGAGTAGACCTTTTTCAAATCTTCTGCCGTGCCTGCGTAAAAGTACTCGCCTTGGGTGCGGCTGGAGATGGCTTTGAGGCTGTCTTCGTCCAGCTTCACCCGCATCGACCAGCCTTCAAAACCAATCGTCTCGCCGTCTTTGGTGCCTACGCCCACGGTGTAGACGCGGATGCCTTTGTCGGCAGCTAACTTGGCCGCTTCCATCGGGTCTACGCCGGTGGTGCGCTGGCCGTCGGTGAGCAAGATGATGGCGGCGGACGAGTAGCTGCCGGGGGGCACGGGGGGTGTGTCTTTTTTCTCTGCATTTTTGTCGGGCGAGCCTAATGGGCGGCCAGTGGAGCGGGCGTTGCCGTACTGCATTTGCGCCAAATCAAAACCTGCATCGGGGAACAGCGTGGCCAGTGACACCACAATGCCGTTGCCAATGGCGGTGCCGCGCTGCAACTGAAAGCGGTCAATCGCGCTGACCAAGTCGTCACGGTTGACGGTGGGTGCTTGCACCAACGATGCCGTGCCTGCAAACGCGACGATACCCACCTTGACGGTGCGGGGCAGGTCGGTAAGGAAGGATTTGGCGGCGTTTTGCGCGGCCACCAAGCGGTTAGGCAGCACATCGGTAGCCCGCATGGAGCCGGACACGTCCATGGCCAAAATGATGGTCTCTTGCTGCATGGGCAGCGTGACAACCGCCAATGGGCGCGACGCGGCAAAGATCAGCAGGCTCAAAGCGCACAGCATCAAAAAGGGCGGCACATGGCGCTTCCATTTGCTGTGTGCGCCCGCTGCGGCGCGCACCATGGCCAGCTGGCTGTAGCGCACGGCGCTTTTGGCTTTGCGCCGCAGCAGCCACCAGTACAGCACCATGAGGAATGGCACGATGGCCATCAGCCAGAGCAATTGTGGCCAAACAAAGTTCATGCGGCCTCCTTCAGGGTGTGTGTGCTGCCCGCTGCGCCGCGTGCGCGCTGCTTGCGCATTTGCGCAAAGCGCACGATGGTGTGGACCAGGGCTTCGTCGGTAGACAGCTCCAGTGCGTCTACGCCTGCTTTGGCAAAGCTGGTGAAAATTTCGGTCTCGTTTTGAGCGGCAAGTTCTTCAAAACGAATGCGGAATTTTTTGTCATGCATATCGACGAAGATTTGCTCGCCTGTTTCAGGGTCTTCCAGCGTGACCAAACCAATGTCTGGCAGCTGTTGCTCTGCGGGGTCTACCAGCCGCACGGCGATCACTTCATGCTTTTGCGCCAGTTGGCCCAGCGGTTTTTCCCAGCCGGGCGTGCTGATGAAATCGGACACTACAAATACCAGGCTGCGGCGCTTGATGTGGCCCAATGCGCCCATCAGCAAATCGCCTAGATGGGTTTGGTCTTTGGGTTGGGGCGCTTTATGCACCTTGGTAGCAGCAGGCGGTAGCAAGCTGTGCAGCAGGTGCAGCACATGCAGGCGGCTGCCGCGCGCGGGAATCACGGTGTCGAGCTGGTTGCTGAACAACAGCGCGCCCACCTTGTTGCCATGCCGCGTCATCAGCCGCGCCAGCACGCCCACAAACTGCGCCAGCACATCGCGCTTGCGTGTGGTGTGCGAGCCAAAGTCTACTGAGGCGCTCAGGTCGAGCAAAAACCAGGCATTGATCTCACGGTCTTCGGTGAATTGGCGCACATGCGGCACTTGCAGCCGGGCGGTCACGTTCCAGTCAATGTGGCGCACGTCGTCGTGCAGTTGGTATTCACGCAGGTCCGCCAGGTCCAGCCCCGCACCGCGAAACAGGGTGCGGTAGTCGCCTTGCAGCAGGCCGTCCAGACGGCGAATGACCGTCCATTCGAGCTGCTTTAAGAGTTGGTCGGCGGTTTGCATATCAGGAGGGCAGGAGTCAGGAGTTAGGACACAGGAGTTAGGACATAGGAGTTAGGACACAGGAGTTAGGACATAGGGGGCAGGGCCGCTGAGGAGGGCGTGGTGGGCTGCCAGTTACGCGCTGGCGGCCTCGGTGGTTTTTGTTGCAGTTTTCTCTGTCGGTGCACCAGGCAGAGCGCTGCCTTGCCCTTCATAGTGGCTGATCGGCTTATTGGGCCGCGCGATTTTGTCCATCAGGGTGGCAATAATTTTGTCGGGCGTGATGCCTTCACTGAGCGCTTCATACGACAGCGCAATGCGGTGGCGCAGCACGTCGGGCACCAAGTCCAGCATGTCCTCGGGCAGGGCATAGCGCCGCCCGCGCATCAGCGCCAGGGCGCGTGCGCCCTCGGCCAGGCCAATGGTGGCGCGGGGGCTGGCACCGTAGGTAATAAAGCGCGCGATGTCTTTGATGCCATGCTTCTCGGGGTTGCGTGTGGCGCTTACCAAGCGCACGGCGTACTGCACCAGCGACGGGTCAAGGTAGACCGCGCGGCACTCTTTTTGCAGCGCGGCCAGTTGCTGTAGGTCGGCCACTGCGCCAATGTGGATCGGAGGGCCAATCACGCGCTCCACAATCACCGCTTCTTCTTCATCGGTCGGGTAGTCCACCAGCACCTTCATCATGAAGCGGTCAACCTGCGCCTCGGGCAGGGCGTAGGTGCCCTCGGTTTCTATCGGGTTTTGCGTGGCCATGACAACGAAAGGCGAGGGCACGGGGTGGGATACCCCCGCAATGGTCACCTGCCGCTCCTGCATCACCTCCAGCAGGGCGCTTTGCACTTTGGCGGGCGCGCGGTTGATCTCGTCGGCCAGCAGCAGGTTGGCAAACACCGGGCCCAGGGTGGTGCTGAAGTCGCCGGTTTTTTGGTTGTAAATGCGCGTGCCTATCAGGTCGGCAGGCACCAGATCAGGCGTGAACTGGATGCGCTTGAAGCTGCCTTGTAGCGCTTGCGCCAGCGTCTTCACGGTCAAAGTTTTGGCCAGCCCCGGCACCCCTTCGACCAGCAAGTGCCCTTGGGCCAGCAGCGCCACCATCACACGCTCCAAAAACTTGTCTTGCCCCACGACCATGCGTTTGACTTCGTACAAAATCTTTTCCATCAGTTCGCCGCTGTGCATGTCCGAGCTGTTCATAAGGGTTCCTTAAAAAGGTGGCATGCCTGCCGCCGAGGCGGCGTTTTCAATCGGTACCGCAAAACCAATGCCGATAAATACCCGCTGGCGCGAGGGGTTCAAAATGCCGGTCACAATGCCCACCACCTCGCCATCGGCATTGACCAGCGGGCCGCCCGAGTTGCCGGGGTTGGCGGCAGCATCAAACTGAATCAAATTGCTCATCACCTCGCCACTCTCGGGTGATTTGAATTCGCGCTTCATGCCCGAAACGATGCCAGCCGAGGCCGAAGGCCCAATGCCAAACGGAAAGCCCACCGCCACCACATGGTCGCCCGGTTGCAAGTCGGCGGTGCTGGCCATGGCGGCGGCAATCATGTCGTCAGGGATTTTGTGGGCCTGCAGTACTGCCAAGTCGTCCTCGGTTTTCACACTGGTGATATGCGCCGTGGTGGTCATGCCGTCGCTGAAGGTGATCTCCAGGCGCTGCGCGCCTTGCACCACATGCAGATTGGTCAGGATGATGCCTTTGTCCACAATCACCACGCCAGTGCCCACGCCGTGTTGTATCTCCTCCAGTGCTTTGCCACTCTTGTCGCGCGGCGTGACGAAGCCTCGTACCCGAACCACCGAGGGAATAATCTTCTCGTAAGCCCGCGCCGCCACCGAGGGGATGGGCGCGGTTTGCAAAGCATTGAGCACCGCCGCGTCAATATCTTCCTGGGTAATTTTCTGTGCGGGTTGCGTCAACGCAAACTGCATCGCAAACACGCAGGCCATCAGCGCAGCGCCTAAGGCAAAGGCACCAGCGCGGGGATGGCGGCGGGGCAGGGCAGTGAAGGTGGTTTTGAATTTTTGCCAGCGGGATGGGGGCTTGGCTGGGGGTGCGGCAGACTTGCTGGATGCGGGTGAAGTTGCAGGTGCAGTCGAAGCTGCCAAAGGCTTTTCTGCTGGCGCAGCCGCAACCGCCTGTGCAGACTCATTTGCACGGCTAGGGCTACCAGCGCCGCCGTGGCGGCTGTAGAGCGCAGGACGTTTCATTCCAAATGCCT
>JAYVGI010000149.1:0-2235 GCA_043772355.1 Polaromonas sp.
TGAGGTCGGGCAGTTCGGTCATTGCCTCTATTGTTGCTCATTAATCTGTAGCGTGCAATAGCTGGGGTCTGTCACTGGGACCTGAGTAGTTACCAATTATGGGGCTTATCCTGTGTACCCCGCTGGTCTGCATAGACGGAGTGCTACGGTAAAGAGAGTAAGCAGCTTGCCGCAGTGCGCACTGGAGTAGCGCCTGATGAGGTGGGTGGTCGGGGGACACCCTCACCCCAGCCCTCTCCCGCAATGCGGGAGAGACTCCAGTCGCCCGCCGTACGCCCGAATGAAGCCCATGAACCTTGGATTTCGATGCAGGTTCATCGGTAGGGAGTCGAAAATGTGCTCCGGCCAGCGCGCTCCCAGACTCCTGCGCACTACCTGGATCGAGCCAGTCACACGGCTGGCGCGTCATGCAAGCGAACCAGTCACAAAGCCGGCGCGCAATCGCAAGCGACCAAATCAGCAGGCGGTGATGGAGCGTGTTTGCGATGAAAAATCTGGAGAAAGGCGCGGGGACAAGCTGAAGATGACTACTCAAGCAGTCGCGTGTTTTCGCAAGATTTTTACAGCGCAAATTCCTCCATGGCCGCAACGTGACCAAGGTGGAGAGACATCTTGAGAACCCAGCGAAGAAACCTGACCGAGCTAGGACAAACATCTTGAAAAGCCCAAGAAGAAACGTGACCCACTGGCAGCAGACATCTTCAAGCCAAGCCAAGCCAGGCCAGGCCAGCGAAGCAACACGACACTACGCAAGCGAACAGTATTGGGCTTATTCCATTTCTACATAGATTCAGGGCGCACCAGACAACAGTGGGACAATAGGCATCTATGCATCCTGAACAATTGATCGATGCCTGCGCGTATCTCGTAGGCCAAGTACTGAAATTTGAACACCCCGCTGACTCGGTGGTGTCGAAGTTTTTTAAAGAGAACCGCAACCTCGGGCCGCGTGAGCGCGCTACCCTGGCCGAGACCGCTTACAACGTGCTGCGCAAAAAGCTGTTGTACGAGGCGTTTGCGCTGAGTGCGCCCAAGGGCAGTGGCTCGCGTGAGCGCAAGCTGGCTATTTTGGGCTTTTATGGGCCGCGCGACTTTATCAAATCCACGCTCAACCCGAATGAGGTGGCCTGGCTGGATGCCTGTGATGCCGTTAATCCAGCGGCGGCTAACTCTGGCATGCTAGAGCTGCACCGCCATAACCTGCCTGAGTGGCTGGCCGCATCCCTCAAAACGCAACTGGGCGACGACTTTTGGCCCTTGGTGGACAGCCTGAATACGGCTGCGCCGCTGGACCTGCGCGTCAATACTTTCAAGCTCAAGCGCGAAGAGGCACAAAAAGAGCTGGCCAAGGCCGGTTTCAAGTCAGAGCCTACGCCGTATTCCCCCTGGGGCCTGCGCATGCAAGGCCGCCCGCCGATCAACAAAACACTGACCTTTGAAAAAGGCAAGATTGAGGTGCAAGACGAAGGCTCGCAGCTCTTGGCGCTCTTGGTCGATGCCAAGCGCAGCGAGATGGTGGTGGACTTTTGCGCGGGCGCGGGCGGCAAAACGCTGGCGCTGGGCGCGATGATGCGCAGCACTGGGCGCTTGTATGCGTTTGACACGTCTACCCACCGCCTGGACGCCTTCAAGCCGCGCATGGCGCGTAGTGGCCTCTCCAATGTGCACACCGCTGCCATTGCGCACGAGCGCGACGAACGGGTCAAGCGCCTGGCAGGAAAGATTGACCGCGTGCTGGTCGATGCGCCTTGCAGTGGCCTGGGCACGCTGCGCCGCAACCCCGATTTGAAGTGGCGGCAAAAACCCAGCGACATTGCCGAGCTCAACGCCAAGCAAACCGCCATTTTGCAAAGCGCCGCGCGCCTGCTCAAACCCGGTGGCCGCCTGGTCTACGCCACCTGCAGCGTGCTGCCCGAAGAAAATGAAGCCATTGCGCTGGCCTTTGGCGACGCAAATAAAGATTTCACCCCCCTTGAAGTGGGCGACTTATTGACCCAACTGAAGGTGGAAGGTGCAGACACTTTGAGCAGCGGCACGGCTGATGCGCCCACGCGTTACCTGCGCATGTGGCCGCACAAGCATGGCACCGATGGGTTTTTTGCGGCGGTATGGCAGAAAAACGCTTAAAACTTACAACTTATTCCATTTCTACATCATTAATGTCTAGGCGCGGAGCCGCAGACAGTGCTGTAGCACGGCAAGGCGACGCAACAACGACAGTAATGATTTAGAAAT
>JAYVGI010000150.1:0-22998 GCA_043772355.1 Polaromonas sp.
CCGCTTTATTCTAGGGGGCTACAGGCGGATATCTATCTAAACTAGCGGCGCTCCAAGCAGCAAATTCACGGTTTTCGGCCGATTCAAAAGCCGCCAGAGGCTTCGCAACGGCTCCAAACCGTACCGCGCGACAAAATATGGGCGTTACCCTGTGTACCCCACTGGCCTGCTTAGACGGAGTGCTACTATTTGAGGAGTAATTCCATTTCTACATCATTAATGTCTAGGCGCGGAGCCTACGAGAGTGCCGTAGCGCGGCAAGGCGACGCAACAACGACATTAATGATTTAGAAATGGAATAAGTGGTTTTTCAAGCGGCCCATACGCAGGCGCGCGCTGCGAGGGCTGTGCGGGTGACGCTGGGCGTGGAGAGGGTCTGGTGCGCCGCAGACAGCGCAAAAGGGGTCAGAGCAAAATTTCGTCAGGGCGTTGCGCGCTGCGAACAGAAGGTCTTCCTGAATTTTGATCTGACCCCATTTGCTCTCCCGTTGGCTAGCGCCCTGTTGGCTTGGACGCCGCACCAAGCCGGCCTGATTCCCGTACAAAAGCCAAACTCTCGCAACGCCAGCGCGCCAACGCGCCCTGTACCAGCCCAGTAGCGCCGCTTTTTAGAATCTACCAGTCGATAGCCAGCAACAAATATGCGCGAGCAGCTACGCAATACATAGCGTATGTTTTCACCGTGTGATTGGCACATTGCGCCGCCGCCGGAGATCTTTACGTCACCACTGGCGATATTTACGACCCGCTGGCGATGTGTGCGTCAACCCAGGCGTTCCCTGCGCGTCAATACGGGCACTATATATTCAATAGCTACAAGCCCTTTAACGTTGATGGCTAATGGGTGTTTTAAAGGGTCAAACAGGTGAAACCCATGGTTTTGGCACTCCCAGCGCCGAATTTATGGAACTAACTATTAAGACGTACATCCAACCAGCCCAACTAACTTTGGAGACATGTATGAAGCAATCTATTTTTCGCATTACTTTGGTGGCTGGTGCTGCTGTAGTCCTGTCTGCTTGCACTGGCATGCAGGGTGGCGGCGCACCTTCGGCTGGCGCAGGTGCCGGGCCCATGTCATTTTTTGTTACCAGTGTAGGCGCAGGCAACGGCGCTGACTTGGGCGGCATAGCGGGTGCCGACCGACATTGCCAAACCCTGGCGGCCACGGCCAATGCGGGCAGCCGCACCTGGCGCGCTTATCTAAGCGTGCAGGCCAAAGACGGCGCGCCCAATGTCAACGCCCGCGACCGCATTGGCAAAGGCCCATGGCACAACGCCAGCGGCGTGATGGTGGCGCGCGATGTAGACCATTTGCACAGCGCCAGCAACGGCATCACCAAAGCCAACGCCCTATCTGAAAAAGGCCAAGTCATTTCCGGCCGTGGCGACACGCCGAACCGGCACGATGTGTTGACCGGCACCCGCGCTGATGGCACGGCCTTTGCTGGCGGCGACCCTGACATGACCTGCGGCAACTGGACGCGCAGCGGCGCAGAAGGTGTGGCCGTAATGGGCCACCATGACCGTTCAGGCCCTACGTCGGATGCTTGGGCGACCTCATGGAACTCATCGCACCAGTCACGCGGTGGTTGCAGCCAGACGGCCCTGAAAGGCACGGGCGGCGATGGGCTGCTGTATTGCTTTGCAGCGCAGTGATGCAGTGATTTCAGCGCAGTGATGCAGTAATTTCAGTGCAGGCAGGCGGTCGATTCGAGTTCACTGCGCGGCAGATGCCGGGGCCACCGTGCTGGTCATTGCGAGGGGCGGGGGTGCTTGTGCAATCAACCCCGGCCCAATGACTTGCTCGTCCATCCCCAGGCTGACGATGCCGCCGCCCAGTGCCCAGTCGCTATAGCGCCAGTCGCCGTCCACCTTGATCACATCCTCTGGCGCGCCCAGTTCGTTCACAGGAACGTTCTTCAGTGCAGCGGCCATAAAGTCGATCCACACGGGCAGCGCCAGTGAGGCACCTGAGGCGTGGCTGCCCAGGCTGCGTGGCCTGTCGTAGCCCAGCCACACGACGGCCACCAGACCAGGCGCAAAGCCAGCGAACCAGGCGTCCAGCACGTCGTTGGTCGTGCCCGTCTTGCCGTACAGGTCAGTGCGCTTCAATACGGCTTGGGCGCGGGCGGCGGTGCCTGCCCGGGTGACATCTTGCAGCAGCGTATTGGTGACAAAGGCGTTGCGCTCGCTCGTCACACGCAAGGTGTCCACAGGTTTGTAGGTGGGCGCTTTGAAAACCACTTGCCCTTTAGTATCGGTAATGCTGCGGATCAGCGTGGTGGGCAACAGGTAACCGCCGTTGGCCAGCACCGCATAGGCGCTGGCCAGTTGCAGCGGCGTGGTCTCACCGGTACCCAGAGCCAGCGTCAGGTTGTCAGGCTGGCGTGCTACGTCAAAGCCAAAGCGTGCCGTCCACTGGCGCATGGCGGGTGCCCCGAGCAACTGCACCAAACGGATGGTGACCAGATTTTTAGACCGCACCAGCGCCTCGCGCACGGTCACGGGGCCATCGGTGCTGCCGTCGGAGTTGCTGGGGTTCCAGTTGCCCACGTTGGCAAGCGGCATGTCGTTGACCAGGGTCTCGGGCAGCACGCCGTGGTCCAGTGCGGCGGCGTAGATGAAAGGCTTGAAGCTGGAGCCGGGTTGACGCCAACCCTGCGTGACGTGGTTGAACTGGTTTTGCGCAAAGTCAAAACCGCCTACCAAGGCACGCACCTCGCCTGTGGCGGGGCTGAGCGCCACCATGGTGCCCTCCGCCTGCGGCCACTGCGTGAGCAACCATCCCTTGCTTTGCTTGAACACCCGCACGATCGAGCCGCGCTGAATGGCCACACCTTTGGCCGCTTTGGGGCCCAGGCCAGCTTGCACCAAGCGCAGGCCTGACTTGTCGATTTTGATGATCTCCCCTGAGACCAACACGGCGGTCACGGTCTGGGGGCTGGCCGCCGTCACGATGGCGGCGCGCAGATCGTCGTCATCGTCAACGCCGTCCAGGGCCTGGGCCATAGCGGGGTCGTTATCGAGCCATTGGCTGGGCAGATTTTCACTGTCCTCTGGGCCACGCCAAGGCTGGCGCTGCGCGTGCTCCATGAGGGTGCGGCGCAGGGCCTGGTAGGCGGCTTGTTGCTCAGCGGCCACCAGGGTGGTGACCACGTCAAAGCCTTGGGTATAGGCCTTCTCGCCGAACTGGGCAAACACCTGTTGGCGAGCCATCTCGGCCACATACTCGGCGTGTATTTCTGTGCTGCTGGCATTGCGCACTACCAATTTTTCCTCCTTGGCTGCCGCGTACTGCGCATCGTCCAGCACACCTTGCTTGTGCATACGCGCCAGCACGATGCGCTGGCGTGCCTGCGCGCGCTCTGGGTTGCTGATGGGGTTAACGTGGTGCGGGTTTTGCGGCAAGCCAGCCAGCATGGCGCATTCGGCCGGGCTTAAGGCAGCCAAGGTTTTGCCAAAGTAGGTTTGCGCTGCAGCTTCAAAACCATAGGCCCGCGACCCCAGGTAAATCTCGTTCATATACAGTTCGAGCACCTGGTCTTTGCCGAGCGCAGACTCAATGCGCAGCGACAGCAGGGCCTCCTTGAACTTGCGCGAGGCCGTGCGCTCGCGGGTGAGCAAGAAAGTGCGTGCCACTTGCTGGGTGATGGTAGAGCCGCCTTGCAAGCGGCGCACTGTGCCGCCAGAGGCGATAGACACCATCGCCCGCACCACGCTGATGGGGTCGATCCCGCGGTGCTCGTAGAAGCGCGCGTCCTCGACAGCGATGAGGCTGTCTTTCATCAGCTTGGGGATTTGGTCAATACGCTGGTAGACGCGCCGCTCGCTGCCAAAGCCGCCTATTTGCACGCCATCCGCAGTGAACACGCGCAGTGCCTGCTTGGGCTGGTAATGGGTGAGTGTGTCCAGGCCAGGCAGTTGCGGGGTGACCACCAGCGTGGCCACACCCAATGCCAGCACGCCCACGAGTAGCAGCGCAGCCAGCGTTTTAGCCAGACGCATGGGCCAGGGCGCGGACAACAGACGTTTGAATAGTGAGGGATGTTGGATATCGTCAATGGGCATGCAAGCTTCTCAGAAAGTGCCGCGATTATCACCAAAATATCGACTTCACGCTGACTTCACACACTTCCCGCGAGCTTCATCTCTGTAGGTGAGACTGCCACAAGCCGGCGTTATCACCCACAAGCGCTTGCGCACCCGTAGAACGCTTGGGTGCAGCTCACAAGCTGCTTCAGGTTTTATTTACCCACGTACAAATTACGCACGTACAAATTACGCACGTACAAATGCTGTCACCAGTGGTGCGCTGCCGACTTGACGGCTCCAGTGGCCATGCACTTTAGCGTCAAAGCTGGCTCCTGCTGGCAAGGTATCGATGGAGTAAAAATGCTCACCCGGCGCAAACACGCGGGAGCTGCCGTCTTGCAGGCCAATCTCCATATAACCACTGAGGATGAACACCCACTGGGGCGTGACTGAGCAATGGAATTGGCTGCGGAATCCTACGGGGCTGTGGCGCAGCTGCAGGCCACCGGAGGGCATCAAAGCTGACAGCATAGCTTGGGGGGTGCCTTCGGTTAATGCTAACGGCTCTTCGCGGAATTTGGCGCGGCCGTCGGTGTCGGTGAAGAGAGTGACTTTGGTGAAAGTGGTCATAGTGTGAGGCTCGGATCAAATGCGATCAGGACTTTGAGTGACTGGCTTTTGTCGCCTGCCAGTTTAAACGCCTCGACTGCGCTGTCAAACGGCAGGATGCGGGTGATGACGGGTTTGCCGTTGATGAGGCCTTGGTTGAGGAAGGTCACGGCGTTGGCAAACTCGGGGTGAAAGCGGAAGGTGCCGCGCAGGTCGATTTCTTTGGCGACGATCTGGTTCATGGGCAGGCTCATATCGCCGCCCAGCCCCACCACCACCAGCACGCCTTGCGGGGCAATGACATCCAGTGCGCTGCGCAGGGCGCGCTCGTTGCCGGAGCATTCAAATACGCTGTGGAACTGGCCTTTGCCTTCCATGTATGTGTCTAGCGCGCGGGGGTGCGTGGCGATGTTGATGGTCTCGTCCGCGCCCATCTGGCGGGCGCAGTCCAGCGGCATATCGGCCACGTCAACAGCCACGATGCGCGCCGCACCGGCACGGCGCAGGCCTCCGATCAGCAGCGAGCCAATCGGCCCGCAACCCGTCACCAACACCTGTTTGCCAAACACGCCGCCCGCGCGGTTAATCGCATGCAAGCCCACCGACAAAGGCTCGGCCAATGCCGCCTCGGACAAACTTAAATGATCCGCCACCGCATGCGCCTGGTGCTGTTCGATCACCAAGCTGTCTCTGAAACCGCCCTGGATGTGCGGGAAAGGCATGGCACTGCCGTAGAAGCGCATCGACAGGCAATGCTGCTGCTGCCCGAGTTGGCAAAACTTGCAAACACCGCAAGGACGGGAGGGCGAAATGGCGATGCGTTGGCCTACGGTGTGCGTTTTGATGTCTGCACCCACCTCCTCCACCACCCCCGATATTTCATGACCGAGTGCCATCGGCTGCTTGATCCGCACCACGCCAAAACCACCGTGCTGGTAGTAGTGCAGGTCCGACCCGCAAATACCCCCAAACGCCACCCGCACCCGCAACTGGCGCGCGCCTATGGCTTTGGGGTTGTCTGCATCGGGTAGCAGGTGCTCCAAGCGCAAGTCGAGCGCACCGTGGCACATGAGGGCGCGGATGCGGCGTTGGGTGGGTTGCAAAGTGTCTTCTGTCACATGGGCCTCTACAAAAAAGAAAAATTCGGACTTGACCGGACGCAGAGGGCGCAAAAGTGCGCAAAGGACGCAAAAAAGAGAATGCAAAAAAATACCATAAAGACTGAAACTAAATTAAAGAAAAATATTTTTATATTTGGTTTCTAAATTTTCAATTTTTTTCTTTTTTTGGCTGCTCTTTTGCGTCCTCTGCGTAACTTTTGCGTCCTCTGCGTCCGGTATTTCCCGCTTTCAAAGCGTCGCGGTCACACCACCGTCGACATACAAAATATGCCCATTCACGAAGCGTGATGCATCGCTGGCCAAGAACACCGCCGCGCCGGCCAGGTCCTCCACATCGCCCCAGCGGCGGCTGGGCGTGCGGTTGATCAACCAACTGCTGAAGGTTTCGTCCGCCACCAGCTTGGCATTGAGTTCGGTTTTGAAGTAGCCCGGGCCAATGCCGTTGACATTGATGCCGTGTGGCCCCAGGTCAATCGCCATACCCTTGGTGAGCATTTTCACCGCGCCCTTGCTGGCGGTATAGGGTGCAATGCCGGGGCGGCCCAGCTCGCTTTGTACGGAGCAGATGTTGATGATGCGGCCCCGTTTGCGCGGAATCATTTTGCGCGCCACGGCTTGGCCCACATGGTAGACGCTGTCCAGGTTAGTGCGCATCAGCTCGTGCCAGTCGGCCTCTACAAAATCGGCAAACGGTGCGCGGCGCTGGATGCCTGCATTGTTGATCAGGATGTCGATGGGGCCGACGCCTGCTTCAATCGCGTCGACCGCCTTGACGACTTGTGCAGATTCGGTCACGTCAAACACCTGGGCGCGCACTTGCAAGCCCTCGCTGCGCAACATGGCAGCCGCTGCCTCGCAAGTAGCTGCGCTGCGGCCGTTGAGCACCACCGTCGCCCCGGCTTGCCCCAAGCCACGCGCCAGTGCCAAGCCAATGCCAGCGGAAGAACCTGTGACCAAGGCAATGCGCCCGTCCAACCGGAATGTAGTTTCTATACCCATAGTATGTGTGTCCAATTAGATGAACGCGAAGGCAAGCTCAGCGTGAACGGATGTATGTCGCGTGAACAGCTGTGCTCAGTCTGTTTTCAGTTCAACCGTGCACCGCTGCCCACATCAAACACATGTGACTTGGGAGATTCAATGGCCAAGTGCACAGTTTGGTCAGGTTGCACATCGGTGCGGCCATGGATGACGACAACAATCTGGCTGCCGCCTACTTGCAGCAGCAGCTCGGTCTCCGCGCCCGTGGGCTCCACCACCACTACCGTAGCGGCAATACCCTGGCCGGTACTGGATAAGGTGATGTCGGTGGGACGAATACCGTAATGCACAGCTTGGCCATCGGTGCCTTTGGGAACCGATGCCAAGGGCCAGCGCCGCTCCTCTGCCTCTACCCACGCCTGACCAGCTTCAATGCGCAGCTTGCCTTCCAGGGTGTTCATCGCAGGTGAGCCAATAAACTGCGCCACAAACAAATTCTTCGGATGGTCAAACAATTCAAGCGGCGTGCCAATCTGCTCGACGATGCCATCGTGCATCACCACGATGCGGTCGGCCATGGTCATGGCTTCGATCTGGTCGTGCGTCACATACACGGTGGTGGTTTTCAGGCGCTGGTGCAGGGCTTTAATTTCAGCGCGCATGGCCACGCGCAGCTTGGCATCCAGATTAGACAGTGGTTCGTCAAACAAAAACACTTTCGGGTCACGCACAATCGCGCGGCCCATGGCGACGCGCTGGCGCTGACCGCCAGAGAGTTCGCGCGGAAAGCGCTCTAGCAGCACATCCAGGTTCAAAATTTTCGCGGCCTTCATCACCCGCTCGTCGGTGAGCTGCTGATCAGCCTTGCGCAGCTTCAAGCTAAAGGCCAAATTTTCGCGCACGGTCATGTGCGGGTACAGCGCGTAGCTTTGGAACACCATCGCAATGTCGCGGTCTTTGGACTCGACCTCGTTCACCACGCGGCCATCAATGGCAATCTCACCATCGGTAATTTCTTCCAACCCCGCCAGCATGCGCAGCAAGGTAGATTTGCCGCAGCCCGACGGCCCCACCAGCACCACAAACTCGCCATCGGCAATATCAAAGCTGATGCCGTGGATGATTTTGGTTTTACCAAAGGATTTTTGAATATTGCGAAACGATAGGGAGGCCATACCTGTAATCCAGTGTTAACGTAAACGTAGGTCGAAAGCGGACTTGACCGGACGCAGAGGACGCAAAAACACGCAAAGGGCGCTAAAAAATACAGGAGACAAATGCACATCCTTTAGGGTTTTCTTTTGCGTACTTTGCGTCATCTTTGCGCCCTTTGCGTCCTCTGCGTCCTGCCTTAAATGCATGTGACTTAACTCTTGACAGCGCCAGCCGTCAGGCCAGACACCATATAGCGTTTGAAGGTGTAGTAGATGGCTGCGGGTGGTAATGCGTAGATCAAACCCGTGGTCATCAGCAGCTCCCAAGGTGAATCGTCGGCCGATAAAAAATTACCCAAAGCCACCGACAGCGTCACGCTTTTGTCGTTGGACAGCAGCAAAAAGGCATACAGATATTCGTTCCAGGCCAGCAGCAGCGAGTAGGTGCCTACGGCTACCAAGGAGGGCACCATGAGAGGCAAATACACCAAGCGAAACAGTTGCAGCGGCGTGGCACCGTCCATGCGTGCGGCTTCGTCTAGTTCGAGTGGCAGCTTGTCAGACGCTTGTTTGAGCACCCAAATGCAATACGGCGAGGCAATGGTGACCATGGCCAGTATCAAAGCCCACTGGGTGTTGATGATGCCGTAGGTGCCCATGGTTTTGTACATCGGCACGGCCAGGAATGCGGCGGGGATAAAGTAGGTAAACAGCGCCATGTTCATCACCGTGCGACCACCGGGCACGCGCAGGCGGCTGATGGCAAAGGCGGCGGTGGTGGCGATGAACAAGGTGAGCGCGCCCACGGCAAAGGCAATGATGAACGAGTTACCCATCTGCACCCAAAAGTGGTCCAGATAAAAATGCTTTTGCCCAAACACAAAGGCAAAGTTCGACAGCGTGGGTTCTTTGGGCCACAGCCGCCCAGACGTTGCCGAGTCCTTGGAAGAAATGGCAAACAAAAACATGTGGTAGATCGGAATCATCGTCCACACCAATACCGGAATGCCGATGAGCAGCAGGCGCGCTTCGGCAGACACCTTACGCCATGACCATTTTTTAGAGCTGATCATTTGGACAACCGCTTCATCATAAAGAACACCAGGGGCAGCACCAAGGGCATGGCCACCACGATGGACACCATCGACAAGTCCACCTGATCGAGGCGCAGGTAGCGTATGCCCAGCGTAGCCAAGACATGCGTCAAATCTGCCGGGCCACCGCCAGTGAGCAAGTAGACACTGTTGAAGTCACCCAGCGTCCAGATCATCGACAAAATGGTGGAGGTGAGGTACATGGTTTTCATCGACGGCCAGGTGATGAACTTGAATTTTTGCCAGCGCGTGGCTCCGTCTACCGAAGCGGCTTCATACTGCTCGGCAGGAATCGCCAAACGCGCAGCCACCAGGATCAAGGTCCAAAACGGCAGCGACTTCCAGATGTGCATCACCATCGACAGGCTGAGCGCCAGCGTCGGGTCATTCAGCCAGTTGGGGCCATCCATCCCGGTGAGTTTAAAAATCAGGGTGTTGACCACGCCCCACTCGGGGTTGAGCATAAAGCGCACCGAGAGAATGGTAGGGATAGAAGGCACCGCCCAGGGCAAGATAAACAAGGCGGCCAGCCACTTGATCCACCAGCGGGTTTGCACAAAAAAGCCGCTTAAAAACAGGGCCAGCCCCATTTTGACATTGATCGCCACCACCAAAAACACGATCGTGTTGATGACGGTGCGAAAGAAGATCGGGTCTTCAAAAAGTTTCACATAGCTTTGTGGATGGCGCGCCAGCCACAAGCCATACCCCACGGGGTACAACACAAAGACCAAAAAGATCAGCAGGTAGGGAAGCACAAACACCCGGCCCCAGAACTGGTAAGAGTTCTGGGCGGGTTGGGGCTGCACCAATGGCAGGGTAGTCATGGGTGGAGCACCAATTACTTGAGGTTAATTTATTTGGCGACCGTTTTGATGCGTTCGATCATTTCATCGACCGCTTTGTCGGTAGCCCACTTCTCGCTCACTACGCGGTTCATGGCTTTGGCCCAGACGTTTTCATTGTTCAACACCGTGAACTTGTAGTTCTTGGTGAATTCAAAGTTAACGGTGCCTGCGGCGTATTGGTCACGTACCGAGCGGCGGTGTGGATCGGCGTTCCAGAAAGTGCTGGCTTGCGCCGTCTTGGTCACAGGGAACCAGCGACCCAAAGAGCCTTCCACGTAGGGTGTGAGGTTTTCTTCTTGCAACAAAAAGCTGACGAACTCTTTGGCACGTGCCTTGTTTTTGGCATCCTTGAAGACCACACCCGTTTTGACGGCCGAGCGGTAAATCATCTTGCTGCCGTCCGGCTTGCTGGGAAAGCCCGCCGTCATGATGTTTTTCTCGTAGTGGTTCTTGGCCGTGGCGCGCTGCTCTGGCGTGAGTGCCGCGTTGTTCGCGTCGTCCAGCCACTTGGCCGCTATCGAGATGGTGGCGTTGTGCGTCATCAGCGTCGTCTTGTTGTGGAAGGCAACGTTGTTGTCCGGGTCTTTCCAGCTGGTGGAGGACGGTGGCGTGCAGCCGCGCGTGTACAGGCTGGTGTAGTCGTTCATGGCGGCGATCAGGCCAGTGCGTACCGTCGGGTCATCGACCAATAACTTGCCCGAATCGCTCACCAGTTTGACATTGTGCGCATCGGCAAAGGTCAGAAACGAGAAGAACGCATCTGTGGAATCTACGCCCATGGGGTTGCCGATACCAAAGGTACGGTTACCCGATTTGGAGCGGTGTGCAGTCTGGGCTTTATCACACCAGAAGTTCCAGTATTCCTTCCAGGTTTTGGGAATGTCGGCTTCGCTGATACCTGCCTCGGCCAGCATGTCGCGCCAGTACTCGATGTGAATGGTCTGCTGCTTGAGCGGAAAGGCGTAGTAGGCACGGCTCTTGGTTTTGTCGTCGTACAGGAAGGTGGTTTCCACCGTCTGCGGCGCAAAGCGTGCGCGCATCGGGTTGATCACGCTGCTGAGGTCTTCCAGCTTGTCATCAAAAGCCCATTTGGCAGTGACCTGGAAGTCAAAGGAATCTCCGTAGGCTACATCGGGCGGCGTACCTGAGTCCAGCGCTGCTACGGTCTTGGGGATCATGTCCTGGATCGGGTACTGCGAGAGTTCGATCTTGACGTTTTTGTATTTGGTTTCGTACTTTTTAATCGCCTCGTACAAAGCTTTGTCTTCTTGCGGATAAAAGCCCTTAACCCACCAGACAGTGAGTTTTTCCTGCGCCATGGCCTGACCAGAGGCAATCAAGCCTGCTGCAAGCAACGCGGTGGATAGTACAGATTTCAGTTTCATACAGCAATTTCCTTCAGGTTGAAAATAAGTGAACAACTAACCTAGTGATTTTGAATGAGCCTAGGCGCATTCGGGTACCGGTGTGCGTAGGGGTTTGCCCGCGAAGTGCAATGCCAAGTTGTCAAATGCCAGATCGGCCATGGCGTTGCGGGTCTGCGTGGTGGCGCTGCCGATGTGCGGCGTGAGTACCACTTTAGGGTTTTTACGCAGTGCCTCGGGCACGCTGGGCTCGGCTTCAAACACGTCCAGCCCGGCACCAGCAATGTCGCCATTTTCCAGCGCAGTGATCAGCGCCTGCTCATCCACCACCGAGCCGCGTGCCACGTTGATCAAATAGCCCTGCGGACCCAGCGCTTTGAGCACCTGTGCATTGATCATCTTGCGCGTAGCAGCACCACCCGGTGTGATGACCACCAAAAAGTCCACCTGCGCGGCCAAGGCCTCTACGCTGCTGACATAGCTGTATGGCAAGTTGGGCTTGGCACTGCGCGCCGTATAAGTCACAGCCATATCAAAGGCCTGCGCGCGCCGTGCGATGGTCTGGCCAATGCGGCCCATGCCGACAATGCCCAAGCGCGCACCCGACATTTTGCGGCCCAAGGGCAGCGGGCCATTGAGCCAGGCCTCGCTGCGTACATGCTGGTCAGCCTGCACGATGTTGCGTGCCACGGCCAGCATGAGGGCCAGTGCCAAATCGGCCACTTCATCGTTCAAAACATTCGGAGTGTGCGTAACCTTCGCGCCGTGGGCAATAGCCGCGGGCACGTCCACACCGTCGTAGCCGACACCAAAGATGGAGACCATCCGCAAGGCGGGCAACTGTGCAATCAAACTGGCGGGCACTTTGGATTCACCGCCACCAGCGATAGCTTCGATCTTGTCTTTGATGGCGGCAAAGGCTGCAGGATCGCTCTCATGCACACGGTCATGCACGGTGAAGGCCTGGTGCAATTTTTCGGTCAAGTAAGGCGAGAACTTGGCGACTTGCAGGATGTGCGGTTTAGTCATGGATGCAAAAAATAAGTAATGTTTAAGCTGCCCGCAGCATGGATGCAGGCTGGTTCAATTTAGGCAAGCGGCGGCGCGATGCGAGCACCTGCTCAATATCATCGTGCGCGCCATCAATCAGCACCACAATGGCACGTTCGGCGCGCGCCGGGTTGCGCGCAATCACAGCGTCCAGCACCTCGCGGTGCAGCGGCAAGGAATTGCGCGTACCGTCTTTGCGCGAGGTGGAAATTTCAAAACTGGTGCGCAGCAGGGCACTCAAGGCTTTGCTCATTTGCACCAGCATGCGGTTACGGCAAGCTTTGAGCAGGCCTTGGTGAAAGCGCAGATCGAAGGTGACGTAATCACCGCCCTCTTCTACCGCGCGGCGCATGCCCTCATAGGCGGCCTCAATTTCAGCAATATCTTGCACTGTGGCTTGCTCGGCAGCCAAGCGCACGGCAGCGGGTTCGACCACGCGGCGCAGGTCTTGCAGATCGCGCAAAAATTCTGGTGTAAGACCGGCTTTGGATTGCCAGGTGATGACGTCCGGGTCAAACCAGTTCCACGCGTCCGAGGCCAACACGCGCGTGCCTACCTTGGGCCCGGTGCTGACCAAGCCCTTGGCAATCAGCGACTTGACCGCCTCGCGCACCACCGTGCGACTCACGCCCAGCTCAGTGCACAGCAAAGGCTCTGGCGGCAAACTTGCGCCCACGGCATAGCGACCTGAGACGATAGCTTCGCCTAGCAGATCGACGGTATTGCCGTGTACATTTTTGATCATGGTTTGTACTGATTTGGAAGTTTGCAATGGTATGACGATAATACCTTATACAAATCAGGACTTACCCGCATAGCTGGTGTTACCGGCTTCGCATACTCCCACTCAAAGGACTCTCCATGACACCGAAGAAAAAACCCGAAGACCTGCGCAGCCAACAATGGTTTGGTCGCCAAGACCGCGATGGCTTTGCCTACCGCAGTTGGGTCAAAGGCAAGGGCGTGCCGCACGACCAGTTTGATGGCCGCCCGGTGATTGGCATTTGCAACACCTTCAGCGAGCTCACGCCCTGCAACAGCCACTTTCGTACCCTGGCCGAGCAGGTGAAGATTGGCGTGTACGAGGCGGGTGGCTTTCCGCTCGAATTCCCCGTGATGAGCCTGGGCGAGACACTCTTGCGCCCTACCGCCATGCTGTACCGCAACCTGGCCAGCATGGACGTGGAAGAGAGCATTCGTGGCAACCCGATTGACGGCGTGGTGCTGCTGATGGGCTGCGACAAAACCACGCCCTCATTGGTGATGGGCGCGGCCAGTGTCGACCTGCCCACCATTGGCGTGAGTGGTGGCCCGATGCTGAGTGGCAAATGGCGCGGCCAGGAATTAGGCAGCGGCACAGGCGTGTGGAGCATGAGCGAGCAGGTGCGTGCGGGCACCCTCAAACTGGCAGACTTTTTTGAGGCCGAGAGCTGCATGCACCGCAGCCACGGCCACTGCATGACCATGGGCACCGCCAGCACCATGGCCAGCATGGTCGAAGCGCTGGGCATTGGCCTGCCCGGCAACGCAGCCTACCCCGCAGTAGACGGCAGGCGCAACGTGCTGGCCCGCATGGCCGGACGGCGCATCGTAGACATGGTGCATGAAGACTTGGCGCTGTCCAAAATTCTCACTCGCGAGGCCTTTGAAAACGCCATCAAAACCCTGGCCGCCATTGGTGGATCGACCAACGCCGTCATTCACCTGCTGGCGATTGCCGGGCGCGTGGGGATTGATTTGAAACTGGAGGACTTTGACCGTCTGGCCTCCGAGCTGCCCTGCCTAGTGAACCTACAGCCCAGCGGCAAGTTTTTGATGGAAGACTTTTGCTACGCCGGTGGCCTGCCCGTGGTGATGAAGGAGATTGCCCACCTGCTGCACACCAGCCACATCACCGCCAGCGGGCTGACGGTGGGCGAGAGCATTGCCGACGCGCAAAACTACAACACCGAGGTCATCAAAACTTTCAAAGAGCCGTTCAAACCCAACGCGGGCATAGCCGTGCTGCGCGGCAACCTGGCCCCACGCGGCGCGGTGATCAAGCCCAGCGCCGCTACACCCGAGCTGATGGTGCACAAGGGCCGCGCAGTGGTGTTTGAAGATATTGAAGACTTTCATAAACGCATTGACGATGAGAATCTGGACATTGACGAGACCTGCGTGATGGTGCTGAAGAACTGCGGCCCCAAAGGCTACCCCGGCATGGCCGAGGTGGGCAATATGCCGCTGCCGCCCAAGGTGCTGCGCAAGGGCATTACCGACATGGTGCGCATCAGCGATGCCCGCATGAGTGGCACCGCCTACGGCACCACGGTGCTGCACACCGCGCCCGAGGCAGCAGCGGGCGGGCCATTGGCCATCGTGCAAAACGGGGACATCGTGGAGCTGAACGTGCCCAAGCGCCTGCTGCATCTGCATATCAGCGATGAAGAAATGGCGCGCCGCCTGGCAGCATGGACACCGCCCAAGCCGCCGATGGACTCGGGCTACTGGAAGCTGTATATCGACAATGTGAACCAGGCCGATGAGGGTGTGGATTTGGGCTTTTTGCGCGGCAAACGCGGCAGTGCTGTGCCACGCGATAACCATTGAAGAAGACCTGTGCGGCCCGGTTTTCGCACCCTGAGCCATGACGGATAAAAAATACGACCTCGTCGCCATGGGCGAAGGCATGGTGGAATTTAACCAAACCGATCCCGGCCAGCCGCACTACCTGCAAGGCTTTGGCGGCGACACCAGCAATGCCATCATCGCCGCTGCGCGTGCGGGTGCACGCACGGCGTATGTGAGTGCTGTGGGCGACGACAGCTTTGGCCACATGCTGCTGGACGTATGGCGCCGCGAACAGGTAGACACCAGCGCGGTAGCCCTGGACAGCGCTGCACCCACCGGCATTTACTTCGTCACGCACGGCCCATTGGGCCACGAGTTCAACTACCGCCGTGCACGTTCTGCTGCCGCGCAAATGGCATTGAACCCGGCGCAGCGCGATGCACTGTCTGGCACCCGCATGCTGCACCTGTCGGGCATCTCGCTGGCCATCTCGCCCATGGCGCGAACGCAATGCCTGGAGGCGATTCAGATTGCCAAAACGGCGGGAGCTCAAATTTGCTTTGACTCCAACCTGCGCCTCAAACTCTGGCCCCTGGAAGCAGCGCGCACCGCCATGCAAGAGGTGATCGCGCAAACCGATATTTTTCTGCCCAGTCTGGACGACGTGATGGTTCTGAGTGGCCTGCAAGAACCCAAAGATATTGTGCAGTGGAGCCATTCGTTGGGAGCTAAAACCGTGGTGCTCAAGCTGGGTGAGCAAGGCGTGCTGGTCAGCCACGAAGGCATGCAGACCCACATCCCTGCGCTGCGCGTGCAAACTGTAGACGCCACCGGTGCAGGCGACTGTTTTGCTGGCAATGTGCTGGCGCGCATTTGCCTGGGCGACAGCGTGCTACAGGCTGCACGTTACGCCAACGCCGCCGCCGCGTTGGCGGTGCAGGGCTTTGGCGCTGTAGCACCGCTGCCTCGGCCAGAGGCGGTCAAGGCCATAATACGGCCATGACCACCCTACAAGACAGCCCCTTTATTGCCGTAGACTGGGGCACCTCCACCTTCAGAGCTGCATTGATCGCGCACGACGGCGAGATCGTGGACGAGCTGGCCGAGTCGCGCGGAATTTTGAGCTTCAAGCAAGGCGAGTTTGCTAACTATTTGATAGCTACCTGCGCACGTTTTACGCAGGCTGGCGGACGATTTTTCTTGTTATCCGGCATGATCGGCAGCAAAAACGGCCTGGCCGAAATACCCTACTGCCCCTGCCCTGCCACCGCAGGCCATTTGGCGCTGATGGTGGGCTGGGCGGTGAAAGACCGCGTCGCCATCGTACCCGGCGTGCGCAGCGAATACTTTGACGTGATGCGCGGCGAAGAAACCCAGGTGTTCGGCGCAGCCGCTGTACTGGACATAGAAGACGCGCTGATGGTGCTGCCCGGCACCCACAGCAAATGGGTCAGTCTGGAAAATGGGGCCATCACCGGCTTCAATACCTTTATGACCGGCGAGTTCTACGCCATGCTGGCGCAGCACTCCATTTTGGCCAAAAGCCTGCCGCCTGCGGGCACACCTGAAGCGCCACTTGATCAGGCTGCATTTATCCAGGGCATCGAGCACGCCACCACCAGCCAGAGCTTGCTCAACACGGCCTTTAGCGTGCGGGTGAAATCGCTGTTCAACCAGCTTGCGCCCGCACAGGCCGCCAGCTACCTGTCGGGGCTGGTGATAGGCGAAGAGCTGGTGTCGATGCAGCTAGAGCCCGGCACCCAGGTGGTGGTGGTCGGTTCGCAGGCCCTGGGCGAGCGCTACACTCTGGCACTGGCGCATTTGGGCGTGGAGGCGCGCCTCTTGGGCACGCAGGCGGCATGGGCCGGGCTGCACAGCATTTACATGCAAATGTCGTTCAATCGCGCATAAGCGCAGGCGCTTGCCAGGCCACGATGCAAGCGTAAAAGACTATAAAATTCGTAGCTGCTCCCGCAATAACTTAGAAGGTTAGAGGCTGATATGACCAAAAATTCTGTGCAATTTGGACTGCAAGACAAAGTCACCATCATCACAGGGGGTGCCCAAGGCATAGGCGAGGCCTGTGCGCGCCGCTTTGCTGGCGAGGGCGCACGGGTAGTGCTGGCCGATGTAGACGACGCGCGCGGTCAGGCATTGGCCAACGCACTGGGCGCGCTGTATGTGCACTGCGACGTAGGCGACAGCGCCCAGGTCAACGCCATGGTGGCCCAGACGATGGCGGCACATGGCCGTATTGACGTGCTGGTCAACAACGCAGGTATCTTCAAAGCGGCAGCGTTCCTGGACGTGACTGAGGCCGACTTTGACGCCGTCATCCGTGTCAACCTCAAAGGCGCATTTTTAGTAGCGCAAGCCGTGGCGCGTGAGATGGTCAAAACCGGTGGCGCCAGCGTGGTGAACATGAGCTCGGTCAACGCGGTGATGGCGATCCCCAGCATTGCCAGCTACAACATGAGCAAAGGCGGCATCAACCAGCTCACCCGCGTGATGGCGCTGGCACTGGCCGACCAGGGCATTCGGGTGAACGCCGTAGCCCCCGGTACCATTGCCACCGAGCTGGCCGCCAAAGCGGTGCTCACCAGCCCCGAGGCCACGGCACGCGTGATGAGCCGCACGCCCATGCGCAGGCTGGGCACGCCCGACGAGATTGCCGATGTGGTGGCCTACCTGGCCAGCGATGCGTCCAGCTATTTGACCGGCGAGATCATCACCGCCGACGGCGGCCGCATGGCGCTGAACTACACCGTTTAATTCCATTTCGATCTCATCACTGTCGTTGCTGCGTGCCTTGCCGCGCTACAGCACTGCCTGCGGCTCCCCGCCCAGACACTACTGATGTAGAAATGGAATAAGCGCCAGGCTGCGCCGTGCGCTGGGCTGGACTTCTCTGGCCGGGCCCAGCCCTGACCACTGGTCTACCCGCCACGGCCCTGGCGCACTTGCTCGACCTTGCGGTTTACCAGTTGCGCGCCCAGCATCCATTTGACCCGCACAGCAAAGGTGTGGCGCAAAGCCGCGTGGGATTCGTTGGCATAAAAATGCGCCGGGTCGTGCGCCACGCCCCAGTCCACCACCGGCAAGCTGGACGGGTCGTGGGCGGTGCTTTGGGCGTGGGCGTCGTGCAAGCCATTCCAGTCGTCGTCACCCTGCAGGTGCACGCCATAGCCCTGCTGCGCGTGTTGCTCGGTAAGCAACTGGCGTGCCGCACGGCCCAGCGGCGCGTCCACCACATAGGTATCGGTTTGGTGCCAGCGGCTGTCCAGGTACACCTCGGCAACGGCGTGGGTCATGGTGGCGTTGCCGGTGTCGATCAGCCCGCTTAAAAATCGCTTGGGCAGCGTGACGAACCGGAGCCTGGCGGGCACATTGGCGGCACGCAGCAGGGCGACAAACAGCAGCCCTTTGGTGTGGCAGTCCCCATACCCCAGGCGCAGCACGTCAGAGGCCTTGGTATGCAAAAAGTCGGCAATGCACCCAAACGGCAAGCTTTTGACATAGGCGTGCACAGCCAGCGCTTTGCGGCGCTCATCCCTGAGGCCATTGGTGACCAAACCCATCACGGCGCGCAGTTTAGGCGTACTGATATCGAGCTGGGGGGTCTCACGCAGCCATGCGTTACGCGCCTCGGGGCTGACCAAATCCAGCCCTTCTGGCGGCGCAAGACCGATAGAGTTTCTAATCATTGGAACCCGATCTTGGCTGGTGAAAAGGGCCAGCGGCACCAAGGTAAACCACTCGCATCAGGGAATGCCGTCAGAGCGCTTGGTAGGCGCTGGTGTCCCCGCCGCACTCGCGCTGGCGGATCTTGTGCACCTTGCGGTTGATCTTGGCTGCGCCAGAGAGCCATTGCGCGCGCCCTTTCAAGCTGTGGTGCGCCGGGGCATGCATTTTTTCTGCATAAAAATGCTCGGGGTCGTGCCCTACGCCCCAGTCCATGATGGGCATGCTGCCTGGGTCGGCCGGGCAGCGGTGGGCGTGCATATCGTCACGGCCATCCCAGCTGCGCTCGCCCATGGCGTGCAGGCCGTAGCCGGCCAAATGGTGCTCCAGACGCAGCAACGCGCGCGCCTCATGGGCGAAGGCCTCGTCTGCCACATAGGTGTCGGTCTGGCACCAGCGGTTGTTTACAAACACCTCGCCCAGCGCGCAGCACATCGAGCTGGTGCGGCTATCGATCAAGCCAGCCAGAAACCCCACAGGCGAGGTGACAAAACGCAGCCGCGCAGGCACGCCCAGCGCACGCAGCAGCGCCACAAACAAGATGCCTTTGGTGTGGCAGTCACCATAGCCCAGGCGCGCCACCTCGGAGGCTTTGATGCGCAGAAAGTCGGCCGAGAAAACCAATGGCAAGGCCTGCACATAGTGGTGCACGGCCACGGCTTTGGCGGCATCGTCGCGGCACAGTTGGGTCAGCTTGGTCGCCAGGATGCGCAGCTTGACACTGGTGAAATCGAGTTGCGCGGTCTCGCGCAGCCACATCAGCCGGGCTTCGGGGCTGACTGAATCCAGACGGTTTGAGTCGCTAAAGCCTAAAGAATGATGCAGCATGTAAGTAATTTAATACATCTCCACCATTAGTGTTGCATCTCAAATTGGTTTTATTGCCTTATTTCACATTTTTTAGAATTTTTGTGGCTAAATTATTTATCGCATAATACTTTTATGTTATGTGAATTAGTACTATGCGCGTATGTTTTATTCCATTTCTACATCATGAATGTCTAGGCGCGGAGCCTACGAGAGTGCTGTAGCACGGCAAGGCGACGCAACAACGACAGAAATGATTTAGAAATGGAATTAGATATCCCTGTGGGCCTACCGTGTGGGTTGCAAACACAATCGCACCATCGATTTTTGAAAACCGCCCCGCATGAACCCAGAGCACGCGCTCACCCAATAGCTGCAAGACGCACAGCGCGTGACCCGTGCAACGCGACGCAGGCGTGGGCCCCGGCATGGCCCGATTGGAGCAAATCTCTGGTACGCATTCATTAACTGTTCCCGGCAAAGCACACCTGCGCCTTCAGCGAGCGCGCCTTACCCGCAGTATTTCGTCCAGGATCAAACACACTGCGCCGATAGTGATGCCGCTGTCGGCCACGTTAAACGCCGGGAAGTGCATACCGCCCCAGTGAAAGTCTAAAAAATCTACCACGTACCCGTGCAGCACACGGTCCACCACGTTGCCTACTGCGCCGCCCAAGATGCAGGCCAAGGCGAAGGCAAACAGCTTTTGCCCCGCATGCGAGCGCAGCATCCAGATGATGAAAATGGTAGCCACTACGCCAATGCCGGTAAAGAACCAGCGCTGCCAGCCGCCTGCGCCCGCCAAAAAGCTGAAAGCCGCGCCGCTGTTATGCACCCGCACCACATTAAAAAAGCTCAGCACATGGGTACTGTCGCCTAGTTGGTAGTAGCCCAGGATCAGAGTTTTGGTGAACTGGTCGGCGATGAAGATGATCAACGCAAGGCCTAGCCAGGGGAGCATGGAGGTGTTGTTGATTTTTGCCATATCGAAAAGGGTGCTTAGTTAAGTTGCGATTGCCAAACATCGGGGTTTTGCGAGGTGTGAAACACCGCATACACCACGATAGTACTGGCATCAAAGTCATAGAAAATTTCGTAAGGAAAGCGTTTGGTTGCTAATCTTCTGTAGTTGCCGGTGCTGCGTTTGAATTGAGCGGGATCGGTTCGGATGCGCGAGAGAACGTTGTCCACCGTACGCGCGAACTCTTCGCCTAAACCGCTGCGCGCACGCTCGTACCAAAGGTAAGCATCCGAGTATTGCGCATCCGCATACTGGGTAAATACCAGTTTACGCATTCAGTCGCTGGCGCGCGTTGGCCTGCACTTGGCTCCAGCTTTGCGCGGTATCGGGTGCAGCCAGGTACTGGGCGCGGCTGTACTCCAACGCACGCAGCTTCCATTCGGGCAAAGCTTGCTCGATATCTTGCGCGTGCAGGCTGTCCCATAGCGTTTCAATCAGCGCCAAGCGCTGCTCGGCAGGCAGTGCCAGCAGCGTGTTTGCGTCAATAGGGGTCATTCCAAACTCCTTGCTACCAAAATCATTTAAGCCATTGTGCGCGATTCACCCGCGCCATACAAGTTGCTGGTGCAGCGCCCACAGATGGTGGGGTGCGCAGGGTCAACGCCCACATCGGCGCGGTAGTGCCAGCAACGCTCGCATTTGACGTGATTTGAGGCTGTTACCTCCGTGGATATTGCGGGGCCAGCTACCAAGCTGATAGCGGAGGTGATGAAGACAAACTTCAGATCGTCGCCCAGTGACAACAATAATGCAAAGTCGTCCGCAGGCACGGTGAGCTCTACTTCGGCCTGCAGCGAGCTGCCTACCTTGCCACCCGCGCGCAGCACTTCGATGTCTTTGTTCACCACATCGCGGATCTCGCGGATGCGGCCCCACTTGGTGTTCAGCGCATCGTCTGTGGCATCAAAGTGCGCGTAGGTTTCGGTAAAGATGGTGCCAGTGGTCGATTTGCCAAAATCCTTCCACGCCTCTTCCGCTGTGAAGCTCAGGAAAGGTGCCATCCAGCGCAGCATGGCGTGGGTGATGTGGTGCAGCGCGGTTTGCGCGCTGCGGCGGGCATGCGATTTGGCAGCGCTGGTGTAGAGCCGATCCTTGAGAATGTCCAGGTAAAACCCGCCCAAGTCTTCGCTGCAATACAGCTGCAGCTTGGCTACGACAGGGTGAAACTCGTACACTTGGTAGTGCGCCAGAATCTCGCTTTGCAGCTGGCTGGCGCGCGACAGGGCGTAGCGGTCGATCTCTAGCAGTTCACCTGGCGGCACGGCATCTTTAGCCGCGTCAAAGTCGCTGATGTTGGCCAGCAAAAATTTGAGCGTGTTGCGGATGCGGCGGTACGTATCTACGACCCTGGCAAGGATTTTGTCGTCGATGCTCAGGTCACCCGAATAGTCGGTGCTGGCCGCCCACAGGCGAATGATCTCCGCGCCCATCTTGCCCGACACTTCTTGCGGCGCGACGACGTTGCCCATGCTCTTGCTCATCTTTCGGCCTTGGCCGTCTACCGTGAAGCCGTGCGTGAGCAGGCCGCGGTACGGCGCGCGGTCGTACATGGCGCAGGCCGTGAGCAATGAGCTGTGGAACCAGCCGCGATGCTGGTCGTGGCCTTCCAGGTAGAGATCAGCCTCGGGGCCGTCCTCGGTGGTGGCGCCAGGGTGGCTGCCGCGCAACACATGAAAGAAGGTCGAACCGGAGTCGAACCAGACGTCCAGGATGTCGTTGATCTTGGTGTACTGCGCGGCCGAATTCGGGCCCTCGGCACCCAGCAAGTCTTCGGCACTGAGTTTGGACCACGCCTCGACGCCACCTTGTTCGACGATTGCCGCAGCACGGTCGATCAACGCCATGGTGTCGGGGTGCAGTTCGCCGCTGTCCTTGTGCAGGAAGAACGGCAACGGCACGCCCCAGTTGCGTTGGCGGCTGATGCACCAGTCGGGCCGGTTGGCGATCATGTCGTGCAAGCGCGCGTGGCCGTTCTCGGGATAGAAGCTGGTTTGTTCGATGGCTGCCAAGGCGATTTCTCGCAGGGACTCGGCAGGCGCCTCGGTGGCAAACACGCCGGCATTGGCGCCACTGGCGGCGTCCATCCGCACGAACCACTGCGCGGCCGCGCGGTAGATCACCGGCGTCTTGTGGCGCCAGCAATGCGGGTAGCTGTGTGTCAATGATGACGTGGCTAACAACCGGCCGGCATCGCGCAGTGCGTCGGCAATCACGGGCGCGGCTTTCCAGATGTGCATCCCACCAAAAAGCGGCAGGCTGGCCTCGAACGCGCCGTTGCCCTGAACCGGGTTCAGGATGTCGTCGACCGTCATCCCGTGGGCGCGGCAGGAGTTGAAGTCTTCCACGCCGTAGGCCGGGGCCGAGTGCACGATGCCGGTGCCGTCGTCGGCGGTGGCGTAGTCCGCAAGGTAGACCGGCGACAGACGTGCGTAAGCTTGGTCGACAGCGCTCAGCGGATGGTGAAAGTTCAGCCCGGCGAGCGACTCGCCTTTCGTGGTGGCCAGCACCGTGCCCTCCAGGCCGTAGCGTTTCAGGCAGGTTTCGACCAGCGCGCTGGCCAGCACCAGTAGGCCGCGCTCGGTGTCGACGAGCGCGTAGTCGAGGGCAGGGCCGATGTTCA
>JAYVGI010000151.1:0-6786 GCA_043772355.1 Polaromonas sp.
AAATTCCTCCATCGCCGCAACGTGACCAAGCCAGGACAGACATCTTGAAAAGCCCAAGACGCAACGTGACCAAGCCAGGACAGACATTTTGAAAAGCCCAAGACGCAACGTGACCGAGCCAGGACAGACATCTTCATGCCAGAGCAGCGACGCCATATATAGCATACGTTTCTACGACGTTGTCGGCATATCGCGCCGCCGCCAACCGTGTTTACGTCACCACAGGCGATATTTACGATCCGCAATGCCCACCGGTGCCACTGGCAAGACCTGCCTTGGGGCGATAGGGACGCGCTGATAGCCGCTCAGGCATCAACGGGGTATTGGATTTTTCCACCGCCCTTAGACGGGGTGCTACTGTTTAGTGAGTAAGTGGTTTTCCTAGCGGCCCACTCGCAGGCGCGCGCTGCGAGGTCTGTGCGGGTGACGCTGGGCGTGGTGAGGGTCTCTTGCGCCGCAGACTGCGCAAAAGAGGTCAGAGCAAAATGTCGTCAAGGCGTTGCGCGCTCCGAGCAGAGGGTGCTCCTGAATTTTGATCTGACCCCGTTTGCTTTCCCCGCTTGCTAGCGCCCTCACCCCAACCCTCTCCCGCGAGCGGGAGAGGGAGCCGGAAATGCACTTGCGCCAGCGCGTGGTACAGGCTCAAACGCGACACGGCGTTGGCTCTGCGGACGAACACACAGCGCTGGTTTTATAGGCTCGGACGCACCCGCCAAGCCAGCCCAATCAGGTCAGCGGCGCTACTTCAGCGTAGCGGCATCAAGGAGGCCAGATGAGGCTGGGTGCCCGCTCAAGGTGGAGCAGACATCCCGCTGATGAACCCGGTGCCGTGCAGCCTGCGGTATGTCACACAGACTCCTTACTTTCTGGAGAAGCTTTTCTCGTCAAATTTGAAACGTAGCCTGAGGTGCCAGGCGTGCCAGCTTTGGTTGCTGCTAAAGGCATCCACATCGCTGAAATGACCGTTGGTAAAGCCCAGCGAAAGCCACAGGTTGTCCATGACACGCAGGCCCAGCTCAGCGCCCAATCCGGTGGCACGTCCGCCCTGCGCGGCTTGCCAGCTGCCATATACGCTGAGGTCAAAGCGCTCGGTCAAGTCCCAGATCGCCCGACCGCTGAGCAAGGTGCCGTGCCAGTTACTGGCATTGCCCAGTTGCACAATGGCCGCCCCATTGCCATTGACCGAACCCGAAGGCGCAGCAAAGCGCTCATTGACTTCCTTGTAGGCGGCTTGCGCAGAAAAAGTCCAGGCGCGGCTGGGTTTGTAGTTGCCGTGCAGGCTGGCCAGCCAAGTGCGCGCGTCTGTAGGGCTGCTGGTGGCGTCGGAGCGCTCCATCTTGTATTCCACGCGGCCCAGGCCATGCCAGCGATTCTCTTCCGTATCGCGGTAAGCCAGGCCAAATTGCAGTC
Organism: Polaromonas sp.; assembly: GCA_043772355.1. Lineage (GTDB taxonomy): Bacteria > Pseudomonadota > Gammaproteobacteria > Burkholderiales > Burkholderiaceae_C > JAAFIP01. The sequence goes on from JAYVGI010000151.1 coordinate 1,411, forward strand.
GATCCTGCGTCTGGGTACCGCCGCCTTGGGCCGCGCTAGTGCCTTGCGCCCGTTGGGTCATGTACAGGTTGCGAACGATCGCTGCCCAGTTATTGTCAAGCTTGCGGTCGTACGCCACGGTGGACAGCCAGGCATCTTGCGTGCTGGAGGTGCGGTATTCGAGCTTTCCGCCAACCTTATACAGGGCATTGGCGGTGTAGTCGGCTCCCAGGCTGACCGCCGTGGCATCTTGCTGCGCCGCATTGGCAGGTGTGATGGACTGCCGCTCAAAGGCGGTGGTGACGTTAAGGCCGTCACCAAAGTGCCACAGATTGCGCACTCCCAGTGCTTTGGCTACATCTTGGCCGCTGTGGGTGCCTGCAAGGCGGTACTCCGAAAACAATTGCCCATCTTGCATGTACGCAGTGTCCACCCCGAGCACGGTGTTGGTGGTTTTGCTACCATCGGCCGTTAATCCATAGCCACCGCTCAGGCTATTGGCAAACTCGTGGCGGGCATAGGTGCGGCTTTTTTCGTTGATGCGGTATTCACCGCCAACGGCTGCCCGCTGACGATCATCGGCCGCTTTTTCATATTCGCCGTAGGCACTGGCGGCGTCCGAGATGCTGCCGGTCAAGCGTGCCCGCAGGCTGGTGTAGCTGTTGGAGACCAGTGCCGGTGCGCCGGCATTGGGGCTCAGGCCGGCCAGGCTGGTGGGGCTGGTGGGGCTGGCGAGCAAGCCGGTGCCGTTGAAACCAAAGCTGGTGCTGCTGCCCCAGCCCAGCCCTGGCAAACTGCTCTGCTGGGCTTGCGTAGCAGATAGGAATCCGCCGCCACCCGCCACCTGCGCCTCTTTCACGTTGTTAACGCTGACATCCAACTTGACCCGCTCTGAAACTTGGTAGGCTAGGCCCAGGCTGGCCGCATCTCTTTTTGCGCCGTCGGTAGCTGTACCGCTGGCATCTTTCGTTTGCTGCAATTGCCCCACCACACTCACTGCATCGTTGACTTTGCCTTGCACGGTGATGCCAGCCTCTTGACGACCCGGGGCCAAACCCGCGCTGGGGTTCTGAAAGCTGGCATCCGATTTGGCTACGTAGGCGCGCCCGCTGATGTCTTGGCCCGCATGGCGCAGCTCAATACGGCCCGCTTTGCCGCTTTGGTCCATCACTGGGCTAAGCGCTGCACCCAGCGCAGGTGTAATGCTGCTGTTGACATACTGGTTGCCACGGCTTTGGGCCACTTCGGCCACCAAATAGGTTCGCTCCCCGAGTTTGAACTCGGCGTTAACGCCGGCAATTTTGAAAGGGGCTACGGGGTTGCTGTCTTGCGCATAGCTTGCACCTAGCGCAATAGCTTCACCCAGCTTGGCTTTGGCATCGACACCGCCCACCCAATACCTCTCGCCACCCTCTTCGACTTCATAGGCAATCCGGATACTGACCGGGTTGTTGTTCTCGTCCACACTGGGAACGGGCTGGCGAAACAGCACGCGGCCACTGAAGGGCTCGAAGTCGTAGTCCGTAAAGCGCGTGAGTTGCTGGCGCTTGAGCACGATCGCGGGCGCGTTGCGGTCGCGCACCAGCAGCTCAATGTGCTCACTGTTGGCGACGGCGTTGGGCTTGCCAATGGCGTACGGGCCACTGATACCACGACCAGACTGCTCATCGACATAGCTGCGGTTGTTGTCGTGCGCTGCGTAGGCGTTAACTTTGACGCTCTGGTTTTCCAGGTGCCACTTGGCTCCCGTCAAGCTACGGTTGTAGCTGGCCAGCTTGTTGCCTTCGTCGCTACTGGCAGTGCTGTAGTCGCCATACAGCACATAGCTCTTGTCCTTGTCTATCCGCACATAAACAGGGCTTTTGCTCTGTGCATCAAACTGTTTGACGCTCGCATCGCCGTAGATCGGGTAGAAGGCGTTGGGGTCAATATCACGGAAGAGCTTTTCGCGGGTAATCTTGTCACTGTCTGCGGCGGCAGTGAGAAGATACTCGCCCTTGATCGTGCCCTTGGCAAAAAAGGCAACTCGCCCTTCGAGGCTTTTGTCTCCCGTTGCATTGCTTTTGCTCCAGTTGCGCAGCGACTCTTCCAACTCGGTGCGGATGATCTCTGGGCCGTTCGCATCGGTCTTCTTGATTTTGCTGAAGTTGATGCGGCCTTCTGCCATCCCGACCAATAACAAGGGGCGCAGGTCCGGCAAAAAACTCACTTCGCCCTGCACGCCTACTGCGCCACTGGATATGCGCACAAGAGCATCGCCAGGTGTCACAGGTGCCAGCAAGTACACGGTGGCCTGTCCCTGCGTCAGCACGATTTCTGTGCTGACCAACTCAGTCACTGTCTGATCTTTAAAGTCTGATGCATCGGCCCTGACTATCCCGGGTACCTGAAAGCGGCCCAGCGAGGTCTCCAGCAACAACTTCACCGGCGCGCTGTGGGGTGCAGTCAGCTTTTTTCCTTTGGCATCGAACACTTCAATGTGCAACTTGAGTGCAGTTTTGCCGTCGGCAGGAGCTTGGGCAGCGCTGAGTGACAACAAAATTTTGCTGCCAACAGGCAGGCCTTTGCTGCTGCGCCACAGGCCTTCGTCTGCGGCCACTGGCAGGTTGCTGTTGGCGCTGCTCAAGGGCACACCATCAATGCGCCGGAAAGCCACGCCCTCATTACCCGGCAGGGTCGCGTTGCCAAAGGCGTTGACTTTGGCATTGGTCTGCGGTGCCTGCGAGAGCATGATGCCGGGCCCGGGCGTGATGCTGACCCCGTTCGTGGCGTCTTGTGCCAGCACCTGCGGGCTGTAAAGCAGGGGCACCATACTCAAGGCGCTCAGCAATCCGGCGGTGAGCAGCGCCTGCGGCAGGCCTGCCAGCGCAGAGGCCAGTGTGGGTTGATCGGCGCGCTGCCGGATGGATTGTTTGGATGGAGTCGGAATGGTGTTCATGATGGCGTTCAAATTCGGTTTGATGTTGCAGTCAGAGGTTTGCATTACTTGCGCCCTCCTTCTGTTACGCCACCACCATGGGCATTGCGGCGGATCTGCACCTGCTCCAGTACTTCCGGCAAACAACTGTTCTCACGGAAGTCAGCGCGGTGCAGTTCACCGTTCTTCAAGTCCAGGAACAGGCTGTCAGCATCGCCTACGTTGCGACTGCTGGTGATGCCAAAACGCGCACCCATCGGTACCGAGCTGGGGTCGATCTTGAGCACATGGGTAATGGGGCGTAGCCCACAGATGCTGTATTGCCCATTGCTGTCGGTGGTGATGTTGGTACCGTTCTCAAGGTACAGGCGCACGCCGGGGATGCCGGGCTCGCCCTTGGTACGCTTATCTGGATCGCAGCCCACATACACTTTGCCAAATACGCAGGCTTCGGTGGTAAACACGCCGCCTGTGACGCGCACCACAGCGCGCGCCATCAGAGATTTAATGGTACCTGCGCCATCCGTTGCTTGCGCCGTATTGACACCCGTGCCTTTGTCAGCACCGATACCTACGCGCACCCGGTAGGTTACTACCAGCTCCGAATTAGCGGCCAAGTTGCCTGTGGAAAAAGTGAGTGCCGATCCGGGGATGCCTGCGATAGACCTGTCGACGATGGGGGCAACCGTCGCTGTGCCTTGCTGCATCGTTGAGCTTCCTGCTATCAGCTTGAAACCCAATGGCAGCTTGTCAAATATCTTGACCAACGGCACCATAAAGGCGTTGGGGTTCTTGACCTTGATGCGGTAGAGCACCGAATCGCCAATTTCTGCCTGTGCTTTGTCAGCCAACTTCTCGATAAAGAGTGCCTGCACTCCCACCGGGTCTAGTGGTATGTGGTTGTTAAACACCTCGCCGCGCGTATTGAAGTCGAATTTAAAACTCAAGTAGTGTTGCGTGCCGGGCAAGCCGATGGCGTTACCTCCATTGATACCCACTGCTGGCGCATTAGCCTGCGGTTGCACCTCAGTCGGGACTGGGGGCACTGTCAGCGTTCCTTGGGGCTTGGACACGCCGCCTAGCACGGCATCCTGGGGCAGGTAGCCACCGGGTGGAGTTACTTCCACCGTATAGATGCCGCTTGGGGGTTTGTTGACAAACAAGAACTGGTACAAACCGGACTCGCCGGTCGTGACAGGATTACTGCCGCCTACGAGGTGCTTGGTGGAGTCGAAGCCTGCGGGGCCGACCAAACGCACGGCTGCGCCCCCAATGGGCTGGCGCGTAACAGAGTCGTACACAACGCCGCTCGGGTCCAGGGGCAGGTTTTGGCCGATCGAGTTGTCACCAGCGTACAGAGTCAGGTTACCGATGAAACCAACCACGACCGCTGGGCTGGCAGGCGACACTACAACCGACTGCGAGTTGCTGCCAGTGGACGGGTTGCCGTTGGCAGTCAAGTCCGCCTGGTTGAACGGCGTGCCACCGACGATATTGCCCGATGCGTCGCGGAACATCAATCGGTAGCCCGTGCCTGGATACTGCTTGTCAATGCGGTAGTTGCCCGATGCGTCTGAAATTGCACTGCCCACCACGGTACCAGTTGCGCCGTTGGGTTTAATGAGCTCCACGCGGTAACCAGATAGCAACCGGTCACCTGCGTCATACACCCGGTTTCGGTTGGCATCAATGAATATGCGTCCCGAGACACTGGAGTCTGGTGCCAGCAGAGTCATTTTTGCGGTTGCTACGTTGTTGGTGGCATCGGTCTCTGGCGTGCTGGTGGCTACCGTACTGGTGCCCAGCAACACGGTAGTCGCTGCTGCATCAGCCAACGTCACGGTGAAGGTTCGTGTTACGCTGGCGCCTGGAGCCAGGTGGCCCAAGTCGTACGCCATCAGCTGGCCATTGGACAAGGAAACCGTCCCTACAGTAAGGGTGGCGGTGGCACCGGCTGCTGCACTGTTGGTAAACACTGCTGTGCCCAGTACTGAGGTATTTGCTGGCGCACTCGCAGGTAATGCAATGTGCGTCATCACGTCGGCAAACAACGGTCTGACCGAGGCCGACGCAGTGTTATTGGCTGGGTTGCTGTCTGGCACGGTGAAACCACTCACAGCTGCTGTCACAGTGGCACCGGTTGTAGTCACTGGCACTATCACCGTGTAAGTTGCAGTACCGGCTGGAGCCAAGGTAAAGCCTTGGGTTTGTGCGTTGCCATTGACGCTGACACTGAAGACAAAGCTTGATGTGGCAGCGCCCAAGTTACTCAAGGTAATAAGCCCTGTCGCGGTGCCGCCCGCCGGGGTAGGCGTTATCGGTGCAATAGCCACTGCGATATCTGAAAACAGCGATTGCACGACAGTTGCGATACTGTTGTTGCCAGCGATAGTGTCGTTGGTGGCGTTAGTCGTTGCCGTAATGCTGACTGGGGTACTTGGTTGCGTGAAGCTGATGGCTGCGCTGAGCGTGGCTCCAGC
>JAYVGI010000152.1:0-1984 GCA_043772355.1 Polaromonas sp.
GTATTCTTGACAGGTCTGCTCGGAATAGAACCAGTCAAGAAACTGAACCCAAGTAGTTGGGTAATCTGTTCCGCCGATGGGGGCTGTGTTGGATATGGCCATTTGACTATTGTGCCACTTGTGGAGCTAAAGGGATACCCCATATTTATTCTCAGTATAATTACATAGATGCCGCACCAAACTACCGATCAACAGCTATGCCAACCAAGTCTGCTGAATCAGAAATGAAATCGTATAATATTTTATACACGCATGGGTTATGAGCAACGACAAAGAGATCAGTTGGGTAGGCTCGTCGTACGACGACTTGCTAGCCTTCCCCGACGAGCCGCGCTCTGAGGCGGGGTTTCAGTTGGGTAAGGTGCAGGCCGGGCTGGAGCCAACCGACTGGAAGCCGTTTGATGAGGTAGGTGCCGGCACGAGGGAGATTCGCATCAAGGAGGCCAGCGGTATCTACCGCGTGATGTATGTTGCAAAGTTTGAAGAAGCCATTTATGTGCTGCACTGCTTCCAGAAGAAGACGCAGGCTACCAGCAAGCAGGACAAAGCTATTGCCGAGGCGCGCTACCGCGCTGTGGCTAACCTAGAGAGGGCAAAGAAATGAAAATCGATACTGAAGTGCGCCATATCACCAAGCCGGGCGCAAACCTGTTTTTAGAGCTGGGGTTTGCGCCTGAAGAGGCAAAGCGCTTGCATGCAGCGTCGCGCAAGTCGATCAACGACACGCTGCTGCTCAAGAAGCAATTGATGGACGAGCTGGCCACGTGGATAGCAGAGCATCACCTAAAGCAAGCTGAGGCCGCCCAGATTTTGATGGTCTCGCGCCCGCGTGTGTCGGATGTGGTGAACAAAAAGACGGCCAAGTTCACTATCGATACGCTGGTGGGGTTGCTTAGCCTGGTTGGCAAGCCGGTGAAGCTAGCGGTGGGCTGACGGCTACTGCGCGTGCGGCCTAGAGGATGCTGGCTGCGACGTGCTCGCGGGTTGCGCAAAGCTTGCGTACTGCTCTGGGTGTAGCTGCTGCTTTTGCACCAGCGCAGCAAAGTAGGCAGCAAAATCGCCGCCGTGCTGGGCTAGCAGTTGTGCGCGGATTTGGTGAATTTCTTCTACGATGGTGTCGTTTAGCATGTCAGTTCACCTCCAATAACTCAAGTGGGGAGCACAGCACCGGGGAATTTTGGCCAAATGCTGCACACACTTGGCGCACCTTGCTGGCACTTTGCGCGTTGGCGATGTGCTTGAAGTTCCAAGTTAGCACAAAATCCATTTTTTCATAAGCGGCTATGGCAATGTGCAAAGCATCAACCTGGGCTTTTGCAGGCAGTGCAGTAGCCAGAACCAATGCATTGGCTAAGTCTAAAGCTTGCAAAGGGATTTCTAACAATTGCATATCCGCCAATATGGCCAAACGCTGCGCAGCGGCTTGAGGGTCTCCCAGCGCAGCTTCATTGCGCACGGCTTCACTATAAAACAACTCGAACGCCCCGCGCTGATTTTGCCACCATTCCCGCGTGACTTCTTGGTGCGCCGCCATGATCAAATCGCGGCTAGGCCTTGCGGTGAGATAGCTGATCACCGAGGTTTCTACGTACACGCGTGGCTTCATGGCGGCATTGTAAGCTGGGTGGTTCTGAATGCCCTCAACGCGGGGCATGCTGTTAACTTTTATGCTACACATTTGATAGCTTTTTGCGCAATATTCTATTGGGCTACAGCCCCATACGGCACTATTTATTTGCCATGCACAGCGCACAGCCAGCGCATGCTTTGACAGCGTGATTAACGAAAATCGCGTGCCAGCCTGCGGCCTCTTGCCTGGCGGTGGCGCGTTGGGTGGCGCCCGTGCGCTGGGGCACTGGGTGGGGCGGCTTGGGTCTGGCTGGCCCTAGCAGCCTGTCGGACTCAAGGTTTCAAAACCAGCCCACCTCAAAACTGCTTAAAAAATAGGCAATTCGATCTCGTTTTTGTCGATTTCCAAGGTTTT
>JAYVGI010000153.1:0-17428 GCA_043772355.1 Polaromonas sp.
GGTCGATGCGGACCACGGCACCGTGACTGTGGCCTACACCATGTCGGCCCCAGCTTCCAAAGCTGCGCTCATCAGCCCGCTGACGCACTTGGTGCAAGAAGCTGTGGCCAGCACTGGCGTGACGGCGGCTGAGGCAGAGAGCGCGGTGCAGTCGTCTACCGGCATTAATGTATCGCTGTTCCAAGACTTCACCAAGGTGCCCGCGCCAACGGACGGCAGCCCCAGCGCCAAAGTGGTGGCCCGTATGGCGGTGGTGACTACCCAGGCACAGGTGAGCAACCTGGCCAGCACGGTGGGGACACCGGCGATTGATAACGCGCCGATTACGCAGGCTGACATCAACCGGGCTATCAACCAGCGCTTACTGCAAATCTTGCCCGCGTTGGTAACCGCGCTGAGCGACCCCGCCAACGCTACGCTGACCACTGCCGCTAAAGAGGCGGCTGTAGTGGCAGCGTTGAGTGGTTCTTTGTTGACTACCGCTTCTGTGCCCACATTGGTAGGTATTAACAACCAACAAGCCGCCGGCACCAGTGCCGTCACCAGTACGGGGGCAGTTACCGCAGCGCCACCCACCGCGGGCTTTTTGTCGCTGGCAAACCTTACCTATACCAATGCCAGCAACTGGTTTTCACGTGCCTTTACAGGCAGCCTCGCGCAAAACACGCCTGATGCCAACAACAAAATCCGCTTTGTAGACCGTAGACACCGGAGCAATAACGGAGCGGTTGCGCAATGGAACTTTGGTGGCAATCCGCAAGACCAGGCCAACCTGCACTGGACCGGCAGCGCTTGGGAGGCATGTGGGCTCAATTTTGAATCCACTTCCACTGTGCGCGATGCGGCAGGCAACGGTACCAGCAACTACTGCAATAACTACAGCACCAACAAGAGTAACCGCACCGACTTTGACATCAGTGGCAAAAGCATGAAGCAGGTGTATGACCAAGCCCGCGCTGCTGGCTACACCAACCTGACGATTGCCAACAGTGACACCCTGCTAGGCACCGCCACCTTTCCCGCTGGTTCGCAGTTGGGCTACCAAACCACCGCGCCGCAAACCGCAGTGCAAGCGTATACACCAGGCAGCAACAGCTATATGTACAACTACAGTGCAGCCTTGGCTGCTGGTGGCGACAGTCGCACTCAAGCCGCTGGCGTGGGCTGCAACGTACCCGAGTTCAACTTTGGTCCAACCAACCGCACCGCCACGCTGGAATCTATGGTCAGCCTGTTCAAGGGAACTCCATGTATTTACAACCCCGGCAGCAGTACCATCAACGGTGTAACCTTCGGCAGCGGCGAAGTGCAGGACGAAGCGTGGAGCAACAGCACGCTAGGTCTCGCCACTCTAGGTACCGCCAGTACCGGCGGTACGCCTACAACTTGGTATTCAGGCAACACGCTGATACGCCTGGCATTTACAGGCGCAGGCACTAACCCAGTTACTTACTACGCATGCAAACAACGCGCCACAAATGCCGGCACGCGAAATTGCAAACCCATCGGCACAGGTAACTACACCATCACAACCCTAGGCGATGCCCGCGTAATGAACCTGAGCAACCTTCCCACACAGCTAGTGAACCAAACCTTCAACAACACCTACGTCGAGCGCGGCGGCAAGGTCTTCTACGGCTATCAGGAAAGACTCGCTGTGACCAACGCAGCACGCCCGAACACCACTGCCTCCAACGCCTTGCTGGCGCAACTAGGCTTGCCCGCTGTCAACCCCGAAGTACCTCTAGCACTCACCGCCGCCTCTTACCAAGGCATTTGGGATTCACGCGATGCAGCAGGCGCGTCTGGCGGCACCAGCGTCAACGTAGGAGCCAACGGCATAACCACCTGTGTCGATCTGGCTACCAACGCAGGCGTGGCTTGCACGATAAGCATGACCAACCCCGCCACAGGGGCCTACAGCGGCAACGTGAACGGCAACCCGGTGGCTGGCACGCTGAACTTCATCACTGGCCTGGGCACTGGCACCTACGGCCTGCCAGCCCCCGGCGGCAACGTAGTTACCGTGCGCCGCTAAAACGCAGCACCCCAAGCGCTCTGCAACATGAGCGCAGCTAAAAAGCAAAGCCGTGCAGAGAGTTCTCTGCATGGCTTTTTTGCTTTGACCGCTTGGGATCACTCCGGCTGGCATAGCTACACACTTCATATTTAGTAGCATCTACCGCCTATTTCTTCATGGCTACAGCGCGATAAGCCATTAAAAACGACTTCTCGACCGGCAAATTCACGGGTTGCTGCGGATTGTCAATCCTCCCGCGCCTCCAGTGGGTCTCCACCGGGTAATTTATAGCGCTATCCTGTGTATCTCACTGTTCTGCTTAGACGGAGTGCTACGATTTAGTGAGTAACGCTGTTTCCGGGCACTCTCCAAACTCCATTCACCACCTACCCATTGCACACATCGCATCGCACCGAAAAACTTTGCCGCACGCAGTTCAAAAGATTTGCAGCACTGCGGGCTATTTGCCATTCCTCATCCTATGTGAGGAGGCGCAAAATTACGTAAGCAATTATTATGGTGTGCGCTGGCCGGGTAGTTCACGCGCGCGGTCGCGGTGGCTTCGGTTCGGTCAGCATGCGCCGCTAGCGTAATTTTTTGTTTGAATTTACAATAAAAAGTCACAGTTTACGAGGTATCTGCATTTGATGAAAACTCTTGTCGACCCATTGGCCTTAGCCAACACCGTGGATGAGCGCAGTGCCTTTGTTCAAGCACAGTTTATCGCCCTGTTTCTCAAACAAAATAACCGGGCTATATCAGCAATGTTATTGTGCTCGTTCCTGGTATTTCTATTGCTGCTGTTCAAAATTCAGGAAGCATGGCCGCCCATCTGGATGGCGGCGGTAGCTGGGATATGCTTGATGCGGCTTTTGTTTACGAAACGCTGGGTGCAATCGAGCGCGCAACCCATGCCCATCATTATTGGGTTAATGTTGCTCAACAGCATGGTTTTCGTATGTCCGTTAGTGAGCTTTAGCAGGTTGGCAGATATTGACCGTGCCTTCATTACCGTTGTACTACTTTCCGTTGCCACGGCATCTGTGGCGGCCACCAATGGCTACAGAGGTGTATTTTTATGGTTTGCCGCACCTTTGCTCATTCCGCTTGGTTTGTCGTGGGTCATACATTCGATTGGTACGGACGATTCTCAATGGGTGCGGTGGGGCATAGCGGGCTTGACGCTGCTCTATTTAATCTACTTAATGAAACTCGGTGATGACCAAAATGGGGTGTTTATCGAGTCGTGCAGCATCAGGTATGCAGAGCAAGCGCACAACACCAGGTTAAAGCTGGCATTGGACGAGGCAAAGCTTGCCACTCTTTCAAAAAGCCGTTTTTTGGCTGCGGCCAGCCACGACCTTCGGCAACCATTGCACACCATGGGCGTTTTATTGGCCGCCATTGGGCTACGCAACCTGGACGAGCGTAGCCGCGAGATTGTGCAAATGCTAAGCACAGTGAGTAAATCTCTATCAGGCCAACTGGACGGGTTGCTGGATATCTCCAAGCTGGATGCAGGTGTCATGACGCCGGACTTGCGGCCGCACCGTCTCGACCAAATTATCAAGGCACACGCGGAGCAGATAACGTCTACGGCGCAGGATAAAAATCTGCATACACGAGTGGACTGCCCGCAATCTGTAGTGGTGTTAACCGACATCCATCTGGTGCAGCGCCTGCTGAGCAATTTGACCAGCAATGCGCTGAAGTTCACGCAGGTGGGCGGCATAGATATATCACTAACGCTACACGATAACCAAGCGGTGTTGGAGGTGGCCGACAGCGGCATTGGCATAGCGCGTGAGCATCAAGAGTTGGTGTTTCAAGAGTTCTACCAGGTAAGTAATCCAGAGCGTGATCGCGCGGTGGGGCTCGGCCTGGGTTTAGCCATTGTCGAGCGGATTTGCGCTCTGTTGAATATTGGCATCCGACTTGTATCGTCGCCTGGGCAAGGCTGCCGCTTTATCCTCACGATGCCTTGCATTGGAAATGAATTACTTCACGCAGAGCCTGCGGCCACAGCAAAACCACTGAATTTTCGGCAGCTTTCGGTGCTGGTGGTTGATGACGAGGTGGATGTACGGCAGGGGATGCGCCTTCTGCTGGAGGAGCTTGGCTGCGCGGTAGCGTTGGCGGGGGATAGCGCGCAGGCTGTCGCGTGCGCCAAGCAGCACAGGTTTGAAATCATCATTTCTGATTTCAGGCTGCGCCAGACGGAAACGGGGCTAGATGCCATTGAACAGGTGCGTGCGATTCAGCCCCACATATATCCACTGCTGATTAGTGGGGACACCGCCCCGGATCGCATGCGGCAAACGCACGAAACCGGCATTGCATTTCTGCACAAACCGGTGGCGCTTGATGCGCTGATAAAACATCTTCAAAATGTAGGATCCTTGACATGACCAAAGCGCCGCCGACAGACAACGGTATAGATAAGCAAAACAACACTACACAACGCCGAACACGGCTTTTGTCTAAAGGCCTGGTTGATTTAGGGGTTGAGCTAACTGATACGCCCAATACAGTATTTGATGTGGTGATTGTGGGTAGTGGCTACGGCGGCAGCGTGGCTGCGCAGCAACTGGCGGGATTGCAAAAGCGTGGCAAGGATGGTGCCGCCTCCAACATATCTGTATGCGTGCTGGAGCGGGGCAGTGAATATTTGCCGGGCATGTTCCCGTCTACGTTTGCCGATCTTCCCGGCCACGTGCGCTACGGCGCGCAGGGCACCGGGCAGGTTACTGGCATGCACGAAGGGTTGTTTGATGTTCGTACGGGGACGGATGTACAAGCTTTGGTGGCCAACGGCCTGGGTGGGGGCTCGTTGATCAATGCGGGTGTGATGGCAGAACCAAAGTTCAGTGAGTTTGAGAGTCGCCTACCCCAATCACTGACTGACGCACTACAAGGTGGTGGAGGTGGTGGCTATTTGAAGCGGGCAAAAGCGCTCTTATTTGGCCATCCGTTATCGGTCGAAAATACCAATACGATTAAAAACAACGACTGCTTTGCAAAGCAAAGCCCGTTGAAGTTTCAACGGCTTGAGGAACTGGGCAAATCTGTGGGGGTTCATGCCGCTACCAACATCACCGTGGCTATGAAGAACCAAGACGCAAACCCATACAGCGTTAACTTGAACCAGTGTGTGGGCTGTGGAGACTGCATGACGGGATGCAATGTAGGGGCCAAGGCCTCGCTCGATACCAATTTGCTAGCCCAGGCCAGCCGCGACGGGGTTAAGATTTATACGGGTGCGAGCGTATTGTCGGTATCGCGCAATGATGACCTATGCCGCAAGGACTCTTGTCAGGAGGATCACCTCTGGACGCTGGAGGTGGTACACACTTTGCCCGCGTTGCGTGCCCGTGTGATAGAGCCCGTTAGACTGCAGGCGCGTAAAGTCATTTTGGCGGCAGGCACGTTTGGCTCTACAGAGATACTGCTGCGCTCACGCACTGACAAGCTGGTTTTTTCAAACATGCTGGGCGAGCGGTTTTCCTGCAATGGAGACAATATTGCTGCGGTACATGGCCTTAAAAAGAAAGCGAACTGCACCGCTGACGAAGACGATGCGCTCGAAGCGCGCATGGTCGGCCCCACTATTACCGGCAGCGTAGTAGTCCCTCGCGATGGCGAGGAACTAGGATTTTTGATTCAAGAATTTGCCGTCCCAGCCCCTTTGAAGCGGCTGTTTGCTGAACTGGTGACGACTGCGAACGTACTGGCTAAACTGCCCGAAGCCGATCCTAAAGCGCATGGACGCGAGCACTTGGACGAACCTGATGCCACCGATCCCTGCGCAGTCAACGATGACGCGATTAACAACACACTGTTAGTGGGTTTGATCGGCCACGACGATGCCAGTGGCTCGTTGCGCTTGCCACCTCAAATCATCAGCAGCGCTAGTGACGCTGTACGTGCCGCAGCGGCGGGTGAAGGTCGCGCACAAGAGGGCACACTTCAAATCATTTGGCCCGATGCGCGCAATGGTAAACAGCTCAACGCCGCCCATAGGCGGTTGACAGACTATTGCGGTAAGGCTTTTGAAGGAGCCGACGTCTTGGCCAACCCTATGTGGCGCTTATTGCCGGGGCAGTTGGCAGATTTGGTCTCGCAGCCCCGTGGCCCAGTCATGACGGTGCACCCTTTGGGAGGTTGTCCCATAGGGGAGGATATAGCGAAAGGTGTGGTGGACGAATACGGTAGAGTTTTCAACCAGCACCGCGACGGCAGGCACAGCTGGGAGGGCAGTTTGATGGTGCTGGATGGCTCGATCATTCCCGGTTCATTGGGTGCCAACCCGTCATTGACCATCAGCGCTATTGCATTGCGCGCCGTTGAGCATTTGAAGACTGCGTGGGGCTATGCAGCGCAAGAAGCTGCACCCGCTAAAAGCGCGTTGGAAAATAGACCTTATTTCGCGCGGGTTTTGCCTAGCACCAGCCCAACGCAGCAGCCTACAGTGGTCGCCATCATGGAACGCCTGTCTGGCGCTGTGATGTTGCATGCGGGTAAATCACTGTCTGAAAGGTACATCGTAGAGATCACCCTGGGTTACGAAGATATCGCCTTGCAAAGCCTTATGTCTACCTGGAGGGGTCGCACCTTGCAGGTAAAGAGCGATACCTCGTACGTGCGGCTATTCAAAGCAGACGAGTGGAATGCCGGCCCCCAACTGAGAGTGGCGAGTGACGACGTGCGAGAACGGAGGGCACTATACAGGGCCTCATTGAGCGGAACTTTGCAGTTTTTCCATCGGGAGCCTAATAGCGCCTTGACCAGGAAGATGGCTATTATTGATTACTTAAAAAATCGTGGTTTTCGCGAAATTTTTAAGAATTTTCTGTACAAAGAAAAAAAGCCTTATGTCGAGCCAGCGGAGCTCTCAAAATCCTCTAACATTTTTACGTCTGCCAAAGACAAAATTTACGGGGCCATGCGACTGGCGACAAGAGCCGGTGAAGTCAGGCGATTTGACTATAGCCTCAAGATAGGCGATGTATCCAAAATTGATTCCAAAATTTTGAGCTCATCCTTTACTGACGCACTGAAAGACGCGGTAATGCGAGGGGAGAAGCGCCTTACCTACAACCGGCGTGCCAACCCGTGGCAACAGATGATGGAGTTGTCGTTGACGCAATTTCCGTTGATGACCGAAGGCGAGACGCCGCTGCTGATGCTGGATACGCGATTTGTAGCGGCGCAAAACATTCCGCTGATGCAGATCGTAGGTCAGAAGAACCAGGCGAATACACTGCTTGATATGGCCTCGTTTGGGTTGTTTATGACGCGCGTCATGCTCAATATTCATATCTGGTCGTTCAAAAAACCAGATCAACCGCGCACAGCGCGAGAACCCACACGTTTGCCCGGACCTCTTGCGGGGCTGCCGGTGGAGTACATCGAGTTAACTGTGGCGGTCAATGTCAAAGGAGTCAACGCAGTGCTGCGCCTCACCCGCTATCCCCGCTACAACAGTGTTTTGAACCCGCTGGCTATGGTGCACGGCTACAGCGCCAACGGTACCACCTTCACCCATCCCTCGCTCAATCGCAGTGCCGCAGAGTATTTTTGGCGTGCTGGGCGCGACGTATGGGTGATTGATCTGCGCAGCAGCTCGGGCATGCCGACTGCCACGGTGCCCTGGTCGTATGAGGAAATTGCGCTGGTGGATATTCCGGCGGCTTTGCTACACATCAAAAACGCCACAGGTAAGCGCATAGATGTGGTCGCACATTGCATTGGTGCCGCCATGCTCAGCATGGCGCTTTTGACCAAAGCGCAAGAGGTTCGTAGCTCGAAAGTTCAATTGGGTAAAGACACCTGGATCAGTGACGCGCAATTGGGCGCGCTTGCAGCATTCAATGGTGATGGAGCAGACCATACGCAGCACCCGACGGTCCGCGCCATTGTGCTGAGCCAAAAAGGCCCATTGATGCGGTACACAGATGGCAATGTATTGCGCGCCTACGTGATGCGCGCTCTTAGGTGTTGGTTAGCACCCAACGGCTACCAGTTCAGACCGGCTAGCAAGCCCACCGTGGCTGACGAATTACTAGATCGATTGCTGGCGACGATGCCTTACCCGGCAAAGGACTACGACGTAGAAAATCCTGTATGGCCATGGGTACCTGGTGGATGGAGCGCCTCCCTCCACCGCATGGATGCACTCTACGCGCAAGCTTTTAGTGCACACAATTTAAAGCAAGAGACGCTCGATGCTATTGACGACTTGTTTGGGCCGTTGAATATGGACACGGTAGCGCAGACTATCCATTTTGTGCGGTTTAACAGCATTACCAACCAGGCTGGTCGGGGTGAGTTTGTGACGCTGGCCCGTTTGAAAGAGCGCTGGGCGGGTATACCTACATTTGCCATACATGGTGCTGATAACGGGCTGGTGGATGTTTCGACCCAGCAGTTATTGGAAACCAACTTCAAAGCTGCAGGACTGCCTTTTGCCAATAAAACATTTGAGGGGTTTGGACACCAGGATAGTTTTATTGGAAAAAATTCTGAATTCATCTTTGAAAAATTAGAAAACTTTCTGAAAGCACCGGGCCAATTTTGTGCGCAAGAAGGTTCAAGCCCTGTGCCAAGCGAGCCGCCCTGTCCGTGGCGATTTGACGCTCCGTGGATAGGGCCCAGGCTGTCAACCTTTACATCAAAGGATGGCAATCCACATCATAGAATTTATGCTCTGTCGTCACCCAAATACGGTAAATCTCTACTTGTGTTGATACCCGTTAAAAAGACTGGTGCGGAATATACGCGCTGCGGCGATCCATTGATTTCAAATCCGGGGGAAAGCCAGAACTGGTTGTTCGTTGCCTCACCTACGCCCACCTCTTGCGAGGCGGCCGAGGGTTGGGTGGCTGTTATCGCTTACCGCTACGAAGAAACTACGTTGAATTCTTCGGATGCAGCCAATGTAAATGCCACTGACCACCATGATGCCGTTCGAACTGGAAAACCTTCCGCGGGCACGTATGCTGGAGGTAACGACACTACGTTCACGCATCATTTGAATGCTGATAGCGGTAACGTGACGTTGACGCATGGAAATATTTTCAACTTTTTAGACCGGAATATTTTGGACGGTACAGCTCGTCCTCAACTTGATATCCAAGGAACCATTGCTACGATAGCGGTGCCGAATACCGAAGTTGATGCAGTCTCGCAACAACTGGCCGAGGAAATGGACAAATGGCTAGTCTTGCCTGACAACCACGCCGCTCGTGGTTTTATATCCTGTTCGGACATTCTCAAGTGGACTGCCGCTTCGGAGAAAGGCTTCAGCTTTGCTCTGGGAAGTTGCCAATATCCTGCGGGCATGGTGGACAAGCCTGTGGCTGAGCGGTCGATGGGCCTGCTTGCTGACGCAGCTCATTCATTGGATTTTGTGATCTTTGCTGGTGATCAAATCTATGCAGACGCAACCGCTGGGCTGGTAGACCCCGTGCGTAGCGATGAACGCTACGATTTGCCTTACGAAGCAGCGTTGAGATCAGAGCCTATGCGAGCCATCATGCGTAAAGTACCTGTCCACATGATGCTCGACGACCATGAAATAGTCGATAACTGGGAGCCACCGCACCCTGCCAATATAGACGCCGCTAAGCGAGCAAGTAATGTTCGTGAGCAAGGACTGAAGGCCTATTGGAAGTACCAACGCCTTGAGTCCTATAAACGCGACATCAACTGGCCTGTATCGTATGACTTCGCGCATGGGGGTGCTCTGGTCTACATGCTGGATACGCGGTCACAGCGTGAGTTTCGGCCGATAGGTAAACCGGATTTGGCCAAATTGTTTTCAGATGCGGAAATGGTTAAATTGAGGGCATGGTTGAGCGCGAATCAAACTGCATTGAAGTTTATCGTCTCGCCAGCCATCGTGTTGCCGCAGCGTTTAGGCATGCTTAATACCAATAGCATAGACCAAGCTACACGTAGCGATACCTGGGAGGGTTACCCTGCTCAATTGCAAAAATTGTTTGAATGCATCGTTGATGAAGAAATTCAAAACACCGTATTCTTGTCCGGTGACGAGCACCTTTCATGTGTCGCAACGGCAACATTGACGAAAGATAAAAAATCGCAAAAAATTACGTCTATTCATGCGTCTGGCCTATACGCGCCATTTCCATTTGCGAACTCCAGGCCAGAGGATTTTGTTGAGGGAATTACCAACACGGTTTTGCAAAGTGTGCACTGCGCAGCGGAGGCGACTTTTGCACCAGCAGGGACGGTGTTTGCAAAAATCACAGTGGTAAATGCGAATCAAACCGATCCACGGGTGACAGTTGAATTCATCGGTGCAGACGGGAATGTTAATTTGTCGAAAACCATTTAGGCGCCGGTGGTGTTACGCAATTCAATGCCCAATGACGCCGCGTTGTAAACCGCCTCGGTACGGTTAGTAGCGCCCAGTGCGGCCAACACTGCGGCGACGTGGGTTTTCACTGTCGCCTCGGAAATGCCCAGCTCGCGGGCTATGACTTTGTTGATTTTGCCTTGAATCATTTTCATCAGCACTTCGCGCTGACGCGCTGTAAAGTGCACTTTGTCGTTGGCGGGTGCTTTGACCGAAAACCCTAGTGAGCCCGCTATGCTGTGTTGAGGCAGGTAAGACTGCCCGCCCAGTATCCGTTTCATGGCGGAGACGAGCACTGTTGCGGACGACGACTTGGGTACAAAGCTCATGGCGCCGTGCTGAATACATGCCTCTATATGGGGCGGGGCATCTTCGCTAGACACCACTACGATGGGCGCGGCATCAAAGGCAAATCGCAGACGCTCGATGCCATTAAAACCAAACGCGTCTGGCAGGTGCAAGTCCAGAAGGATCAGGTCAATAGCCCCTTGGGTCGCTATTGCTTGTGCAATGCTGGTGGCAGTCAGGATGCTGATTCCAGGCTGCACCTCTTTAAGGAGCGCACTCACGCCCTCCAAAAACATTCGGTGATCATCGACCAACAATACTTGCATCGCGCGCCTTTTTTTTTCGCCAATGCAGTAGATGATAGAGGATCACGCAAACTCGCGCCTCCTCCGATAGGAGGATATACATCGCTACAAAATGAGTGACATTGAAAAAGCAAAGCTGCGCCGAGGTCTCTGGGCACGGCTTTTGTGCATTGTGAGCGTCCTACCGCGTTGCCATTTACTACATATTCAATAGCTGCTCCCGCAATATTCTAAAGGGCTATTGGTCTAAACGGCTTAAATTCAAAGCCTATGACCAAGCGTGTGTGGGAGTAGGCACAGTTACGCGTGGTATACTTACGCTATCGACTCATAGGCGCATAGCTCAGCTGGTTAGAGCACCACCTTGACATGGTGGGGGTCGTTGGTTCGAGTCCAATTGCGCCTACCAATCCCCCCGTTTGGTTACCCCTCCCCAAGTGATTTACAAGTCACGCCGTGGGCACTTGCGGGTATTTGCTTGGCCCAATTTTGGGCGTTTCAGGGTAAACATAGTGGCTTGGGACGGCATTGCATCACTAAAATCTATTGCAGTGCACCAAATTCCCCAGGAGAACCGATTTGCCTAACAAAGCCTCTAAAAGCAGCAACGCAGAAGCTAAACAAAGCCTGCGTGTGATTAAAAAATACCCCAACCGCCGCTTGTACGATACCGACAGCTCCACCTACATTACGCTTGCTGAAGTCAAACAGCTGGTACTGGATGGCCAGCCGATGGTGGTGCGCGATGCCAAGTCCAATGAAGATTTGACGCGCAGCATTTTGTTGCAAATTATTCTGGAAGAAGAATCTGGTGGCGTGCCCATGTTCAGTGAGGCTGCGCTGGCCAATCTCATCCGTTTCTATGGCCACGCGATGCAAGGATTTATGGGCACCTATTTGGAAAAAAATGTGCAGGCTTTTACGGACATGCAAACTAAAATGGCTGAGCAAGGAAAAGCCTTTGCACCTGGCTTGGCTGCCGGGTTGCCGAATATTCCGGGCGTGCCCAGTGTGATGGGGGCCTATGTAGAGCAGTCTCAAACGATGTTTGCGCAAATGCAGGAGCAGATGCAAAAACAAACCGAGCAAATGTTTGCAGCTTTTGGTGCTAAGCGCTAGGGGCTGATTTTTTAGAGGGAGTGCAACATGGGTAAGGTGAATGTATCTAGCGCACGGCGCGCTGTGGCATGTGTTCTGTCTGTTAGCGCTGCGGCTGCAATCTTGGTCGCATGTGGTGGCGGTGGCAACACGACTCCTACGGTGTTGCAGGTAAATCCAACTACGCCTTGGGAGTTGATCACTGCTGGCGACATTGCCCAGTGCAACCCGTTGCGCTCCTCGGCCGACTCCAATGCCCACAGGACCGGGCGTTTGATAGAGCGCCAGTTGGCCATTGCAGGCTCCAACTCCAATGTGCTCACATTGGGCGATAACGCCTATTTTGCGGGCCTGAGCATTGGCTATACCACCTGCTACCAGCCTACATGGGGGCAGTTTATTGACAAAACGTTTACCATTCCAGGCAACCACGACTATGAACGAGGCGGGGACAATAATTATTTCGACTATTTTGGCCCCAAGGCCTCGCCCGCAGGTGCCGGGCCCCAGCGCAGTGGCTACTACAGGCTAGACCAAAGCGGATGGACGGTGTTTGCGCTCAATAGCAACATTGATACCTCGGCCGCATCAGCGCAAGGTCAGTGGCTGAAAAAAGAGCTCGCTACGGCCAGCCCCTGTATTGCAGCAGCATGGCACTTCGCACGATTTACCTCGGCTGCGGATGGCGACAACATCGGCATGACCCAGCTATGGGACATGCTGGACCAGGCCAAAGCTGATGTGGTGCTGCAAGCCCATGAGCACCACTATGAGCGCTTCGCCCCGATGACTGCCAGCGGTGCCACCGTAGCAGGCAGTGGCATACGCTCATTTGTGGTGGGCACGGGCGGTGCTGATATCTACGGCTTTGCAGGTACGCGTGCAGGCAGCGAAAAGCAGTTGCAAGCCTATGGCGTGATGCGTCTGAGCTTGCAAGCGGGCAAAGCGGCCTGGCGCTTTACGGACATCAATGACCAGGTGCAAGACCAAGGTGCGTTCGATTGCCGCAAAAAGTAGTTTGCGCAGTAATGCGTGTTACCCACGGGGCAAGCGCCCAGTCTGAGACAATAGGGGTATGAGCGCTGTTTTGTCCCCCACCCCTATTTCCCCTTCCCATATCCCTAAAGTCGGTTTTGTCAGCCTGGGTTGCCCTAAAGCCCTGACCGACTCGGAACTGATCCTCACGCAACTGAGCGCCGAGGGTTACCAAACCTCCAAAACCTTTGAGGGCGCTGACCTGGTCATCGTCAACACCTGCGGCTTTATCGACGATGCCGTCAAGGAAAGCCTGGACACCATTGGCGAGGCGCTGGCTGCCAACGGCAAAGTGATAGTCACCGGCTGCCTGGGCTCCAAAACGGTGGATGGCGGGGCGGACACCAGCGGCGGCCTGAGCAGCAACAACCTGGTGCGCAAAATGCACCCCAGCGTACTGGCCGTTACTGGCCCGCATGCCACGCAAGAGGTGATGGACGCAGTGCACCTGCACCTGCCCAAGCCGCATGATCCGTTCATCGACCTGGTACCAAACACATGGGGAAACTCCAGCATAGCTGGCGTGGGCATCAAGCTCACGCCGAAACATTACGCGTATTTGAAAATCAGCGAAGGCTGCAACCACCGCTGCACTTTCTGCATCATTCCCAGCATGCGCGGCGACTTGGTGAGCCGACCAATTGGCGATGTGCTGAAAGAAGCCAAAGCGCTGTTTGAGGGCGGCGTGAAAGAGCTGCTGGTGATCAGCCAGGACACCTCGGCCTACGGGGTCGATACCAAATACTTGACCGGCTTTTTCGACGGCCGCCCTGTCAAAACCCGCATGCTGGAACTGGTAGCCGAGCTGGGCAAGCTGGCCGAGCCCTATGGTGCTTGGGTGCGCTTGCACTATGTGTACCCGTACCCGAGCGTGGACGAGATCATTCCGTACATGGCAGAGGGCAGGGTGCTGCCGTATCTGGACGTGCCTTTGCAGCACAGCCACCCCGATGTATTGAAGCGCATGAAGCGCCCGGCCAGTGGCGAGAAGAATTTGGAGCGTATCTCGCGCTGGCGCGAAGTCTGCCCTGAGATTGTGATTCGCAGCACCTTCATCGCAGGCTTTCCCGGTGAGACCGAGCAAGAGTTCCAGCATCTGCTGGACTTTATGCAAGAGGCGCAGATCGACCGCGCAGGTTGCTTTGCCTACAGCCCCGTCACTGGCGCTGCGGCCAACGATATCCCCGGTATGCTGCCCAAAGAGCTGCGCGAGGAGCGCAGGGCCCGCTTCATGGCCGTGGCTGAGGCGGTGTCAGCCGCCAAGCTGCAAAAGCGCGTCGGTGCCACCATGCAGGTGCTGATCGACAGCGCTCCGGGTATGGGTAAAAAAGGCGGCGTAGGCCGCACCTATGCCGATGCGCCAGAGATCGACGGTACGGTCAAGCTGCTGGCGCCCGAGAAAATCAGCAAACAGCTCAAGGTGGGTGAATTTACCAAGGCACGCATTGTCGGTACGCAAGGGCATGACTTGGTGGCGCTACCTATTTAGTAGCTAGCTATGCTGACAATCCAAACAAAAAGCCGTTTGACGCAAGTCAAACGGCTTTTATGGATTTTTTCATGTATGCTTTTGCTGAAATGCAGCAAAAGCATACATGCTTCAATATTCCAATACTTTAATGTATGGTGCCCAGGAAGGGACTCGAACCCCCACGATGTTACTCGCTAGTACCTGAAACTAGTGCGTCTACCAATTCCGCCACCTGGGCTAACTTCAGAGAACTTAGGATTCTATATTAAAACTACTCCACAAACTGGCAGCCTGCTAGAAGAAATTGAAGGCACCGCTCTGGGCCACCGTGATGGACACGGTTTTGTGCAACGCGACGACGGCGGTGCAGACCTGTATTTGCCCCCGAACGAGATGCGCGCCGTGTTGCACCGCGACCGAGTGAAGGCGCGCATTGTGCGGCACGACCGCAAGGGCCGCCCCGAAGGCAAGGTCACCGAGATCATCGAGCGCGCAAGCCAGCCCATCATTGGCCGCTTGCTGCAAGAGTCGGGCGTATGGCTGGTGGCACCGGAAGACAAGCGCTATGGGCAAGACGTGCTGATCCCCAAAAACGGCACTGGCACGGCCAAAGCCGGGCAGGTGGTGGTGGTGCAGCTCACCGAGCCACCGTCACTGTTTGGCCAGCCCGTAGGCCGCGTGACCGAGGTGCTGGGCGAGGTGGATGACCCGGGCATGGAGATTGAGATTGCGGTGCGCAAATACAGCGTGCCGCATGAATTTAGCGAGGCCTGCATGGACGAGGCGCGCTTGCTGCCCGACCATGTGCGGCCTGAGGATAAAAAAGGCCGCGTCGATTTAACCGACATTCCGCTGGTCACCATCGACGGCGAAGACGCGCGCGACTTTGACGACGCGGTGTATTGCGAGCCGGCCAAAATAGGGCGCGGAAAAACCGCGCAAGATGGTTGGCGGCTGCTGGTGGCCATTGCCGATGTGTCGCACTATGTGAAGAACGGCGCGGCGATTGATGTGGATGCCTATGACCGCGCCACCAGCGTGTATTTTCCGCGCCGCGTGATCCCCATGTTGCCTGAGAAGCTGAGCAACGGGCTGTGCTCATTGAAACCCGATGTCGAGCGCATGTGCATGGTGTGCGACATGCTGGTCACGGCGACCGGCGAGGTGCATGCCTACCAGTTCTACCCGGCGGTGATGTTCAGCCACGCGCGCTTTACCTACACCGAGGTAGCGGCGATTTTGAGCAACACGCGCGGCCCCGAGGCCAGCAAACGCAAAGAGCGTGTGCAAGACCTGCTGAACCTGCACGATGTGTACCGAGCGCTGCTGAAAGAGCGCAATGTACGCGGTGCGGTAGATTTTGAAACAACCGAGACGCAAATTGTTTGCGACGAAAATGGCCGGATTGAGAAAATCATCCCCCGCACCCGCAACGATGCGCATAAGCTGATTGAAGAGGCCATGCTGGCCGCTAACGTGTGCAGCGCTGACTTTATTTTGCGCAGCAAGCATGTGGGCCTGTACCGCGTGCACGAAGGCCCCACGCCCGAGAAAAAAGACAACCTGCGCATGTACCTCAAAACGCTGGGGTTGAACATGACCATCAGCGAGGACCCCACGCCCGGCGAGTTTGCCGCCATCGCCGCCGCTACCAAAGACCGGCCTGACGCGCAGCAGATCCACACCATGCTGCTGCGCTCGATGAGCCAGGCGATCTACACGCCGATCAACAGCGGCCATTTTGGATTGGCGTTTGAGGCCTACACCCACTTCACCAGCCCGATCCGCCGCTACCCTGACTTGCTGGTGCACCGCGTGATCAAAGCTATTTTGGCGCACGGCAAATACCAGTTGCCTAACCTGCCCATCCCAGGCGAAGCGCATGAAAAGTTAAAGAAGCGGCTGGCCGCCCGCGCTGCATCCAAGGTGAAAGTACCGACGATCAAACCCAAAAAGCTCAGCGCCGAGCAGCTAGAGTGGGAGGCCGCAGGCCTGCATTGCAGTGCCAACGAGCGCCGCGCCGATGAGGCCAGCAAAGACGTAGAGGCCTGGCTCAAGTGCAAATACATGCGCGAGCATTTGGGCGAGGAATATGCCGGCACGGTGAGCAGTTGCACCAGCTTTGGTTTGTTCGTCACCTTGGATGCGATGTACGTCGAAGGCCTGGTGCATATCACCGAGCTGGGCGGCGACTACTTCAAGTTTGACGAAGTGCGCCAAGAGCTGCGCGGCGAGCGTACCGGCATCCGCTACGCCAACGGCACCCGCCTGCGTGTGCAGGTCAGCCGGGTCGATCTGGATGGCCGCAAGATCGATTTCCGCCTGGTGCGCGAAGGCGAAGAGCTGCTGACCCGTGCCATGAAAGACAAGGCGGGTGGGCGGGGTTCTGACCTGCCAGATCAGGATCGGCCGTCGCAGCGGACGCCTGGCGAGCCGCGCGAGCGTAGCAGCGCCCGGGGCGACAAGCGGGCTGAGCAACGCGCCGGTGGGCGGGTTGGCTCCCCGTCCGCGGGCAAGGCGCAGAAGTCGCCCATTCAGGCGCTGAAGGCTGCGGTCAAGAAGTCGGCAGCCAGCGCTGGGCGCAAGCCAAGCAAAAAACCAAGACGCTAGCCAGGTATATCCATGCTGATCCGCGTCCTGTCTTTTCTGCTCGACACCCTGTTTTTTGTGCTCATTGGGTCGGCGCTGCTGCGCGCCTGGATGAACCGCCTGCGCATCAATATGCAGGCCCAGCCGGGTGTCTTTGTGATGGCGGTGAGCGACTGGCTGGTCAAGCCGCTGCGCCGGACTTTGCCGAAAGCGGTGGCGCAGTCGCGTGTGGATTGGGCCAG
>JAYVGI010000154.1:0-8544 GCA_043772355.1 Polaromonas sp.
GCTTTGCTGTTGATGGCGATTGCCAGCACGATGCTGACGGTGCCTGTGGTCGCGCCGAAGTTGCAGCGGATGAAAGAGATTGTGTTTCGGTCGAAGTGAGGTGGTCGATAACCACCTTGGTCTTTGGGTAACGCGTGGTTCGGAACCACGTCACGTACGCACGGATGGGTGTTTGCCGACCGCCCTCATACTGGAGTACCAGAAATCGGTCGGTCGGCAAGCACCCCACCGTGTGCGACCACCGATGCGAGCGACCGGTAGTCTCCGGCGTTGCGTTGTGTTCAATACGGGTAGCGCACTACCTATGGTCGCGAGGTGAGATAGCGTATGCAAACCGACCGATTTCTGGTAATCCAGTATGAGGGCGGTTTGCATACGCTATCTCGCCTGTAGCCAAGTTGCCTCATCCGCTGTGCACACGTCCTGCATGGCAACGAAGTACAAATCTGGAGGAGGACGACACACAGTACAACACAGCACCAAATTTATCCCCTATACTGTCAACTGCGCCGATTTGCACCAGCTTGCGGGCGCGTTATAAATTCCGCTAAAGACGCAAACCCAGTGTCCGTTTTTAGCGCGCTGGGTTTTTTTGTTTGTGCCATGACCTTGATAGCTACGCCACAGTCCATGCAGTTTGACGCACCGCTTGCCTTGCAAAGCGGCAAGTCGATCCGCGCATACACCGTGGCCTACGAGACCTATGGCACACTGAACGCCGCCAAATCCAACGCTGTGCTCGTGTGCCACGCACTGAACGCCTCGCACCACGTAGCGGGCGTGTACGCCGGGCAAGACAAATCCGAAGGCTGGTGGGACAGCATGATTGGCCCCGGCAAACCGCTGGACACTGACAAGTTTTTCGTCATCGGCGTGAACAATCTGGGCTCCTGCTTTGGCTCCACCGGCCCCATGCACGTCAACCCCGACACCGGCCAAGTGTATGGTGCAGACTTCCCCGTAGTCACGGTGGAAGACTGGGTCCATGCCCAAGCCCGCTTGATGGATGCACTGGGCATTCACACCTTGGCTGCCGTGATGGGCGGCAGCCTGGGCGGTATGCAGGCTCTCAGCTGGACGCTGCAATACCCCGAGCGGGTACGCCACTGTATTGGCGTGGCCACAGCGCCTAACCTGACGGCTGAAAATATTGCGTTCAACGAAGTCGCCCGCCGCGCCATTGCCACCGACCCTGATTTTCATGGCGGTCATTTTTACCGGCACGGCGTGATCCCCAAGCGCGGTTTGCGCATCGCGCGCATGGTGGGGCATATCACCTACCTCAGTGATGATGTGATGAACGAGAAGTTTGGACGGCAACTAAAAGCCCCCACGCTTGCCGCTGCGCGTGCTGCGCCGCCCCAAGCCAGGGAAGGGGCTCCGGCTTTACCGGAGCGTGGGGCCCTCGCGTCCAGGGGCGGCCCGGCGGCGCTCGACGCGCTTCAACTGCCTTACCAGTACACCACGCAAGAGGTAGAGTTTCAGATTGAGAGTTACCTGCGTTATCAAGGCGATAAATTTGCAGAATACTTCGACGCGAACACTTATTTGCTGATCACGCGTGCGCTAGATTATTTTGATCCGGCAAAGAAATTCGGCGGTGATTTGAGCAAAGCACTTGCCAATGCTAAAGCTAAGTTTCTGCTGGTCAGTTTTACTACCGACTGGCGCTTTTCCCCCGCGCGCAGCCGCGAGCTGGTCAAAGCCTTGCTGGACAACCAACACCCTGTGAGCTACGCCGAAATCGACGCGCCGCATGGGCACGATGCATTTTTGCTGGATGACGCACGTTATATGAAAATTGTGCGCTCTTACTTCGATAGCATAACGAATGAAAATACCAGGGCAGCGCGCGTGGAGGTGACATCAACATGAGCGACAAAGCACTTCACAAAACTATCGCCGACATGGTGCCCCACGGCGCACGCGTGCTCGACCTGGGTTGCGGTGACGGCGCGCTGCTAGCGCACCTGCAGACCACGCGCGGCTGCACGGGCTACGGCGTAGAGATTGACGACAGCAATGTGCATGCCTGCGTAGCGCGCGGGGTCAACGTCATTCAGCTGAACCTGGACGAAGGCCTGGCCATGTTCCAGGACCAAAGCTTTGACGTAGTGCTGCAAATCGACACGCTGCAACATCTGCGCAACGCCGAGGTGATGCTGCGCGAGACCGCGCGTGTGGGCAAGCAAGGCATCGTCGCTTTCCCTAACTTTGGCCACTGGCCCAACCGTCTGCAAGTGCTGATGGGCCAAATGCCGGTGACCAAAACCTTGCCCTACCAGTGGTACGACACGCCCAATATCCGCGTCGGTACCTTTGCTGATTTTGCCCAGTTGGCGACTAAAAACCAGCTGCAAGTCACCCAGGCGCTGGGCATGCAAGACGAACGTGTGGTCCGCTGGTGGCCCAATGCCCGCGCCAGCATGGCGGTGTTTGCCTTTCGGCGCGGGTAGCTTTGGCCCAGGATCGTGGGTCAGGGGCTGCCAGCCAACGCAGGCATGCAAGTGGCCATAGAAATCCACCAAGGCAGACGCGCCGTGCTCGAATATCTGCTCAGCCCCACACAATGTACGGGCAGTGAGAGCCTAAGGGCGTACCCTAGGGCACCTGTACCAAAGGCCGCAGCTTGAGCTTGGCTGCATGCTTGGCAAACGGTTTGTCAAATGTGGCCAGCCGCGAAGCTTCGGCGCTAAACGCCAATACGCAAGCATCTTTAAAGGGCAGGCCTTGCCGTGCATAAGCTATCGCAGCAAACACCTCGTCAGCATGCTGCACGTCTACGCCGGGCAAGCGCAGCACAGCATCCAAAGCATCCAAGGCATGGTCATCAGCAAAGGCCAAAACGCTACCCGTCAAAGTAAAGTAAACCTCCATCACCACCGGCGTGCTGACGAACAGCCCACCTTTGCGAAACAAGTCGCGTGCGGTTTCAAACTGCGCCTTGGGTTGTCGCGTCAAAAACCGCAGAATGATATTGGTGTCAATGGCGATCAACGCACTTGTCCCCAAGCGGCGCGTGCACTGGCGGCCACAGCACTCCAGCGAATGCGTTTGCCTGCAAGCTGCGGTGCCAGCATGCCCGCCACCTCGTCTACGCTGCGACGCGCTACAGCGGCTTTGAGCACCGCCTCGCCATTGCGCACCTCCCAGTGCACGGGGTCGGTGGCCGAAATATGCAAAGCCGCCAAGACCGAAGGCGGCACAGACAGCGCCCCAGCGGGTTCAGAGTTACGCATAAATTTACCCCTAGTGATTGAACTTACCTAATTGTAGGCCAAACATACCTAGCGAAACTAACGCGAAGGCATGCTCCATGAATTCTCAAAATGATAGCTTTCGCGCCTTTTTTTATTGGGCCGTCAGCATAAAAGGCGTGTATCTAATGGTGTATTTAATGGGGCTGTAAAACTGGTTCATGGTGGTGTCGTCCGCTGCGGCGATGCGTTTAGAGGCCTGCTTGAGGGACTCGGGCAGGCGAAGGGCGTAGCTGCTCATGGCGTGGTTCCTTTCTCGGATGATTTCACGAGTTGAATTTACGTCATCGGTAATATTAACGTGAATCAAAAAAACAACCCGAACGCTTCATCCCATAAACTACCTCTATGCACAACACCTACAGCGAAGGCCTGATGGAGCTCAAATCCCCCCTGGGCGAGCCCCTGTTTGCCGACGTCGTCATCAAAAACGAAGACATCAGCTTTATCCAGGGTGGCCAAAGCGCCCAGGTCAAGCTGGCCGCCTACCCCTTCCAAAAATACGGCCTGCTCACCGGCAAGGTAGGGCATGTGAGTGCCGATGCCACCGTGATGAACGGCCAAGGCGGTGCAAGAGGCGGGGAGAGAGAAATGACAAGCTGCAACACGGTTTTCAAGCATATGAAACACTATCAAATCAGTAGCTGCCTCCGAAATATTCTAAAAGGCTGCGGGACTAAGAGGCATGTAAATTCCGTTCAAATGACCTGGGCAGAGTAGCACGTATAAATCAACGAATGCACACGGCCGCACTAGGTTAACGCTCATTAGGGTTATGGCTGTAGTGGCATTTTTGGCTGTTGCAGCGTGGTATTTCTTAACTTTAAGCGGTGTGATTATTCCGCGTGGCGAGGTGCCGCAAGGCGTTAACACCAGCAAACGGTATCTCGAAGTCAGCTACGCATTGCGGTCTGAAACTTCATCTACGGGATACAGTACGACAACCTTTTACATACCCAAGGCGTATGTTGAGTACAGCGGTATTCAATTAAGGGCTCCAGGAAGGTATATGGTGCCCATTAATGTAGAACTACCTGATAAAACGCCTGGCAAACTAGCGCCCCCAAGGCCGTGGGACGGCATGGATTACCACAGTCCGGTACCAAGGCGTTGATTGCTGAATTCAATAAAACACATCAGTGTCAATGGTTTATCCATCAGGTTTGGCATACCCATCGAGTTGTTGCCACGATGGCGCGAAATCGTAAAACCCACACAAGAGCTGCTACGCAGCTTTCTTATCAAGCCCGAGAGTGCGCCAATAAGCTCGCCCGCTTCAGCAAGTTCTGCATCAAACATCAAATAAACCCGAAGGTACATCATGGCTATAGATTTAAACGACCCCGCACGAGTGCTGACTGCAAACGCCCAAGTCAAAATCACCGTTGAAGAAATTCAATACCTGCAAACATTTCTTAAAGCTCGTGATCGAGGCGGCTGCTATTACATGGCGCTTTATCAAATCACAGGTAATGAGCAATGCCTTGGTCAAGCGCAAGGGAGCTACAGCAAGGGAGGTACAGGGTCACCCATTTCCCAAAATCGCGTTCAAAATGGCCTAAACGAACATCCAACTTTCCATGCGTAAACTGGCTCGCACGCCAATGAAATTAAGCGTAAGTAGCCATCGCATCAGTAGCGCATGGTGGGCAAAAACGGCTGCTCAGGTGAGGGGCAAAAAAAG
The DNA here is from genome assembly GCA_043772355.1 of Polaromonas sp. Lineage (GTDB taxonomy): Bacteria > Pseudomonadota > Gammaproteobacteria > Burkholderiales > Burkholderiaceae_C > JAAFIP01. The sequence continues at coordinate 4,942 of JAYVGI010000154.1, forward strand.
CCAGCCTCCAACCACCTAAAACCGTCGCGTCAGTCATTTCCAGTTAACTATGAATTTAATAGCTGCTTGCGCTATATTTCATTGGCCTGCAGCCAGATTTACCTGTGAAAGCCGTTGCCATTGTTGCACTTCGGTCTACATGGCATGTCGGCATGCAAAAAACGCTGTAAGATGATGCCATCGGGAACACAGCCTCCCGAATCTCTTGCAGATAGACGGTGTCCCGTCCAAGCGCTGAAACTTCTTGTTGGAGATATCCATGGACACCGCTATGACTACGCACGCCACACCTTCCACCTCTGCCACTTATCCCGCCGTCTCTCCCGCAGAGCTGGCGAAAGCCATTGGCCGCTCTGATGCACCGCTGATGCTGGATGTTCGGCGCGAAGCTAAATTCACAGAGAGCCCACGCATCGTGTGCGGTGCGGTGCGCTGCACGCCTGAACAGGTTGAGGCATTTGCCCGCAGCCACAGCCCGCGCCAGGTGGTGGTCTATTGTGTGTATGGACACAACGTCAGCGAAGATGCGGTGGCGCAGCTAAACCAAGCGGGCTGGAGCGCGCAACTGCTCTCAGGCGGTATTGAAGGCGGCAAAGAAGGCAGTGATGCCGATGCCGATACGGCCGCCAACATTGCCGCTTGGCGTGCCCAGGCTTTACCGACGATCCTCAAACGTGCCGACTGGGGCGTGACAGGTGAGCAGGCCTCGCGCTGGATCACCCGCGCGCGGCCCAAGATCGACCGCATCGCCTGCCCTTGGTTGATTCGCCGCTTTATTGACCCCCGCGCAGAGTTTTTCTATGTGCCGACCGAGCAGGTGTTTACCGAAGTCAAAAAGCGCAATGCGGTGGCCTACGACATCCCCGGTGCTCCGGTGTCGCATGAGGGTGATTTGTGCAGCTTTGACGCACTGCTGAAGGGCTTTGATTTGCACAGCCCCGCGCTAGCGCTGCTGGCGCGCATCGTGCGCGGTGCAGACACCGACCGCTTGGACTTGGCGGCGCAGTCCGCAGGCCTCTTGGCCATATCCTTGGGCCTGTCGCGCCTGCACGCTACGGACGACCACGCCATGCTGGCTACCGCGATGCCGATGTACGATGCACTGTACGCTTGGTGCCACGATAAAGCCCACCAACAAGACGAGGCACACAACTGGAAGCCAGCATGAACGATGCTGCTTTGCGGCCCCCACGACAATGTGAGCAGCTTTGGCAAGAGGGGCCGCGTACTTGGAAAGCAAAACTAAAAAACTGCACAGCGGACAACACTCATGAACAACAACACCATCCATACCGCTCCCCAAGCCGTGGGCTTCATGCAAGCGCTGAAATTCTGGCTCAAGCTAGGCCTCATCAGTTTCGGTGGCCCCGCTGGGCAAATCGCCATCATGCAGCGCGAGCTGGTGGACGAGCGCCGCTGGATCAGCCAGGGACGCTTTAACCATGCGCTGAATTACTGCATGCTGCTGCCTGGCCCCGAGGCGCAGCAGTTGGCCACTTACATAGGCTGGTTGATGCACGGCACGCGCGGCGGCATAGCGGCGGGGGCGCTGTTTGTACTGCCGTCGCTGTTCATCATCATCGCCCTGAGCGCGCTGTACATCAGCTTTGGGCAGATACCTTGGGTGGCGGCGCTGTTCTACGGCATCCAGTGCGCCGTGGCGGCACTGGTGCTGCATGCGCTGTGGCGGGTGGGCAGCAAAACACTCAAGCATCCAACCAAGTCGCCCATTTTGTGGGCGGTGGCGGTGCTGAGTTTTATCGCCATCGAGTTTTTCAACATTGGCTTTCCCTGGATCGTCGCGGTAGCAGCCATAGTCGGTTGGTTGGGCTCGCGCTACGCTCCGGCGGAGTTTGCTGGCGGCGGCCACGCCAGCGCGTCCAAAGCCAGTGCTCTGCCGGCCATCATTGACGACAACACCCCCACGCCTGCCCACGCACGTTTCTCGGCACCCCGCTTGTGGGCCGTGTTTGGCATCGGCGCAGTGCTGTGGGCCTTGCCTATGCTGGCTCTCGTTAGCAGCCTGGGCTGGCAGCACTCGCTCACGCAAATGGGTTGGTTTTTCAGCAAGGCGGCGATGGTCACTTTTGGCGGCGCGTACGCGGTGCTGCCCTATGTCAACCAAGCAGCGGTCGAGCACTACGGCTGGCTGACAGCCAAACAAATGATGGACGGCCTGGCCCTGGGCGAGACGACCCCTGGCCCGCTGATCATGATCGTTGCCTTCATCGGCTATGTAGGCCAGGCGCAGGAGACTTTGCGCAGCGGCGCAGGCGCAGCGCTGATTGGCCCAGCATCGGTAATGATGGGCACCATCGGTGCTTGCGTGGCCACCTGGTTCACCTTTCTGCCCAGCTTCGTCTTCATCCTGGCGGGCGGCCCGATGATTGAAACCACCCATGGCAAGCTGGGCTTTACCGCCCCGCTCAAAGCCATCACTGCCGCCGTAGTGGGCGTGATCGCGGCGCTGGCGGTGTTTTTCATTGCCAACGTGGCGGTGCACGCCAAAGCGGGTGTGTCTCTGTGGTCTTTGGTTGATTGCCCAGCAGTGCTCATCATTACTGCCGCAGCAGTGGCCCTGTTTCGCTTTAAGGCTGGTGTGATCAGTGTGATTGCGGTTTGTGCGCTGGCGGGGCTGGTGGTGCGGTGGGTGTTGGTGTGATTGTCTTCGTGCTGGTTGAATGCATTGCTCTTCCCGGCTCGTGTACTTCGTGGGCGATAGAGCGGATGCCAAACGCCCTCATACTGGAGTACCAGAAATCGGTCATTTGCCATGCGCCATCCCGCCTTCACAAAAGGCGGTGCGCTACCGGTATTGACCTGTGAGAATTTGCCGAGACTACCGGTAGAGCGCTACTGCCTATGCTGCCAGGCTGGGCGTTTGTCGATTGACCGATTTCTGGTACTCCAGTATGAGGGCGTTTGGCATGCGCCGTCCCGCCCATAGCCAATCCAGCTTGCCAGTTTTCTCCCGGCCTTCATCTTGCACGTGCATTTGCACTCGGGCACGGGTTTGGACTCGGCCCTGGATTTGCAAGCCCGCCCGCCGCAGTGCAAATAATGCAGGGTGACCCGTTACGCCGCGTCCCGCACATCAGCCACCGGATGGGCCCCGAAATCTGGCCGCGCCAGGTACGCCAGCACCTGTGCGGCGGCGTCGGCTGCGGATGCCAGTTGGCCTTGCGTCTTGAGATCGACAAAGCGGCCATGGTCTGGAAAAGTCTCGGCGTCTGCCGCGCGCAAATGGGTCTGCATGTCGGTGTCCACCACGCCAGGAGCGAGCGAGCAGACGCGCGCGCCTTGGGCTTTCAGCGCCTCTTCCAGCGCCAGGCAGCGGGTGAAGTGGTCCAGCCCCGCCTTGGCCGCGCTGTAAATGGCCTGCGATGCCATCGCCCGGCGGCCATTGCCAGATGAGATATTGAGCACCCGCCGCACGAAAGCCTGTGCGTCCTGAGTGTCCATTGCATCCAGCCAGCCCTCAGTGCCATGCAGGAACGCGGCGGAGAGCTGCATTGGGGCTTCCAGCCCGACGCGCAAAGCTTTTGACAGACCCGCTGGGTCGGCCTGGCTGAGCGGGACGATGCGCGGCAGCATGGCCGCGTT
>JAYVGI010000155.1:0-8335 GCA_043772355.1 Polaromonas sp.
GGCACGCCCGTCATGGGCGGGTACTGGTTTTGGCCGTTCTGCATGGCGGTAGTGACGGCGTTGACCAACTTGGGGTCACAGTGGAAATCCGGAAAACCCTGGCCCAGGTTCACCGCGTTTTTCTCAAGCGCCAGGGCCGACATGACGGTGAAAATGGTGGTGCCTACGGCGGGGAGCTTGGTGGTGAGCTGGGGGGTACGTTCTAGGGTTTGCATGGTTATCTTGGGTGTGAAATACAGAACTTCCGAATACAAAATTTCCGGACGCAGAGGACGCAAAAGTTACGCAGAGGACGCAAAAGGAATACCAAAAAAGAATAAATGTAAGCGGAGCATGGAACGGAATTTACGGAAGAAAAAGCAAATGGTGATTATCTATTTCATTTTTGTATTTTCTTCTTTTGCGTCCTCTGCGTCCGGAAGTCCGTTTTCACTAGTCAAAGTTCAAGTTAATCAGTTGAGGACAGAGCAACGGTGCGCTGCGCGCTGTCCGTTGGTCTGTCCCGCAAGGTTTTTACAATTCATAGTCATCCGCCTGTCCGCTCATCGCGCGGTCGATCAGTTTGCGGTTGAGCCGGTCGCTGACGAGTTCGGCGAAGGTATAGACAAAGTTGCGCAAATAGGCGCTGCGTTTGAAGGCGACGCGGGCGATGTTTTTGCCGAACAATTGGCCGGCCGGTTTGATGACCAAGTCGTTCACCGGGTCATCTTTGACCGCCATTTCGGCCACAATGCCCACGCCCAGCCCGGTGCGCACATAGGTCTTGATCACGTCGGAGTCAATGGCCTCTAAGGCTATGCGCGGAGAGAGTTTTTTGGCGGCAAAGGCGGCGTCAATTTTGGTGCGGCCGGTGAACGACGGGTGGTAGGTGATGATGGGCTCGGCCGCCAGATCTGCCAGCGTAATCTGGCTGACCTTGGCCAGTTTGTGGTCGGCTGGCATGACCAGCATGTGCTGCCATTCATAGCAGGGCAGGGTGACCAGTTCAGCGTAGTCTGCTAGCGATTCAGTCGCTATGCCCACTTCAGCCACTTCGTCGATCAGCATTTTGGCGACTTGGTCGGGCGTGCCTTGGTGCAGACTGACGTTGACCTTGGGGAAGGCATCACGCAGCTTGGCAATCGGCTGGGGCAGCACGTAGCGTGCCTGGGTGTGGGTGGTGGCGATGCTCAGGGTACCGCTGTCTTGCAGGCTGAACTGTTCACCAATTTTCTTGAGGTTGCCCACCTCGCGCATGATCAGCTCGATGCTTTTGAGCACATGGGTGCCGGGTTCGGTAATGCGTTTTAGGCGTTTGCCATGGCGCGCAAATATCTCGACACCGAGCTCTTCTTCCAGCTCAATAATGGCCTTGGACACGCCGGGTTGCGAGGTATGCAGCGCCTTGGCCGCCTCGGTCAAGTTCAAGTTGCGCCGCGCGGCCTCTTGGACGAAGCGAAATTGGTGCAGGTTCATATCTCGATGTGGCTAAAGCTTCGGTTTATTATGCCTTCAAACGTTTTGCTTGTATTGCTTATGGGTTTTGAGTCTGGCGGTTGTGCGGACTCCAATTCTGTACTGTGCTCGCTCTGGCACATGGTGTGCACAGCTTCGCGGCTGTCCCCCGCCCTGCGGGCTCCTCCTTGATGCCGCTGCGCTGTGCACACCAAGCGCCAGAGCTGCGTAGTGGTGTGGTTGGGGCGCAGCGGTGGATCATCCACCACTTCGCAAGCCTCGGGTTCGGTATTCGCTGGCCGAATTGGCTGGGGCACACCGGTGGATCGCTCACCATCGGCCTGCTCCCGGTACAAGACACAGCATGTCTTCATAGCATTTGCAGCGAAACGTCTTCAACCGCCACCGTACAAAAGCCACCGCGAAAGGTCTTCAGACGGCAGTTCAACCCACCGCCATCTCAGCCAACAAAGCCGTCACCCGAGGGTCCTCACCTATCGGCGGAACCACCTCAAAATGCACGGCTGGATGGGCGACACGCAAGGCCTCCACCAGCTCAGGCAAGTCTTTGCGCGCATGCACGCCCATGCCCAAAAACATCGGCACAATGCGCACATTTATTGCGCCATTTAAGCTGTTAGCCAGCATTGATGTTGCGCAAGCAGCTATTATTTCTGTAGTGACGGTGGCCAGATCCGGCTCGCACAACTCCAGGTACGCGCAGCGCACTGGCGTGTGCGGGTGCTGGGCTGCGATGGTGTGGGCCACGGCTTCGAGCGGCGCGCGCCACAGGGGGTCGCGCGAGCCGTGGGCGAACAAAATGATGGCATGGGGTGATGTCATGGTAGAGGTAAAGATGAACGCTAATGCCGCAGCACAAGCCAGCCAAACGCCGCCAGCGAGGCGATGGAGTAGAGCAAGCCAGGGATGGCGGCCGATATCCAGGGCTTCCAGTTGTTGATGTTGCCAGCGTAGCCAAACACGTTGTTCAGCAAAAAGAAGCTGATGCCGATCATCACGCCCATAAACACGTAACCGCTGATCGAGCTGGAGCGAAAGTGCAGGTAGGCAAAGGGCAGGGCCAGCACCACCATGACGATGCAGCTCAAGGGGTAGAACACTTTGCGCCAAAACTCAATCTCGTAGCGCTGCGAGGTTTGGCCATTGGCCTGCAGATGCTGGGTGTACTGGTACAGGTCAATGGTGCTCATGCGCTCGGGCTTGAGCAGGGCGACCGAGACCATCTCGGCGTTGAGCTCGGTAGGCCAGCGAAATGTGTGGGTGGCGGTGTTGTGTTGCACGCGGGCGCTGGGCGCGCCGACTTTCACGTCGTCTGCCGAGGTGAAGAACTCGGTGCGCTTGACCCCTTGCAGGTCCCACGCGGCATCCTGGCCAAACTCCGCCCGCTGGGCCGAGGTGGTGGAGACCATCAGGCCTTTGGAGTTGAACTCAAATATTTTGATGTTGTTCATTTTGCCGTCGGAGCTGAGCGCGCCGACGTTGACCGCAAAGCTGGAGAACTGCTGGCGCTCTTTCAGCCAGGCCCCTGTTTTGCCGATACTTATTTTGTCCATGTAGTAGGCCTTGAGCAACTGCGCACTGCGGGTGGTGACGGGTGCCAGGTACTCGCCCACCAAAAAGGTAAACACCGTAAACAGCAGGCCCAGCGCCAGCAGCGTGCGCAGGGCGCGCCAAGGGCCCATGCCGCTGGTGCGCAAGATGGTGAACTCCGAGCTTTGGGCAAAGCGCGCCATCACGATGATGCTGCCTATCAGCACGGCAATGGGCATCAGCTCGTACAGGCGGTTAGGGGCCCACATCAGGGTATAGAGCGCGGCGTGGCTCAGGCGGTAGGGGTTGGTGGCTGCGCCCCGGCCTACATCGCTCAGTTCCTCTACCAGGTCAAAAAACGAAAACAAGGCCAAAAAGGCCAGTGCCACGAAGGCGACGGTGACCAGCATTTCGCGGTGAATCAGGCGGCGTACGGTTTGCATAAGTCAAGAGGGGATATAAATAAAGCCGTCTCAGGCGCGCCGGGGCAGCAGGTTGCGCCAAGACCATTGGTTGCTGCGCACAATGAGCCAGGCCAAGGTGGCTGCAAATACCCCGCCGTGCAACAGCCACATCAGCTTGGCAAAGCTTACGCGCCCCGAGCTGACCCAGCCAAAGCCGATGTTGAGCATGTTGTAGTAGACCAAGAAAGCCAGCAGCGCAAACACCAGGCTAAAACCGCGCCCGGCGCGCGGGTTGGTGGCGGAGACCACAATGGCCAGTAGCACCAGGTTGAACGCGGCGATGGCCAGGCCAAAGCGCCAGCTCAGCTCGGCCATCTTGGGCCGGGTGGGGTCCTTGATCAACTGGTTGGTGCGCAGGGTTTTGGTGGGCGCGGTGTCCGGGGTATTGACGCGGTTGGTGCTGATCTTGGTGCCGTACTCTTCAAACTCACTGATTTTGATTTGGGTCTCGCCATTGACTCGGTCCAGGCGCTGGCCGTTGTGGAGGATCAAAAACTGGTCATCGCCAATGCGATCCAGGCGGCCGTTGCGGGCCGAGGTGACCACTTGTTTGTTGTTCTCGGTGGAGGATATGAAGACGTTGCGGCCCGTTTTGCTCTTGGCCGCATCGCCCACCGTCGCGCCGTCCTCGCGCTCGATAAAAAATACCCGTGAACCAGAGGCGTTTTCCTGAAACTGCCCGGCAGACACACGGTCCAGGTCGCCGCGTGTTTCGTACTGGTCACGCAGAATTTGCGATTGCTGGTTGCTCCAGGGCCAGACGATCAAGGCCAATACGGCAATCGCCAGCAAAATAGGCCAGGCAAAGCGAAACACCGGCCAACTAAAGCTGGTCAGGCCGCGCCCAGCGGTAAACCAGATGGCCATTTCCGAGTCGCGGTACATGCGGCCCAAGGTGCTGGTGACCGAAATAAACAGGCTGAGGGTCAAAATAGTGGGCAAATGCCCCAGCGCGGCGTAGCCCATCAGCATCATGACGTCTTGCGGATCGACCCGGCCACCGGCGGCCAGGCCCAGGGTGCGGATCAGCATCATGCTCATGACCACGGTAATTAGCACCACTAAAGTAGCGCCAAAGCTGCGTGCGAGCTCTTTGCGGACGGAAGAATGGAATAACATCAGCGTTGAATGAAAAAATGCAAGTGAACCCGCGATCAGAAAGCCCGTATTATGAACTTCGAACTCAAAACCCTTTCGCCAGCGCAAGCCGCAGCCCTGCCAGCCTCCTTATTGATGCTGTTGGTCACCAAAACAAGCAGCACTGGTGCACGCACCAGTGACGGCCCTGTGGGCGCTTTGTTAGCCAGCGCCCGCGCCTCAGGCGACTGCGATGGCAGCCCTGCCAAACTGCTGCAAGCCTACGCGCTGCCCGGCATTCGCGCCACCAAGGTGATGCTGGTGGGCGTGGGCGATGGCACCGCGCGCGATGTGTCCAAAGCCGTTGCCGCCGCTATCGCCGCCTATAAACCTGGCAGCCCTGCTGACCCTGCTGGCTCTACTAGCCCTGCCAAAACCGCCAAGGTGCAGGTAGTGATCGGCCTGGCCGGTCTGGACAGCCTGGACACCGCCGCGCTGGGCGCTGCACTGAGTGCCGCCATGCAGGCCGCCGCCCAGGCCAGCTATGTCTACACCACCACCAAAAGCAAACCCCAGCCACGGCGCATCACCTTGGTCACTATGGGCGTGCACAGCACACGCGGCCTGGACAGCCACTTTGCCCAAGCCAGCGCCTGCGTGCAGGGCGTGGAGTTTGCCAAAGAGTGGGCCAACCGCCCCGGTAACCACGCCACCCCCACCATGCTGGGCGAGGCCGCCCAATCGCTGGCCAAAGGCCACAAAACCCTGCAATGCGAGGTGCTGGGCCCCAAGGAGGTGGCCAAGCTGGGTATGGGCTCGTTCATGTCGGTGGCCCAAGGCTCCCATGAGCCGCTGCGCTTTATTGTGCTGCGCTACAACGGCGCGGCCAAAACGGTGGCGCCTACCGTGCTGGTGGGCAAGGGCATTACTTTCGATACCGGGGGCATCTCCATCAAACCCGCCGCCGAGATGGACGAGATGAAGTTCGACATGGGCGGCGCGGCCAGCGTGCTGGGCGTATTCAAGGCGCTGAGCGTGTTGCAACCCACGCTCAACGTGGTCGGCCTGATCCCCAGCTGCGAAAACATGCCCGACGGCAAGGCCGTGAAACCGGGCGACGTGGTGACCAGTATGAGCGGCCAAACCATCGAAAACCTCAACACCGATGCCGAAGGGCGCTTGATTTTGTGCGACGCGCTCACCTATGCCGAGCGCTTCAACCCTCAAGCCGTGGTGGACATTGCCACCCTCACCGGGGCCTGTGTGATTGCGCTGGGCCATGTGCGCAGCGGCATGTTTACTACTGACGACACCCTGGCCCAGGCCCTGCAAACAGCGGGCGATGCCGCGCTAGACCCGTGCTGGCGCATGCCGCTGGATGACGAGTACGCCGAGGGCTTGAAGAGCAATTTTGCCGACGTGGCCAATGTGGGTGGGCGCGCGGGCGGGGCCATCACGGCGGCCAAGTTTTTACAGCGCTTTGCCAGCAAATACCCGTGGGCGCATCTGGACATTGCAGGCACGGCCTGGAAAAGCGGCGCAGCCAAGGGCGCCACCGGCCGCCCCGTGCCTTTGTTGCTCAATTTTGTGCTCAATCAGCCAGTAGCCAGCAAAAATGTTGCGGGAGCAGCTACTAAAAAAGTAGCGTCCAAGAAGCGGGTTTGAGGTGAGGCTAACGCATCACAGGATCGCAGCACATGGCTAAAACCAACCTTGCTTTCCACTTTAACGCCCCCAACAAGGTGACCTACGCCTGCAAGCTGCTGCGCAAAGCCACCCTGGCTGGTGCGCGCGTGGCGGTGCTGGCAGCGCCCGATGTGCTGGCCCGGTTAGACGGTGAGCTATGGACTTTTAGCCCGCTGGATTTTGTCGCCCATGTGCGAGCACCGTGCACCCCCGAGGTGTTGGCGCGCACCCCCGTGGTGCTGTGTGAGACGCTGGAACAGGCCCAGGCTGGGGGCTATGGTGTGCTGGTCAATTTATGGCCTGGCGTGCCAGACGGGTTTGAGCAGTTTGACCGCGTGATCGAAGTGGTGACTTTGGACGATGCCGACCGCCACAGCGCCCGCGCCCGCTGGAAGCGCTACACCGAGCTGGGCTATGAGATCACCCGCCACGACCTGAAGCTGGCCGCTTAAGGGTGCGCAGCGCCCACCTGCATCGCGCGGGCCAGGTGCCCCATGCATGTAAAAGTGTGCAAAGAAAAAATCTGCAATGCCCGTGCGCCCGCCCCCAGCGCTTCCTGAATTTCGCACCATCTAAGCGGTTGATCGTGAAAACCCCTAGGGATTTTGCGTCCCTAATGTGACGCTGGCGCGTTATTTGCAGTATCGTACAGGGCGTTGGGTACATTTACTACTCTCAACTGTTCTGGCGATTTTGTTAATCAATTCCTCAAAGGGGTTTACATGAAACTGAAACTAACCGTACTGGCCGCATTGGCTACCATCGCAGGCCTGGCGTCTGCACAAGACATGCAAGTGGTCAAAATTGGCCACGTTGCTCCTATCTCGGGTGCCCAAGCCGCTTACGGCAAGGACAACGAGAACGGTGCCCGCATGGCTGTTGAAGACCTCAATGCGCAAAACATCTCCATCGGCGGCAAAAAAATCAAGTTTGAGCTGGTTGCCGAAGACGACGCAGCCGATCCAAAGCAAGGCGCAGCCGCCGCACAAAAGCTGTGCGACGCTAAAGTCAACGGCGTAGCCGGCCACCTGAACTCGGGTACCACCATTCCAGCGTCCAAAATCTACAACGACTGCGGTATCCCCCACATCACCCCATCGGCTACCAACCCCAACTTGACCAAGCCTGGCTACAAAACCACCTTCCGTCTGCTGGCCAATGACAACGCCCTGGGCGCTGGTCTGGCTTTCTACGCAGCCGATGGCTTGAAGCTCAAGACCGTGGCCGTGATTGACGACCGCACTGCCTATGGCCAAGGCGTGGCTGAAGTGTTCAAGAACACCGCCAAAGCCAAGGGCATGACGATTGTGGACGAGCAGTTCACCACCGACAAAGCTGTTGACTTCATGGCCATCCTGACCGCTGTCAAAGCCAAGAACCCCGACGCGATCTTCTACGGCGGCATGGACCCACAAGCTGGCCCTATGCTGCGCCAGATGGAGCAACTCGGTTTGACCAAGCAAAAGTTCTTCGGCGGTGATGGCATCTGCACCAACGACCTGATCAAACAATCCGCTGGCGCCAAAACGCTAGAGAACGTGATCTGCGCTGAAGGCGGCTCTTCATTGGCCAAAATGCCCAGCGGCGACGCCTGGATGAAGCGCTACGAAGCCAAGTACCCCAAGCAGTTCCAGGTCTACAGCCCGTACGTGTACGACGCAGTGTTCGTGCTGGTTGACGCCATGAAGCGTGCCAACAGCACCGACCCTAAAGTCTACACCGCTGAAATTGGCAAAACCAACTTCAAAGGCGTGACCACCACGGTGCAGTTCGAGGCCAACGGCGAACTGAAGAACCCATCCATGACCCTGTACAAATACCAGGGCGACAAGAAGATTGCGCTGAACTAATCAGCAGCGTCTTTCCTGACATAAAAAAGCCACCGCGAGGTGGCTTTTTTTATGCCCGATTGGCTTGTAGCCCCATAAAATGTTGCGGGAGCAGCTATTGTTTGTGTAGTGATCGGTGTGCAGCGAATGGTGCGTAGCGAATGGTGCGTAGCGACTTGTGGCGTGACAGCCGCCACTTATTTGGATCGGAATGGCTCCCCCGTCAGCTTGCTGCCCGCTTTGATGCCCTTCTTGGCAAACCAGCCCTTGTTCATCTCCAACACGTAGCGCACT
>JAYVGI010000156.1:0-4746 GCA_043772355.1 Polaromonas sp.
TCTATTTCCAGATCAATAAGATGCGTTGTTGCGTCGCCTTGCCGTGCTACAGCACTCTCGTAGGCTCCGCGCCTGGCCTCTTATCGATCTGGAAATAGAGTACGTGCATTTTCAAGTGTATTTCCAAGCGGCCCAATCGCAGGCGAACGCTGCGAGGTCTGTGCAGGGTGACGCTTGGGCTGAGGGGAGGGCCCTGCGCGCCCCAGACTGCGCAGGATCTGCCCACTACAAATCACATGGAGCCGCAATTCCTATCGATTTTTCAGACACTAACCAGGCTGTAGCCCTCTAAAAATATGCGGGAGAAGCTACGCAATGCATAGCGGGTATTTTTCGTGGGGAAGCGGTTGTGGTGGCACTTGCGACTCAAAAGGCGGCTGAACGCTCCAAACAGCGCAGGGGACTCGAATTATCGGTACTCCCCTGTGTACCCCACTACCCTGCTTAGACGGAGCGCTACTGTTTAGGGAGCACGCCTATTTCCAAGCTACTCACCAACAAAGCGTGGCTCGCACCGCGCCGAATATAGTTTGCGCAGGTCGCAGACCGGATAGTCAGGGTGCATTAAATATATGGTGTTCATGTCTAATTTAATGCATCAAATAGATACATTATGGCAACCCGTAAACGCCATCTCTCATTGCAAAACCAGCTACTTCTGCGCGAAATCCTGCAAACCGCCACCTTGGCTGCGCTGATGGACTCGCGCCGCTGGGAGCCGGGGGATTTGGCGTTTCAGGGGGGTACGTCGTTGCACCTGGCGCATGGCTCGGCGCGCTTTAGTGAGGACCTGGACTTTTTGGTGCGGGGTGGTTTGAGCTTGGATGGCATGGCCAAACAGATGCAAAACAAACTGCGCCTGCCACCCGATATCCCGGCGGACTTGAAGGTGAAGGTGACGCCGGACAAAGACCATCGCAACCCGCACATGTTTTACGTCACGCTCAGCGGCCCGCAAGTGGTAGGCAGTGCCGAGGTAAAGGTAGCGCTATGGCAGGCACAGGCTGCGGCTCTACTGTCTTTATTCCATTTCTAAATCATTACTGTCGTTGTTGCGTCGCCTTGCCGTGCTACAGCACTCTCGTAGGCTCCGCGCCTAGACATTATTGACGTAGAAATGGAATAACCAAAAAAATAAAGCGCAAGCAGCTACTGAATTTGTAGTGCGCTTTGAACATTTTGGGAACCCGTGGCAATTCTTTTGTAGCTTCGATAAGCCTGGACGGGCAACGGTGCATGTCGTCTGCAAACTTGCCAACACTTCACGCTGGCACCATCGTAGATATCACCCGTCTATACTACCGCGCTTTTGCTCCAGTTTCCAGCCAACACGCTCCCATCGCTTTACCCTGGCGGATGTTTTAGATAACGGGCAACTTGTACATGGCTTCAGGATTGGTTCGATAGGCGATTTGTTCGAAAAGTAGCGAAAAAAACTTAAATCGGCGAATAGTTCGACGTCTATGTCGATCTAGATCATTGTCAGGTATGTCGAAGTCTTGACATAAATCTAAAATGTCATCTTGAGTATGATCAGACACCTCTATAGGATTTTGAAGTACTTTTCTCGAACCAGCCTCAAATAGGCTGGCTTGATATCACCCGGTGAGTGCGATATTTAAAGCATAGAAGCTATTTTCATAGTTTCGAACTTCTAAGTCTGATTCGAAGCGTACTCCCGTTTGGTAAGTGACATATTCAATCGGTGCACATTCGGTAAAAAGCACAAAAAAATAAGCCATTTTTTTGAACGGGCTTGCCTTGGCAAAATCCTCTATATGCGGGAATTTATAGTCCCCACTATCTCTTACTGCTAGCAGCCTGTCGGACTTAGGTCGTCGAAAGCGAAAATCGGCCCCAGCGCGGATAGTTTTTGACGGTTTCGCATCCCAATATCGAGATATTGGGTAAGAAAACGGCGAAAAATAGACCGCTGCGGTCGATTTTGCGCCGCCGCTAACAAAGTCCGACAGGCTGCTAGACATTAATGATGTAGAAATGGAATCACAAGAAACAAAACTCTGTGAGCCTGATTTTCATGTTCCAGCAGTGGCAGGGGTGATCACAAAGCCAAGGGCACTTGCGCGACGTTTGAGGGCCGCGCCTGCGTGCAGACGATGTTGCTCTGTGGCGCGAGCGCAAGGCGCGGTGCATCAAGGCTTGAAATGTACGGGGTCAAACTCAAAGCGCAGCTCCATGAGCGCGGCATCGTCAAAGTGCCTGCGCCCGACGAAGGCGCTGGCGTGCCTGCCCCACTGGCGCATAGCCCCTGCGCGGGGGATGCCCATGGGCCAGAAGATGAAGCGCTCGGTACGGTCGGTATGGGCAATAAAACCACCGGGGCCGAAGATGCTGCGGTGGGTGGCTTTGCCTGGCGCTTGCGGGGTGAGGGCTGGTGCAGTCTGTGCAGTCTGTGCAGGGTGTGCAGTGGATGCAGTGGTGGGCAGCGAGCGCAGGCTGTCGTAGCTGCGCCAGCCGTAGGGCGCGGCGCTTGTTGCTGCGCCAGGGGTGGCGCCGCGCGTGGATTCCACGGGCTCCACGCTGATGCGGTCTATGTAGTGTGTGCCTGCGGCCACATGCACCACCAGGCGCTGCTGCAGGCTGAGGTGGGGCAACGACTGCGGAACAAACGCCCATTCAATGCCCGGTTGCGGCGCTGGCTTGGCCCGCGCTGCGGGGCTGGGAAAGAACATGTGGTAGCAGCCGCAGGGGTGAATGGTGTCGTAGACCAGAGGCGTGCCGTCGGGTGCCAGGGTGACGCGCCAGGTGATGCCGTCGAGCTTGCCTGCCAGTAAATCGACGCCGCTGCCCGGCGCGGCAGGGCGGGCTGGGAACCACAGGGTGTAGACCAGTTGCAGCAAGCTGTGCGGGCCGTAGCGGGTGAAGGCGGTTTGGCTATAGACCACGGGGCTTTGGGTGTTGACCTCCAGGGTGTCGGGTGCGCCCGGGGTGATGCTCGGTCGCCAGACAAGCTCGCCGGGTTGATCGTCCTTGCTGTCGATGGCCAGGCTAAAACTGGGGGCAAAGTGGGCCAGCAACTGCTGCGTCTGCTCGGGCGTGGGGGCGGGTACGCGCAAAGGGTCTTGCGCTGGCGGGGCGAGCATGCGGCTGATTTCAGCGGCGCTTAAAGCAGGCGACGGCGTGGGCGGCGATAGGTGCTGGCGGGTAGAGCCGGTGGGGGTTGTGCTGAAAGCTTGTGTGGCCCCTGCGACTGGCGTGGCCCCTGCGGTAGCAAACACCGCACTGCGCTGGGCCTCAAAGCGGCGGATGCCGCTGGCAAACGGGTAGCGGGTGACGGCGTAGGCCCCTAGCAGGCGGTAGCGGGTGACGTAGTCGTCAGGTACGGCCAGTCGCGCTAGCAGGCTGCTGATGTGCTCGGGTGTGGACAAGGTGTACCGAGTAAGGTGCCCAGCGCAGTCTTGCGTGCGCCGCAGTACCGCTTGTGTTGCGGGTGGTGTTGCGGCACTGCCGGCTGTCTGTGCAAGTTGTGCCAGCGCCGCAGGCGGCAGATTGGCCACCTCAGCGCTGCGGGCCTGCTGGTCGAGTTGCTGCAAACGCAGTACCAGCGCGGCGGTTGCGGTGGGGGTGTTACCAGCGTCCGGGGGCAGGGTGTCGCGCAGCGACGCGGTGAAGCGGTCTACCCTGAGATGCGCAAAGCCGGCAATGCGCGTGGTGCCTGCGTCGCGCACGGCGGCCAGCTCGGTCTGCGTATCCAGCGCGGCATACCAGTCGGCGCAAGCGACGGTTTGGGGTGATGCTGTGGCTGAGTCCAGCAGCAGGGGAGTGGGCAACACGGCGCAGCCGGTGCTGATCAACAGCGCCCATAGCAAAGCCAGGCCCAGCCCTGTGTGCCTCAGAGCCTGTGACAAGCCAATGTGTTGCGTGGTCGCGGTAGGGCTCATTGGGTGTCGGGCGGCGGGGCAGGCGCGGTGGCAGGCAAGGTAGCCGGGGGGTGCGAAGGCGCGGCGGAGGGTGCAGAGAGCGGCAGTGACGATGCAGGCCGCTGGCGCACAGCCACGCGGCGCTCGATCTCGCGCACCATGCCGGTAAACTGGCTTGCAATGGACTGGCGCATCAGCGCCTCGCCCACCAGGGGTGGCAGGCGATCTTCGGGTTCGATGGAGCCTACCCAGCGCAGTTGCACGTAGCTGGCATCGGGCATTAACTCGGTCTCATAGCGGCCCTGTAGTTGGCGCACCGTGCCCGCGATGCGCCGCACCTCAATGTTGGGGGGGCGTTCGGTGGACTCCAGCGTCACATCAATGGGCACGGTTAAAAACAAAAACTGCGCTACGCCCGACTGCTCTACCGTGGCGGTAGGTCCTTGACGTGCAATCACCCGGCTTTTTTTCAGGCCGGGGATGAACTCGGGCAAACGTTCATAGTCGGTGAGGGTGGCCCACACCACTTCCATGGGCGCTTTGATGGTGGCCTTGGCACGCACATCGATCACGTCGCCGCCGCGCGTGGTGTGCACCTCGACCGCGCTGACTGCGAAGGCAAAGGGGGCCCACAGCGCCAACAGACAGGCCCCGGTGCGCTTGGCCAGCCCATGCGCGCCCCATCCAGGCTTGGGGCCAAGTGGCAGCAGGGCGGCAAACAGTAGGGGTACAGGGGTCATGGATGGGGTACCGCAGTGTAAACACAAAGCAGCGCAGAGCCGATTTTGGCGGCATCTCGCCGACCGATGTTAGCTATAATTTCAATAGCTTTTCCCGCATTGATGTTGGGGGCTATCACTTAAAA
>JAYVGI010000157.1:0-24255 GCA_043772355.1 Polaromonas sp.
CGCCGCCAACGCCGGCTGGCTGGACATCAAAATGGTGCCCGAGCGGCACAACAACGTGAAAGTGCTGCTGCTGATGGACGTGGGCGGCACGATGGACGAACACATCCACCGCGTGGAAGAGATGTTCTCGGCCTCCAAGAGCGAGTTCAAACACCTTGAGTTTTATTACTTCCACAACTGCGTCTACGACTTTATGTGGAAGAACAACCGCCGCCGCTTTGCGGAGAAATTTGCTACCCAAGACATCATTCGCAAATACAACAAAGACTACAAGCTCATCTTTATTGGCGATGCCACCATGAGCCCGTACGAGATATTGCAGCCCGGTGGCAGCGTGGAATACAACAACGAGGAAGCCGGTGTGGAGTGGCTGCAGCGCTTGACCCAAGCCTTCCCAAAATTCGCCTGGATCAACCCCGAGCCGCAAGGCGTGTGGCAGTACCGCCAGAGCATCGGCATCATGCAGCAGATCATGGGCCAGCGCATGTACCCGCTGACGGTCAAGGGCCTGGAAGAAGCCATGCGATTATTGAGTAAATAGGCCACATCGCACCCCTGGCACCGGCATAGCCGGGTGAGATAGATCGGACAACACATCGGTTTTAAATTTGGCATGCGCGCCCTGCATACGAAGCGCGCGATAAAATCTACCCCTCACCGCCGTCGTAGTTCAATGGATAGAACGAGTGCCTCCTAAGCGCTAGATACAGGTTCGATTCCTGTCGGGGGCACCAAACCGCTCACCAGCCACGAGAACCAATTCGGCCGAAAGCGGCCAGCTTGGGTTTGGCCGACATCCACGCCCGCCCTACCATGCCATCCCTTATCCGCATAACTGCTTACGAGGCAAGACTCCCGACTGTTGCCATTTCCCTACAGAGTGACAGACATTATTGCAATTGCGAATCATTCCTATTTAGGTTATACTTCATCCATCGTTTTTCAATTTAGGGGTGTTGCTGTGCATAAGTCTGTTTTATTTGCTAGTTTCATGGCGTTCGGTCTGGTATCTCTTCAGGCTTGCGCTCAGCAGCCAGTGCTAAATATTTACTCAGCCCGCCACTACCCGGGCGACGAGCAGTTGTATGGCGGTTTTACCAAGGCCACGGGCATCAAAATCAACCGTGTCGATGCAGACGACGCAGGCATTTTGCAGCGCCTCAAGGCCGAGGGCACGGCCTCACCTGCGGACGTGATCTTGCTGGTAGACGCAGCGCGCCTGTGGCGTGCCGAGGTAGACGGCTTGTTTGCACCGGTCAAATCCAAGCTGCTGGACGAGGCTATCCCCGTGCAGTTGCGCGGCAAGGCCAGCGCCGACGGTACGCCATGGTTTGGCTTTAGCACCCGCGCGCGGGTGGTGGTGTATGACAAAGCCCGCGTGAAGCGCGAAGACGTAGACACCTACGAAGAGCTGGGTGATGCCAAAAACAAGGGCTTGGTGTGCACCCGCTCTGGCTCGCACCCGTACAACTTGAGTCTGTTTGGTGCAGTCACCGAGCACATAGGCGCGCCGGCCGCTGAAGCCTGGCTCAAAGGCATGGTGGCCAATATGGCCCGCTCCCCCAAGGGCGGCGACACCGACCAGATCAAAGCAGTAGCCAGCGGTGAGTGCGGCGTAGCACTGAGCAACACCTACTACATCGCCCGCTTGCTGCGCTCTACCGCGCCAGAAGACAAAGCCGTGATGGACAAAGTAGGCATCGTCTTCCCCAACCAGGCAACCTGGGGCACGCACATGAACATTGCCGGTGGTGCGATGGCTAAAAACGCCAAAAACCCGGCCAACGCGGTGAAGTTTTTAGAGTACCTGGCCAGCAAGGAGGCCCAAGACTATTTTGCCAACGGCAACAACGAATGGCCCGCTGCCAAAGGCGTCACCGTGAGCAACCCTGCACTGCAAACCATGAGCGGTGGCAACTTCAAGTCCGAGACCATTCCTATCAGTGTGGTGGGCATGAACCAGGTGAAAGTGCAGCAGATGTTGGACCGGGTCGGGTACAAATAAGCGGCACTATGGGAAACACCGTGGGCAGTACCGCAGCGGACGCATAGACGGGTGAGCGAGTGGATTGGCAACCTGGCTACTCACTAAATAGTAGCACTCCGTCTAAGCAGGGCAGTGGGGTACATGGGTAGAGGCCAAGAATTAGCGTTCTGTGCGTGACGGAGCGGTTTTTTGCCGAAAACCTGTAGATCAGACCTCCCGCAGAGCATTTTGGATATCACATGCACTATGCGTTCCATAGCTGCTCCCGCATATTTATTGCCAGAACCGTATCCGTCAAAGTCTAAGGTTTGGGATACACAACCTTGACCACCTCCAGCGTCTGCAAGCCGTGCGGTGTCGCCAAACGCACCTCGTCACCTTCATGGCACTTTAAAAAAGCCCGGGCAATGGGCGATATCCAGCTGACTTGTTGCAGCGTGCTGTCGGCCTCGTCAATACCCAAAATCGTCACGGTGTGCTCCAGGCCTTTGGCATCGGCGTAGCTGACGGTGGCACCAAAAAACACCTGCGTCTCGCCATAGTGCACGCTGGGGTCACTCACCTGGGCCATCTCCAGGCGTTTGGTAAGAAAGCGGATGCGCCGGTCAATCTCGCGCAGGCGCTTTTTGCCGTAGTGGTAGTCACCGTTTTCGCTGCGGTCGCCGTTTTTGGCAGCCCAGTGCACGCTCTCTACGATTTTGGGGCGCTCATCGTCCATCAGCGCCATCAGCTCAGCGCGCAGGCGTGCGTAGCCCTGGGGCGTGATGTAGTTTTTGCCACCCGGTGGCAGCGGGGGCAGGCCTACTTCATCGTCCTCGTCGGTGTCGGTTTCTTTGGTGAACGCTTTACTCATAGGCGTATTTGTAGCATGTTATCGCCATGCGTGGTCACGGCGGCAGCTTGACCATACTAGCCTGAGTAAACGCGCCGATGACAGTGAGTTTTACTGATGCTGAGCCACTGGCGCGGGACAAAGCGAGGCATGATGCCATCACCGCCCTTCTTCATAAGATCAACCGTGTCCATTTCCATCACCTTACCCATTGTAGATATCCACAGCCACGTCATTGCCGATGACCAAACACGCTTTCCTCTGGCGCCCATGGGCGGCAAGCAATCGGACTGGTCGCGGGAGCGCCCGGTTAACGCATTGGGCATGCGGCGCGCCATGCAGGAGGCGGGTGTGGCCAAGTCGGTGCTGGTGCAGGCCTCTACTTGCTATGGGCATGACAACGCTTACGTGGTGGAGTCTGTGCGGGCCCACCCCGCTCATTTTGTCGGCGTGTACTCGGTGGATTTGCTCTCCCCCGATGCGCTTGCGCGCATACAGCATTGGCAGCAAGCGGGTTTGCATGGCCTGCGGGTCTTCATTGCAGGGCATACGGCAGCCGACCATGGCGTGCGGCTGGACGACCCTCGCGCATTCCCTGCCTGGGCTTACATCAGCGAGCAGCGCATACCCATCTGCGTGCAACTGCGTGCCGATGGGCTGCCCCAACTAGAAACCCTGCTCACCCGCTTTCCCGATGCCACTGTGCTGCTAGACCATTTTGCCCGCCCCGTGCTAGAAGACGGCGCGCCTTATGGGCAGGCCAGCGCCTTGTTTGCACTGGCACGCCACCGCAACTTGCACTTTAAACTGACCACCCACAATGTGCGCGAGTCCAAGCTGGGCCAGGCCACGCAGGCCAGCTTTTGCCGCGCGGTGGTAGATTGTTTTGGTGCGCAGCGCATTGCCTGGGGGTCTAACTTCCCGGCCTCTGCGGGCAGCTTGGCGCAGCACCTGCAAGAGGCCATGCAGGCCACGGCTACGCTGAGCTTGCAGGAGCAGGAGTGGATCTACTCACGCACCGCGCATGCGCTGTACCCTGCGCTGGCAACCAATGCCACCAGCACCCAGGCCGGCGTATGAGCACGCCCACGCTGCAACTCAAAACCCTGCTGGGCAATTACGCCAACACCCTGGCGCTGAAAAACGGGGTGTTACGCCCTGAGAGCTTTGTACTCGATTTTGCCGATGTGAAGGTGCCCAACCGCGCCTTCAAACGGGCAGTGCGCGAGCTGGAGTTTGATGTCGCCGAGCTGGCGCTGGTGACCTTCTTGCAGGCCAAAGCCTATGGCAAGCCGCTGACCTTGATGCCCGCTGTGATTGGCGCGGGCCGCTTTCAGCACCACTGCCTGGTGTACAACGCGCTGCGCCCACGCGTGACGGTGGACCAACTGCGCGGCAAACGCATCGGCATCCGCGCCCATGCTCAAACCACCGTCACCTGGGTGCGTGGCGTGCTGTCGGATGACTACGGCGTGGATTTGCGCGGCATCCACTGGGTGACGTATGAGGAGGGCCACTTGGCTGAATTCCCAGACCCAGCAGGCTTTGAGCGCGCGCCAGACGGTGCCAGCGCGGTGCAAATGCTGCTGGACGGCGAACTAGACGCCGCCATCATCGGCACTGACCTGCCCGACGACCCGCGCTTGCACAGCGTGCTGAGCGAGCCGCACCACGCGGCTCTGGCCTGGAGTGCGCGCCACCAGATGCGCCCCATCAACCATATGGTGGCGCTGGACATAGACCTGTGCCGCCAGCACCCCGAGGCGGTGCGCGAGCTGTATGCACTGCTGCTGCAAAGCAAGCAAATGGCCAAGCCAGACCCCAAGCAGACCATCGACCTGACCCCTTTTGGCATCGAACCCAATCGCCGCTCCTTGGCACTGTTGATTCGCTACGCTTACGAACAGGGCTTGATTCCCCGCGCCTACGCGGTGGACGAACTGTTTGAAGAATTTACCCAGGCTATGCAAGCATGATCTCTTCACAAACATCTCCACTCACGCGCTCTGCGGCACACGCTTTTAGCCGCCGTCAGCTCTTGCAAGCCGCCGCTTTGGCCGCTTTGGCGCAACCTGCTTGGGCGCAGGTGGGTGCCAACGTGTCGCGCATCGTCGTGCCCTTCGCACCGGGCGGTGCCCGCGAGATGCCGGCCCGCGCCATCCAGCACGAGCTGTCGCGCGAGCTGGGGCAAAACTGGATCATTGAGAGCAAAGCGGGGGCAGGCGGGGCCATCGGCACTGCGGCAGTAGCCCATGCCGCGCCCGACGGCAAAACCCTGCTGATGGCCGCCTCCAGCCATTTTGTGACGGCAGCCATGGGAGCCAAGCCGTTTTATGAACCGGTGAAAGACTTTGTGCCCGTGGCCAATATTGGCAACCAAAGCTATGTACTGATCGTCAATGCCGCCCTGCCCGTTAAAACTGTGGCCGAGTTGATAGCCTATGCCAAAAGCAAGCCCGGTGTGCTGAACTACAACTCTGCCGGGGTGAGCAGCTCCACCCATTTGGCTATGGCTTATTTTGCCCACGTGGCAGGCCTCGGCATGGAGCATGTGCCCTACAAAGGCACCCAAGAGGCCGTCACCGATGTGTCAGGCGGGCGCGGGCATGCGGTCATCGTGCCCACCGCAGGCATTGGTGTGTACCTGCAAGACGCACGGCTGCGCGTGCTCGGCTTGACTGCCCGCAAACGCTCTGCCCTGCTTGCGCAAATTCCTACTTTGGACGAATCGGGGCTCGCGGGTTTTTTCTTCGAGTCCTGGTTTGGCCTGCTGGCACCCGCAGGCACGCCGGCTGCGGTGGTGGAAAAGCTCAACGCGGCGGTCAATAAAGTGATTGCCATCAAGGAGGTGCGCGAGCGCCTGCACCAGTTGGGCATTGAATCAAACTATTTGAGCGCAGAAGGCTTTAGCAAACTGTTTTTAGCCGATCAGGAACTGATGGGCAAAATCGTCAAAGACTCGGGTATTAAGCGGGAATAGAGCACACGTGGCACATCGCATTTACCCAATGAAAAAGCCTGCAACTTTCGTTGCAGGCTTTTCATTTTTGGTGCGGCTGGCAGGAATTGAACCCACGACCCCTTGGTTCGTAGCCAAGTACTCTATCCAACTGAGCTACAGCCGCTAAGCCTCGAATTATAGCACGGTGTTGGCGCTATTTTTACTTGTGGTGGCTCAAAGCGTTGCTAACTAATTTAGAAGTGATGTCCACAATCTGGATCATGCGGTCATACGCCATGCGGGTGGGGCCGATCACACCCAGCGTGCCCACCACATGGCCGTCCACCTCATAGGGCGCGCTGACGATGGAGAGCTCTTCAAACGGCACCACCTGGCTTTCACCACCAATGAATATCCGCACGCCGTCGGCTTGGCTGGACACGTCCAGCAGGCGCATGATTTGGGCTTTTTGCTCAAAGAGGTTAAACGCACGGCGCAGTTGCCCCATGTCGGTGGAAAAATCGCTGACCGAGAGCAGATTGCGCTCGCCCGAGATCACCACTTCGCCCTCGGGCGCGCCCATGGCCTCGCTACTGACCTGCACAGCAGCTTGCATCAGCACGGCTATCTCGCTGCGCAGTTGCTCGATTTCTTTCTTTAGTTTTTCACGCACCTGCTCTATCGTCAAGCCGGCATAGTGCAGGGTAATAAAGTTGGATGCCTCAATGAGCTGGCTTTGGGTGTAGTCGCTCTCGGTAAAGATCACGCGGTTTTGCACGTCGCCATCGGGCGCGACGATGATCACCAAAATGCGCTTTTCCGACAGGCGCATAAATTCGATGTGCCGGAAGATCGAGCTGCGGCGCGGGGCCATCACCACGCCCACAAATTGCGACAGATTCGACAGCAACTGCGCTGCGTTGGAAATCACCTTTTGCGGCTGCTCCGCCGCCAAGGTAGACGATGACACCGCCGCAGGAATGTCTTGCCGGTTGACTGTGAGCATGGTGTCCACAAACAAGCGGTAGCCGCGCGCGGTGGGGATGCGCCCAGCCGAGGTATGGGGCGAGGCGATCAGCCCCAGCTCCTCCAGGTCGCTCATCACGTTGCGGATGGTGGCGGCAGACAGCTCCAGCCCCGAGGCGCGCGACAGCGTGCGCGAGCCGATGGGCTGCCCATCGGCGATATAGCGCTCTACCAGCGCTTTTAACAACAGCTTGGCGCGGTCATCGAGCATGAAATATTGGATACTGCATCTATGTTCGCATTTTAGTGATGTAATTTACGTATGCCAAAGCTTTTGTCACCGCAGTTTCGCCATGTTGCCCTGATTGGCAAGTACCACGTCAGTGCCGCCAATGGTGCGCGGGCGATTTTGCTGGACATTGCCCGCTTTTTGGAAAAATCGGGTTTGGAGGTGTCGGTAGAAAAAGACACCGCCTCTTACGCCAGCATCACCGAATACCCTAGCCTGAGCGTAGCAGGCATTGGCGAGCATTGCGACCTGGGCCTGGTGGTGGGCGGCGACGGCACCATGCTGGGCATTGGGCGGCAGTTGGCCCGCTACGGCATCCCACTGATTGGTATTAACCAAGGGCGTTTGGGCTTTATCACCGACATTGCTTTAGAGGGCTACCAAAGCGCCCTCGCCCCGATGCTTGCCGGGGAATTTATCGAAGACAGCCGCAACCTGATGCACGGGCAAGTGATGCGCGATGGCCGCTGCGTGTTTGATGCGCTGGCCTTGAACGATGTAGTGGTCAACCGTAGCGCCACCGCTGGCATGCTGGAGCTGCGGGTAGAAGTAGACGGGCGCTTTGTGGCCAACCAGCGGGCTGACGGATTGATCATCGCCTCGCCCACTGGCTCCACCGCTTACTCCATGTCAGCAGGCGGGCCCATCTTGCACCCGTCCATTGCTGGCTGGGTGATGGTACCGATAGCCCCGCACAATTTATCCAATAGGCCGATAGTGCTTGCGCAGAGCTCGCAAATCGCGATAGAAGTAGTAGCCGGCCGAGAGGCCAGTGCCAATTTTGATATGCAGTCGCTGGCCTCTCTGCTGATCGGCGACCGCATTATGGTGCGCCGATCTGAGCATGTGCTGCGCTTTTTGCACCCCATGGGCTGGAGCTACTTTGACACCCTGCGCCATAAACTGCACTGGAACGAGGGAGGAGCGTAAACGTGGCATTACGTCGAATGAATCTGCGCGATTTTGTCATCGTGCAAGAACTGGAACTGGATCTGCTCGCGGGCTTTACCGTGCTGACGGGCGAGACCGGAGCTGGCAAGTCGATCTTGATTGACGCGCTGCAAATGGCGCTGGGCGCGCGCGCTGACGTGAACGTGGTGCGCGAGGGCGCTGCACGCGCCGAGATCAGTGCTGAATTTGACACGCCTGCCTGGTTGGGCGAGTGGTTGAATGAGGCTGGTTTTTCCGAGGGCGGCGACACGCTGTTGATCCGCCGCACGGTAGACGCACAGGGCAAAAGCCGCGCGTGGATCAATGGCAGCGCCGCCACGGTAGCGCAACTGCGCGAGGTGGCCGACCATTTGGTAGACATCCATGGCCAGCACGCCTGGGCGGCGCTGACCCGCGCCGACGAGGTGCGCAGCCTGCTAGACGCGTTTGGCAAGATCAGCAGCAAAGACGTAGCGGATAAGTATGGCGCGTGGAAAGCCGCTCTTAAAACCTTGACCGATGCGCGCGCTGCGCAAACCACTATCGAGACCGAACGCGAGCGTTTAGCCTGGCAAATCGGCGAGCTGGCCAAGCTATCCCCCGCCGCTGATGAATGGGATGAGCTGAACACCGAGCACAGCACCCTGGCCAACGCCCAAGGCTTGCTAGACGCCGCCTACCAAGCCATTGAGGCATTGGAGGGCAATGACCATGGTGCCAGCGGAGCGGCGGGGCAGTTAGCCAAAGCCCAACAGCTACTACAAAATCAGGAGCTGCTTGCGCACGATTTTAAAGGGCTAGCTGAGCTTTTAGCCCAAAGTTTGGCCCAAATAGAAGACGTAACCCATAGCCTGCATGCCTACACCCGCAAAACCGAGCCTAACCCACAGCGCCTGAACCAGCTCGATGAACGCATGACTTTGTGGATGTCGCTGGCCCGACGCTACAAGCGCACACCGGCTGAGCTGCCAGTGCTCTTGACCGGCTGGAAAACCGAGCTAGCCCAGTTGGAAGCTGCATCTGACATTGCGGCCCTGGACGCCGCTGAACGCAAAGCCCACGCCGACCTAGCCAGCGCCTGCAAAACCTTAAGCCTTGCCCGCCGCAAAGCAGCGCCGCAGTTGGGCAGCGCTATCACCCAGGCCATGCAAGGCTTGGGTATGCAAGGCGGCAAGTTTGAAGTGGCCCTCACTGCTTTGGCCGAGCCTGCGATGTATGGCGCAGAGAGCATTGAGTTTTTGGTGGCAGGCCACGCAGGCAGCACACCGCGCCCGGTGGGCAAAGTGGCCTCCGGCGGCGAACTCTCGCGCATCGCCTTGGCCATTGCGGTCACCACCAGTCAGCTAGGCAAAGCGCAAACCTTGATCTTTGACGAGGTAGATTCCGGCGTAGGCGGCGCCGTAGCCGAGACCGTGGGCCGCCTGATGAAGCAGTTGGGCAAAGACCGCCAGGTGATGGCAGTCACCCACCTGCCCCAGGTAGCCGCCTGCGCCGACCAGCACCTGCTGGTGTCCAAGCAGCTCAAAGCCAAACATACGCTCAGCGACGTGCAGGCCATTGCAGGCGAGCAGCGCGTGGGGGAGATAGCGCGCATGCTGGGCGGAGAAAAGCTGTCGGGCACGACGATGGCGCATGCCAAAGAAATGCTGGGGCAGGCTTGACATTCACGGGCTTCTTGGACTGACTTCTTTTTCGCGTAACATCCAAGACATGGACAGAGCATTACCTATCGAAGTTGTATTGATCACCGGCATGTCTGGCTCAGGCAAGTCCGTAGCGCTGCACGCGCTAGAAGACGCACACTACTACTGCGTAGACAATTTGCCGCCCGAGCTGCTGGGCTCATTCATTGAGGTCGAGAAGGTTCACAACGTCAACAAAATTGGCATTGCCATGGATGTGCGAAGCGCTGCCTCATTGCCGCTGCTGCCCGGACAGTTCAAGGCCCTGCGTGCGCAAGGCATTCAGATCAGAACGATTTTTTTAGATGCCAGCACCGACACTTTGGTACACCGCTTTTCCGAGACCCGGCGCAAGCACCCACTGTCCAACAACAGTGAGCGCGACCAGCAGCGCGCACTGACCGATGCGATTGAACTGGAGCGCGACTTATTGGCAGATTTGCGCGAACAATCGCATGTGATGGACACCAGCCTGATCCGCTCCACCCAACTGCAAGGCTATATCAAGGCCCTCTTGTCCGCGCCCTCCAAGCAGCTCACCTTGGTATTCGAGTCTTTTGGTTTCAAGCGCGGCATACCGATGGATGCAGACTTTGTATTTGATGTGCGCATGCTGCCCAACCCGCATTACGAGCCAGAGCTGCGCCCTTTGACGGGCAAAGATGCACCCGTGGAAGAGTTTTTAAAGCACCAGCCTGATGTGCGCCAAATGTTTCGGCATGTGCACGAGTTTATAAGCCACTGGCTGCCGGCTCTCACCAAAGACCATCGCAGCTACGTGACTGTGGCCATTGGTTGCACGGGCGGCCAGCATCGATCAGTATTTTTGGTAGAGCAACTGGCGAAGCACTTTGCCAAAGACTGGAGCACCCTGAAGCGCCACCGCGAGATAGATGGCAATATTTTTGCCTCCAGCGTGTTCTAGCCAGCAAAAACGTTACCCAGGTAGCTATTTAATATATAGCAAATGCCTGGCAACAGACTACACCAATAATTTGCGAATCGGTGCCGGCAGGCCCACCCCTGGCAGCGCGCTGATGGCAAACCACTGCCCTGCGGGCTGGGGCGCAGCTTGGCGCTTCCAGGCCAGTTGGACCACATGCAAGTGCAGGTCTTTGTGGGTCAACACATGCACGAAAGCGGCTTGGTCTGCACACGCCGCCTGCTGTGCGGGGGTGAGCGTAGCCATCAATTCCTCGCGGCCGCTGTACGTGGGCAGGCTGTACAGTCCCGCCCACACACCGGGTGTGGGTCTTTGAGCCAGATAGACCATGCCATCAGCTCGCTGCGCCTGCAGCAGCCACCAGGACTCGCTGCTGCGCTTGAGCTTGCGCGTTTTGACGGGATAAGCTTCGGGCTGCCCCTGCGCCCGGGCCACGCACTGGCCCGCCAAGGGGCAACGTTCGCAGGCAGGCTTGCGCGGGGTACACAGCGTAGCGCCCAAGTCCATCATGGCCTGGGTATGGCGCGGCATGGTGTGCGCCAATTGGCGGGTGGGCAGCAAATCCGTCGCCCTGTCCCACAGCGCCCGCTCGTTGGCCGCCACACTCATGTCGCCGCGATAGCCTAGCACCCGGGTAAGCACCCGTTTCACATTGGCATCCAAAATAGCTACCCGCTCGCCAAAACAAAATGCAGCTACTGCGGCTGCGGTCGAGCGGCCAATACCGGGTAAGGTTTGCAGCCGCTCAGCGCTGTGTGGAAACTGCCCGCCAAAGTCTTGCACCACGGCTTGCGCGCAGCGGTGCAGGTTGCGAGCCCGGCTGTAGTAGCCCAGGCCGCTCCATATAGCCAGCACATCGTCCAAAGGCGCACGGGCCAAGCTGAGCACATCGGGAAAGCGTTTTAAAAACCGGGGGTAATAATCCAGCACCGTCACCACCTGCGTTTGCTGCAGCATGATCTCGGAGAGCCACACGCGATAGGGGTCACTGACGTTTTGCCATGGCAGGCCAGCGCGGCCATGCTGGGCTTGCCAGGCCAGCACGGCATCGGCCGTGCTTTCACTGACGTTGGCTGGGGGTGATGCGTTACGCGCAGGCGCGCTGCGCTGACTTGGCTTCATCACTAGGCCAGTAGCTCCACCAGCTTATGCCGCACTCGCCTGAATTTGCGTTTCTGGCCAGCTTGACTCTGGCGGAAATACAGCGGGCGCTTTGACCACGACTTTGGCACCTTCCGCTGGCGCGGATGCTACCGGCTTGCCACCCACCGCCACCGCCGCCGATGCCACGCCTGTCGCCGCACGGGCTGTCGGGCCAGCTTTTACAGTCGCTGCGGTTTTGACTGGGATGCCAGGCTTTTCCTGCCCCCGGTTGGGGGTATCTACCAAATGCGCCGTGAGCTCCAGTAATTTGTTGTCCAGCGCGGTAAGTTGCTGGTCTTGACCATTGATCTCGGCGATGCGCTCGTCCAGCGTGTTGGCTGCATCTTGAATGCGGTCAATCGCCTCAATACGCCGGGCAAAGGTTTTGCGGCGCTCGCGCAACTGTGCGTCCAGCTGGGCGGCAGCGGTTTTGTTCCACAGCTCCACCTCACCCAGTGCAGACTCGTACACCACACGAAGACGTGTAGCCAACGCGCGCACCAGACGGTCGGCAAACTCAGGTTGCGCCAAGCGCAGTACATTGCCCAGGCCCAGGTACTGCAAATGGCTGCGTTCCACCAAATCCAGGTCGCGCTCGTAGCGCACCAGTTCAGGCTCGCGCGGGGTTTGCAGTGAGAAACCGTACTCCGCATTGAGCTGGCGAAAGCTGGTGGTGAGCATGGTCAGGATTTCACCATTAATGCCTCTGGCATGCGACAACACATCGCGCAGCCTGGCAAAAGTATCGTTATAAGCCTTGCGCACACCCAGCTTGATGCCCGGCTGGCGCAACGCATCATTGAGCTGACGCAGCTCAGCCTTCAGTGTCGCGCTACCCAAGGCAGAAAACACCTCGCGCAGCAATTTAAGGTGGATCGAGCGCACCGCGTGGATGCGCGCGCCACTGGCATCAAACTCGGCATGCTCGGCTTCAATACGGTTGCGCATTTGCTTGATGACTGTGGTGTTTTTGCCACGCAAACCACGCATTTCTACCATTTGCTCGGCCAAATCCCGGCGCCTGATGTTGATCACCCGGCCCGTCTCCATGCGTAAATCGGCAATACCGGTGGACATGGCACCACGCAAAATAGCCCGGCGTTGTCCCATCATGCCGTCGCTCAAGGCTTTCTCCAGCATGGGCAATTGGCTGGCTGCCAGCAAGGCTGCATCGCCATTGACTTTGGCTACCAAACCCTTTTGGGCCGACACTGGAATGACCTGGCTTTTGGGCAAGGACAAAATGTCGGCTGTAGTGGCACGCTGGCGCTCGATGTTGGCTTCAATTTGCTGCTGCGTAGACAGCGCATCCCACATGGTGTCAATTTTATTGAGCACCACCAAACGCGAGGACTGG
Source organism: Polaromonas sp. (assembly GCA_043772355.1). Taxonomy (GTDB): domain Bacteria; phylum Pseudomonadota; class Gammaproteobacteria; order Burkholderiales; family Burkholderiaceae_C; genus JAAFIP01. The sequence continues at coordinate 13,071 of JAYVGI010000157.1, forward strand.
TCGGTGTTCTCCGATATCAGATGCTCTCGCCAGATCGACAAATCCGACTTGGTCACTCCGGTGTCAGCGCCCAGAATAAATACTACCGCATGGGCTTGCGGAATCAAGCTCACGGTCAACTCAGGTTCAGCACCAATGGCATTCAAACCAGGAGTATCCAAAATTACCAAACCTTGCTTGAGCAAGGGGTGCGCGATGTTGATCAAAGCGTGGCGCCACTTGGGCACTTCCACCATGCCCGCAGCGTCGGTCATCGGGTTGTCATCGGGGGTGTCGTCGTGCCAAAAGCCCAGCGCGCGGGCCTCGTCTTTGGTCACTTTGCGTATCTCGGCCACTTTTTCAAACGCCTGGGCCAGTTGCCCGGCGTTGTTCACGTCCAGGTCTACACGGGTCCACTTTTCGGGGGCGGCACGCCACTCCATCAGGGCCTGGGGTTGCAGGCGGGTTTCAATCGGCAGCAAACGCAGGCAGGGCGGCACCTCTGCATCCCAACCCAGCTCGGTAGGGCACATGGTGGTGCGTCCTGCACTGGCGGGCATGATGCGCCGACCGTAGGAGGCAAAGAAGATGGCGTTGATCAGCTCGGACTTGCCGCGCGAGAATTCGGCCACAAAAGCGACCATCACTTTATCGGAGCGCATTTGGCTCTCAAGACGCTGCAAGCGCTCTTCGACCGACGCGTCGAGCAGCTCATGGTCGCGCATCCAGTCGGACAATAGCTTTAAGCGCAGCGCAAACTCACGGCGCCATACGCTGTGTGAATCAAATTGCTCGTTGAATGAAGGGGTGACAGGGCGGTCTACAGTGGCTTGCATATAGGGGCAATATAACACTGCACAGCCCTTAAGTACATCTGGCAAGCACTGGCAAAACGGCTCGAAATCACGGCCAGCCTTAGTATTTTTGGCACGTGGCGCAAAAAAACGTGCTACGTTGACCTTGGCGCATCTGCCTGATCGGCTGGGCACATACCCGGCAGGCCTCGCTGGCGCGGCCATAGACCATGGCCTGCAACTGGAAATAACCAGTTTTACCGTCGGCACTGGAAAAGTCACGCAGCGTACTGCCGCCCTTGTTCACTGCAGCCTGCAGCACATCGCGTATCGCCGCATGCAGCTTGGCGGCGCGCGGCGCGCTGATGTTGCAGGCACGCACCGTGGGCCGAATGCCCGCCATAAACAGCGCCTCAGAGCAATAAATGTTGCCTACCCCCACCACCATGTCGCCCGCCAGCAGCACTTGTTTAATGGCGGTTTTTCGTAACTGCAAGGCTTGGTGAAAAGCCTTGGCATCAAAATTTTCTGATAAAGGTTCTACCCCCAAGCCATCTAAAAGCTTGCGGGAGCAGCTATCGTTTTCAGAGCTTGCGTAGACCACTGCCCCAAAGCGGCGCGGGTCATAAAGGCGCAGGGCGCCGCGCGTGGTGACCATCGTAAAGTGGTCGTGCTTGCCCGCCTCGCCCACTTGGGACGCAAAGCTGAGCGACCCCGACATACCCAAATGCACCAGCAGCAGGCCGTGCGCCGCGCCAGCCGGGGTGGTCAGGTCGATCAGCAGGTACTTGCCGCGCCTGCGCACCGCCGCTACCACGCGGCCTTGCAGCTCGTCGGGGTCTATACCCATAGGCCAGCGCAGGGCTTTGCCCATCTGCACCGCGCGGATCTGCGCGCCCTCGATACGGCTGGCAAAACTCAGGCGGGTCACTTCGACTTCAGGCAATTCAGGCATGCTTGGATTATCATCCCCCAATGAATGCCACACTCCGCTTAGCTACTCTTATTGACCACCTGATGCCAACCACAGCCCCGCGCCCCGTCCTCCCGAGCGCCCGCTGCGCCACGCTGGGCCTGATGGCCGCGTTGCTGCTGTGCGGGCAAAGTGCTCTGGCCCAGCCCGCCAAAGCCGCCGCGTCCACCGCACCAAGCAGCGCCAGCGAACCGGCCCCCCCGTCCTCCAAGCTGGATGCTGACCTGTTCTACCAACTCCTGCTGGGCGAGCTCAAAGCCGGAGGTGGAGAGGCGAGCACGGGTTTCTCCATCATTTTGGATGCGGCCCGCAAAACCAACGATGCCAAACTGTACGAGCGCGCGGTAGACCTGGCCATACAGGCCCGCGCTGGCGATGCAGCCCTGCAAGCGGCCCGGGCCTGGAAACAGGCGCAACCCAGCTCGGTGCTGGCCAACGAGCGCCTGTTCCAAGTGCTGCTGGCCATGAACCGCGTGCCAGAAAGCGTCGAACCCCTGCGCGCCATGCTCAGCCACTCGTCCATTACGCAGCGCGGCCCCATCATTGGTCGCAGCCTGTCTACCTACAGCCGCATGAGTGACAAAAAGCTGGCCGCCAGCACCGCTGAGCAGGCCTTGGCCGACTACACCGGCTCCAATGCCGACGCGGAAGTAGCGGCCATTGCCTGGACATCCATTGGCCGCCTGCGCCTGGCCGCAGCCGACATATCTGGTACGTTGGACGCAGCGCGCAAAGCCCAAAACGCCAGCCCCACCAGCGAGCAGCCCGCCATTTTGGCGCTGGAGATCATGGGCCCCAAGCAGCCTCTGGCCGAACCCATCGTCAAACGCTACCTGGAGAGCGACAAAGCCCGCCCCGAAGTGCGAATGGGCTATGTGCGCGCCCTGCTGGATGCCGTGCGCTATGCCGAGGCAGGCCAGCAAACCACCCTTCTAAACCGCAACAAACCTGAGTTTGCCGAGGCTTGGCTGGTGCAAGGGACCCTGCATCTGCAAGACAACCAGTTGGCCGCTGCCGACACCTCACTTAAACGCTACATCCAACTGGCGCAAGACCAAAGCGTAGGCGCTGTTGACGAGGCCGCCCAAGAGAGCAAGCGCGGCCTTACGCAGGCCTATTTGGCTCTGTCGCAGGTAGCAGAAAAGCGCAAAGACTTCCCGCTGGCCGAGAGCTGGATTGCCAAAATCGACAGCCCCCAGGCTTTGGTGAGCACCCAAAGCCGACGCGCCTCTCTCTTGGCCAAACAAGGCAAGCTGGATGAAGCGCGCAAGCTGATTCGCGCTTTGCCCGACCGCAGCGATGAAGACAAACGCATGAAGCTCAACGCCGAGGTGCAGCTACTGCGCGAGAACCAACAGTACCAAGCCGCCTATGACCTGTTGGCTGCGGCCTTTGCGGCCAGCGACCCCAAAGACTTTGAGCTGCTCTACGACCAAGCCAGCCTGGCCGAGAAACTGGGCCGCTACCCCGATATGGAGCGCCTGCTGCGCCAACTGATCGCTGGCAAGCCCGACTACCACCAGGCCTACAACTTCCTGGGCTACTCGCTTGCAGAACGCAATGTGCGCCTGCCTGAGGCCAAGGCTTTGATCCTCAAAGCACTCGAATCCGCCAAAGACGACCCATTTATCACCGACAGCCTGGGCTGGGTAGAGTTTCGTATGGGCAATACCGCTGAAGCCATCAAAATCTTGCAAACCGCCTACCAAGGCAAGCCCGATGCAGAAATCGCAGCCCACTTGGGTGAGGTGTATTGGGTCAGTGGCCAGCGCGATAAAGCCCTCGCCATCTGGAAAGAAGGCATGCTGCTGAACAACGAGAACGAGACCCTGCTGCAAACCCTCAAGCGCCTGCGCGTCAAGCTGTGAACACACTGCGTCGCGACCGCTGGCAGCCTCGGTGGCGACTGTATTGCGCCATGGCTTGCACTATCTATTTAGTAGCTGCTTGCGCAACATCCAAGCTGGATAATGGCCTAAAACCTATTGAAGTCGATCGCTATGCCGGGCGCATCAGCTTGACCGTGCAAAGCGAGCCGGTGCAAACGTTTGCCGGTGGCTTTGATCTGCAAGGTACGGCCGCCGCTGGCGAGCTGTCACTATTTACGCCACTAGGCAGCACCGCCGCCCTCCTGCGCTGGAGAGACGGTTTGGCAGAGCTGCAAAGCGGTGGGCAAACCCAGCAATACCCTTCGGTGCGTGCCATGCTGGAGCGCACCACTGGCGCAGCCATTCCGCTGGAAGCCTTATTCGCATGGCTGCGCGGCGAGGCCGCGCAAGCGCCGGGCTGGCAGGCCAACCTGTCCCGCCACGCAGAGGGCCGCATCACCGCCCAGCGCAGCGACCCCGCGCCTCCCGCGCAACTGCGCATCGTGCTGGAGCGCTAAATGCCCCCAAACCGCGCCACACCCAAACTGAAACCTGTCTCCTAAAACCTGTCTCCTAAAACCCGTCTCCTAAAACCTGCCACCTGAACCCTGCCACCCGAATATGCAAACCCTCTACGACCTGAGCGCACCCGCCAAGCTCAATTTGTTTTTGCACATCACTGGCCGCCGCGCGGACGGCTACCACCTGCTGCAATCGGCTTTTGTACTGATCGACTGGGCAGACACCATTCACCTGGAGCTGCGCCACGACGGCATCATCAGCCGTGAAGACCTGGCTGGTGAGTCAGAAACTGGCCCGGGCGTTACACAAACGCTGCCCACCTGCGTCCTGCCCACAGATGCCCTACCGGCAGACGACCTGTGCGTACGTGCCGCCCGCGCGCTGCAAGCGGCCAGCGGCACCAAGCTGGGTGTGCATATCCGGCTGCACAAGCGCATTCCTGCCCAAGCTGGTCTGGGCGGCGGATCGTCCGATGCAGCCACATGCCTTTTAGGCCTCAAGCGCCTATGGAACTTGCGGGAGCAGCTACCAGTTTTAGAGCAACTAGGTTTGAAACTGGGTGCCGATGTGCCGTTTTTTCTGCGCGGACGCAACGCATGGGTCGAGGGCGTGGGCGAGCAAATCACCCCGCTCGATCTACCCGCAGCGCATTTTGCAGTCGTCAAGCCAGCGCTGGGCCTGTCTACTCCCACAATTTTTGCGCACCCCCTCTTAAAGCGCGACAGTGAGCGTGCTATAATTTATGGCTTTACTGCTCATCCTTATGGCTTCGGCCACAATGATTTACAGCCGGTAGCCGAACTGCTGAACCCGCAGGTCACCCAAGCGCTTGATGCGCTGCGGTGCCAAGGGCTTACACCTCGGATGACGGGCTCAGGCAGCGCGGTGTTTGCTAAGGTTTCAGGCGACGAAACTCTAGCCGCTGCGCCGCCAGGATGGCAGCAAAAGTTGTGTCGCAGTTTGTCTGAGCACCCTTTGATCGGGTGGTCAGATTGATTCAGGCACAACAGGCTGGTAAAACAGCATAAGTTTTCGGCTAGCGCAAGCTGGCCAGTGTAGGGGAGTCGCCAAGCTGGTTAAGGCACTGGATTTTGATTCCAGCATGCGAAGGTTCGAACCCTTCTTCCCCTGCCAAATTTTTTCGTAAACCTGATTTACGCCATCTACGCATCACCCATCATGAGCGCATTGCACCCCGATTTCATGGTTTTTACCGGCAATGCCAACCCGGTGATGGCGCAAGAAATTGCCGCCCACCTGGACATCAGCCTCGGCGCCGCCAGCGTAGGCCGTTTCTCTGACGGCGAAGTCACCGTAGAAATCAACCAAAACGTCCGCGCCCGCGACGTGTTTGTAGTGCAGTCCACCTGCGCTCCCACCAACGACAATTTGATGGAACTGCTGGTGATGGTGGACGCACTCAAGCGCGCCTCGGCCGAGCGCATCAGCGCTGTGATCCCCTATTTCGGCTACGCCCGCCAAGACCGCCGCCCGCGCTCTAGCCGCGTGCCCATCACCGCCAAAGTGGTGGCCAATTTGCTGCAAACCGTCGGCGTCTCGCACATCCTCACCATGGATTTGCACGCTGATCAAATTCAAGGTTTCTTCGACATCCCGGTCGACAACATTTACGCATCCCCCGTGTTGCTAAGCGACCTGCGCCGCCAAAAATACGAAGACCTCATTGTCGTGTCGCCCGACGTAGGCGGCGTGGTACGTGCCCGCGCGCTGGCCAAGCAGCTGGGTTGCGATCTAGCCATCATCGACAAGCGCCGCCCCAAGGCCAATGTGTCTGAAGTGATGCACGTCATTGGCGAGATCGAAGGGCGCAACTGCGTCATCATGGACGACATGATCGACACCGCAGGCACGCTGGTCAAAGCCGCCGAAGTGCTCAAAGAGCGCGGCGCTAAAAAAGTGTATGCCTACTGCACCCACGCGGTGTTCAGCGGCCCGGCCATCGAGCGCATTGCCAAAGGCAGCGCACTGGACGAAGTGGTGATTACCAACACCATTCCGCTATCGGAGTCTGCCAAGGCCTGCAACAAAATTCGCCAATTGTCAGTAGCCCCGTTGATCGCCGAGACGATCACCCGCATTGCCAAAGGCGAGTCCGTCATGAGTTTATTTTCAGAGCAAGAAGACCTTTTTTAAAAGCCCCCTTGCCCTGATACAAACGGCCCGCTGGTGCCGCAAACCAGCACAGCGCTACCCGAATGCGTTAACGATATGGTCAGGCACATTGGCAACCATGTGGTCAACATAAACGGGGAGTTTTTTAAATCGAGGCAACACTGGTCGCGGTGTGCTTCTCTAGGAGTTTGTTATGAAATTTGTCGCTTTTGAGCGCGCCAAGCATGGTACGGGTGCGAGCCGCCGTCTACGCATTACGGGTAAAACCCCGGCTATCGTTTACGGTGGTACCACCCCTCCCCAGCAGGTCGAGCTCGACCACAACGCCCTGTGGCACGCCTTGAAGAAGGAAGCCTTCCACGCGACCGTGCTCGACATGGAAGTGGCTGGCGTTGAGAGCAAAGTGCTGCTGCGCAATGTACAGTACCACCCCTACAAACAACTCGTGTTGCACCTTGACTTCCAGCGAGTCGATGCCAACACCAAACTGTCCATGAAGGTGCCATTGCACTTCAAGGGCGAGGCCGACTCACAAGCCGTCAAGACCGACAACTGCGTGCTCAACCACGTAGCCAACGAACTGAGCGTCGTCTGCCTGCCAGCCGATCTGCCTGAGTTCATCGAAGTCGATTTGTCTGGTCTGAAAAAGGGCACCTCCCTGCATGTGAACGACATCGTGCTGCCAAAAGGCGTCAAAGTCGTCACCAAAGGCAAGGTTAACCCCGTCATCGTCTCCGTGGTGGCCGTCGCCGCTGCCGAAGAAGCCCCGGCCGCCGCTCCTGCGGATGCCAAAGCAAAAGCGGCGCCTAAAGCAGCCCCTAAAGCTGATGCGAAAACCGACGCTAAAGCACCCGCTGCCAAGGCTCCAGCCAAGAAGTAAACCGCTCTGGTTCGCATGCAAAAGCCACCTTCGGGTGGCTTTTTTGCTTCTACTTGCATATTGAATCTATTTCTAGCCAATTAGATTATTCCATTTCTAAATCATTACTGTCGTTGTTGCGTCGCCTTGCGGTGCTACAGCACTCTCGGAGGCTCCGCGCCTGGACATTAATGATGTAGAAATGGAATTAGCTACAGAATACTTAGCATGCCGTGCATTCAGATTTGGCAACTATGTCACCAAACCAAGGCAATTACTACCCACATACCACAGCAACATTTTTTTACCCTACAGGCACCTCACAAGAACTAACGAGCATGCCATGCCAACCCGACAAAACCCGAGCAACGCCACAGCACTAGGCACCAGCCATTTACCCAGCGCGCAGCGCGGGTATGTCGGCGAGAAGGCTCGCAGCGGCCCACCATCTGTTGACCTGATCGCCGGCGCACTGGACGAGCTGGCCTGCGGAGTCATCATCATCGACGCACAAGGCCGCATACTGCACCAAAACCTGGCCGCCCACTCCGTACTCTCGCGCGGCGACTGCGTGGCCATAGAGGACGGCATCATCAGTGTCAGCCATGCGCCCGACGAGCAGCGGCTGAAAGATGCGTTGGCCACCGCCGCCCAAGGCAAACGCAGCATGATCGCGCTAGGTGCCCTGTCACGCACCACCGTGGCTGTGGTGCCCTTGCACCGCAAACACGCTCTGGCCAGCGACAACAGCAGCCCTGGCCCCAGCGCAAAGCCCGATCCAGAGCGCTTTGCTCTCATGTTTTCCCGCGCTGGCGTGTGCGAATCCCTGATGCTCAGCTTCTTTAGCCGCGCCCACCATCTCACCGCCAGCGAAGAAAACATCCTCGGTCTCATGTGCGCGGGCCTCACCGCGCCCGAAATGGCGGTGCAGCTCAAAGTCGCCGAAGCCACCGTGCGCACCCATGTACGCAACATTTGCGCCAAAACACATAGCAGCGGTATCCGCGATGTCATCAAGCGCCTGTCTGTACTGCCGCCTTTGATGGCCGCCGTCATGCCCAGTATGGCACTTCAACTCAACCAGCAAGGGGCATAGATGGCGAAGATATGGAGTTCAACTCCATCAAAAAGCTAGCGCAAATCCCCAGGCACCTTGTCGCAGATGGGCATATTGATATACGAAAACAGGTAACTATGCGTGGCCAAAACTTACCGCCACGCCTTTCACCCGGCATAATGCGGCGATGCCCGCAGCCGTCAAACCCGCCTTAACCTCCAAACACCTCAGTGCCACCATCGCTGCACTGGCCCAGGCCGGTACCCAACGCAGCTACAAAAAAGGTGCCATCATCGTGAATGAGGGCGATATGGGCGACACCTTGCTGGTACTGCTGTCCGGCAGCGTGCGGGTGTACGGTACCGACGGCCAGGGCCGTGAGGTCACCTACGGAACCATCGACGGGCCCGACTACTTTGGCGAAATGTCATTGGACGGCGGGCCGCGCTCGGCCAGTGTTGAAGCCACCAGCGCCTGTACATGCAGCGTGCTCACCCAAAAGCGCGTGCGCGACCTGCTGACCACGTCACCAGACTTGGCCTATGAACTGATCTGCAAAATCACCGCGCGCGCCCGCGCGGCCACCCATACCGTGCGCAACATGGCCTTGCTGGACGCCTACGGCCGCTTGGTGCAAGTGCTGCAAGAAATAGCCGAGCCCGCAATCGCCGAGGGCGAACAAAAAGGCCAACAAAAAATCCCCGCTCGCACCACCCACGCCCAGCTAGCCCAGCGCATCGGTACCAGCCGAGAGATGGTAAGTCGGCTGCTGCGCGATCTGGAAAAAGGCGGCTATATGCGCAGCGACAAGCGCGTGATGTGGGTGGTGAAAAGACTGCCCGTGCGCTGGTAGGCAGCGCGGCGATTTCAACATCAATACTGAGGCTTGAAGCGCAGCACCGGCATGGGTTCTGGCACATAAGGTTGAGGCAAATCCAGGGCCTGCAATTGCCGCTCCAGCGCGCTGATCGCATTGACAACCTCTACGAGCTGATCAGATTGAGTCTGCGTTAGCGTGATTTGATCAGATGGCTCAGCTATTGAGCGCAACGGTGGCCTTTGTGCAGCCTCCTCGATTTGATCCATCAGACTATTGCAGCAGGTGCTTTCAGGCAATCCCGACGCGTTGAGGTTTTGCGTAAAGCCTTTCAGATAACTACGCAAACCGTGCGTCAGCATGTTAAAACGAACCCAGCGATGATCCTGCCATGCGTTCACCCACTTGGCATATTTCGAGTCCTCCACTTGGGCAAGAAAAGCCTGCGCAGCATTTCTACCACCCCGCGCACCCACGTCCAATGCAAGAGAAATAATTTGCTCAGGTTCAATTTTCAAGTTGAGCGCATTGCCTGCACGACGGTTCATGTAGATGCGAATCACGCGATTACGCACTTCGGGCATCCGCAAAAAAGACTGGTCGTGTCCATCTTTGGCGCTGGTGTAGATGCCAGACAAAAACTGGAAAAAACTGGAAATAGTCGACTTTCCATTCAGAGCAGTAAACGCTCCAGGGTCACGCGGGTACAAGAGATTGTCATCCGCACCATCTGTATGCGCATAGGGTATGTATGACTTCAATGGTTTGCCGCCAGAAGTCTGACGCGGCGGCTCATCCAAGATTTTCAAGCCAAAGGTAGGCCAGCGCGGGATGGATTTATCGAACAGGTGGATGGGGAAGTTGCTGCCAATACCGCCATCGGAAAACCATAAGCGTACAAGATCAATATCTTCGGCATTTTGGTCCAGATTAAAACCAATCAAGGGAATATTCTGGAAAAGAACAGGGCACGACATACTTAGCCTGGCAGCCACCACGATAGGCAAGTCAGCCGTAGGCAATTCGCGCAGATCAGGATCGTTCAATCCCTTGGCAATGTCTTCTGCCTTTCCAAACGATGCGTCCAAAATACGCTGTCTTGCAGCCAATTGGTTCAACAATTTTTGACCACCGCCTGTCTTGTGGCCTGCGGCTCGCTCACGGAACTTACGCTGCAGGACAACGCAGGTGCTACAGCTAACAGGCTTGCTCACGCGTCGCAAATGCGCAATCACCTCCTCGGGAAAGTAGGGCTTGAATTCCGATAGTTTAAACATCAACACTGGATCACCCGCAGCCAGTGGCAACTCGTAAATGCGACCATGGCTCACGCAGGTTGTGATCATGCGCAGATCAATGGAGCGAGGATCTTTACTGCCGTCCAAGCCTGCCGGGCCGCCCGGTGCAGCCCACAGGTTGCCAAACGTGAGCGGTTTATGCAAAGGCAAGTTGGCAGATTTTTGAACGCCCTCGTACAACCACTCCGACAGTCCTTCGGTAGTTGAACCTTTTGATCGCATGCCGGTACATGCACCACAACCCGGTATGCACATGAGCGTGAGCATCTGCATCAAAAGAGCACCCAGGGGGTGCAATAAAAGTACGCCGGTCAAAAAAAACAGCTCTGCCAACGAAATCCCCAGCAGTAACGAGCGTGGATTTACCAGCAGAGCAAGGCCCAAAGCCAGCAGCGCCCACAACAGCATTTTGGGCATATTGGGCCCCAGATGTTGTACAGCTTTAATCCAAACATCCCCAAGGAATCCAAGCGCAGACAGCGGCGGCGGTTGTGGCTCAGACTTCAGTTCGTTTTTCGGGGGAGGTGGCTCTTTCTTGGCAGCGTTTTTTGAACGCTGCCTTCGAATACTGAACACATCAACAAACCAGTCAAACAGTGGCTTTACCTTGGGATCAGGTTGAAAAAGGCTTCTAATCCGGGTGAGTTGTGCAGACTCGTCGATCCAGTCGGCAAGCTCACCAGGCATCTTTGCCAGGCCTTCATTGAAACCGTTGTCACTGCCAAAACGCCGACTGTATTCGCATGCCGCCGCTAACGATGCAGCAATCGCGCCAACGGAGGTACCGCCCAGCGAACGAAAGCGGAATTTGCGCGCTATCTCAATGAGAAAACCGGGGTAGACCACGCCATTGATCACTCCACCGTCCAGCACGACATCGCAATA
>JAYVGI010000158.1:0-9500 GCA_043772355.1 Polaromonas sp.
CACCTTGCGTTCATCGGCATTTTTTTGCAGCGCATCACCGGCTAGCCCTTGCGGATATTGCGCGAGCCGCTCTAAAAACGATATTGCATTGTGCGGCAAGCCCAGGCCTTCGTAGATGCCGACAACCCGCTCTACCTCCTCAAAGCTCAAGGCTCTGCGGCTTTGCGTGGCCAGCCAGGCCGCCAGCAGGGCATCTTGGTCATACAGCATGGGGGACAGGCGCAGCACGTTGGCAATGGCGGTATCTTTGGCGCTGTCAGTCGCGCTCTGGCGCATCATGGCCAGCCATGCGGCCAGCGCGGCGGCGCTTTGCCCCGACCATTCCAGCATCTGCGCGTATTGCTCACGCAGCGCGCTTTGCTCTGGATGGGCGGCCAGGCTTTGCTCGATGAGCTGCAAAGCCATGGGCATATTGCTGCTGGCCAGTGCAATGTCAATGGCTTGCTTGAACACGGCAGGCCGTGGGTTGGCGGCCAAACTTTGCTGCACCAGTTGCAAAGCGAGCTTTAAATTGCCGCTGGCGATGGCGATGTCGATGGCTTGCTTCAACGCGGCGGGCTGCGGATGGGCGGCCAAACTTTGTTGCAACAGCTGCAAGGCCAGCGGCAAGTTACCGCTGGCCAACGCAATGTCGATGGTCTTTTGCAGGGCAAGCGCATCGCCAGGATTGCGTAACAAGGCAGTTTGCGCAAACCGCAGCGCCAGCGGTAAATCACCGCCCGCCAGCGCGACATCCTGTGCTTTTTGCAGTTGCAAGGGGTCGAGTTTTTGCGCCAGCGTGGCGGTATCCCAGGTGGCGGGCACCAGGGCGCGCAAATGCTCCACTGCGGCTTGGGGCTGCCCAGCGGCCAAGGCCAGATCGACCAGCGTCCACAGCACCGGGTCTTGCGCAGGCACGTTGCCCATCTCGCGCAGCGCAGCTTGGTAGGCCTTGAGCGGTTGGCCGCTGGCCAACAGCACCTTAATGCCCGTCATGACGGCATTGCGCCGCGCCTCGCTGTCGGCCGTGCGCAGCTGGGCGGCAAAATACAGGGCTGCGGATTCTTCAAAAAATCCCAGCGCCAAGGCCTCGCGGCCCGCGCGTAGCAAATCCGCCAAACCGGCATTTTTCAGCTTGACCATGGCTTGCAATACCTGCCGGGTCAGCGCCGTGGCACCGATGCCCTGGGTTTGCGTGACCAAGGCCATACCCGCAGCAACGGTGCCCATGCGCGCGAGTTGTGCCTGCAGGCGCAGCTCCAGCGCGATACGCAGGCGCTCTGCGCTTTGGGCATCCAGGGCGCTGTCACTTTTTTGGGCTGCGTCCCGCGCCAGCCGATACTCGCTCCAGGCTATCTGGGTGTCCAGGGCGTTCCATTGCTCCAGCAGTCTGTCGTCTTTGCTGGCCAGCTCTTTGGCCAGCGCGAGCACTTGGCTGGCTTCTTTCAAATTACCCGACTCGATGAGTTTTTCGGTCAACAGAAACTGCAAACCCACATCGCGTCGCTCGGTACGCACCAGGTTGCGCAGGTAGGAAATGGTCAGCTCTCGGTCGCCGGTCTCCTTGTCGGCACGCAGGCGGGAGAGTAAATCGTCTTTCGGAAACACCAACACCAGCGCCACCAAAGCCACCCCCACCACGCCGACCAGCGCTCCGCGCGCCAGAATGCTTTGGCGGCTGGCATCACTCGGCGCAACGGAGTACGAGCTGGGTTTGTCCAAGAATATTTCCTTCGATATCTAACGCGCCGGGTGCGCCCAGCGCAGCGCGCTCGGTCCGCAGGCCAGGGCTGCTGGCCGCGCGGTCCAGCTCGCAACCGGGCGCATGCAGCGAGGCTTTGAGTGGAACATGGCCGTCGAACGTGGCGCTTACGCGGCGTGGGGCTGTCACTGCAAGTGATTTTTCTGCGCTGCTGGCTGTAGCCCCCGCTGCCCCACCCGCTGCCCCACCCGTCGTCGCGTTCGCTGCTGTGTTGGACATCGTCTGGGCCGACGAAGTTCCCTGCGGCTGCGCAGTGACGGCCCATTGGGTCAGCTTGCTGTTGGCACTGACCAAATACGCTGTTTTAACATCGTTCACGCTCCCAGCCTTCAAAAATGTTGCGTACGAAGCTACTGAATTAGTAGCATGCATGTAGCGGGAACCGGCATGCTGGGCATAGCCTGCCAGCCCCCGGCTGAGCGCCAGGTCGGGGGTGGCATCGCTGGCATCGATTCGCCATTGGCGCAGGTGCTCCCCCCCTCGCAGCTCAAAGCCCTGACCGGCAAGGCCGCTACGCGCCACCGTAGCGCGGCGCCAGTCGAGCACACGCTGGGCATACTCGCTGGCGTACACGGGGTGCAGGTTTTGCGTCTGCGCCCACTGGTAGACCTTGTGCAAGGACACGATGGAGGCGCGCTTGGAGGCGATGTAGGTGTGGTAATAAATATTCACCGGTTTCAAGCGCAGGGGCAGATCGGTCATCTCAAAGGTTTCGATCACGCGCTCGAAACCATAAAACGGCCCGGTCCAGCCATTGGTGTAGACGTTCTCATTCTGGTTGGGCGCGTAGACCTGAAAATAATCGCCCTTGAGCATGCCCAAGGAGCCCACCACGGTCAGCGAGGGCTCGGCCTTGGTGATCCAGGTGTCGCCCGCATTCATGTTGAGCAAGCCATTTTGGTAGGCCACACGCACCGGTTCACTCAGCGGCTGGCTATTGCCGCTCCACAGCAGCATCTTGGTTTTTTTACCCGGCGGTGCCAGGCGGGTGTTGATGTAGTCGGCCGAGCCTGCAATTTCACGCTGCACGTTGTAGCGGTAGTTGGGTACGCGCAGCGCCAGGGTGCGCCCGGCCGGGTCGCGCGCCAGTTCCAGGTCAGCCCAGTGGAAGGGGTGGCTGTAGGTATGGGTGGCTATCTCCACATAAGGGAGCTCAAAAATTTTGCGCGCTGTGGCTTCGAGTTGCGGGGTCAGCGCCGCATACAGCCCAGAGGCCGCCACCTCGCCCTCGATAATTGATATGGTGCTAGGAAATTTATAGCGCTGCAAAAACTCGGTGAGCATCACCTCACTGGCCAGCGGGGTACCGGGAATTTCCGCGCGGTTGGCAAAACCGTCACCATCTACGTGCACAAACTGCAGCCGCCGCCCGGTCTCGGTCGTCACATCGGGCACGGGTACCTGGCCATCGATGCGCAGCGCGGCTCTGAAAAACTCAATTGGGTTGACGGCCCAGCGCGCGCCCTGGTTTTGGCTCAAGTCCACCTTCCAGTAGCGCTCCACCGCATAGCCCCCCCAGGGCGTGATCGCAATCGCATCGGCATAGCGGCCGCTGGGCGCGGTCACCCGCAGCCACGGCGTACCGCCGCGCACCAGCAAGGGGGTTAAGGCACTGACGATGGGCTTGGGCTCGATCTCAAAGCCCACATGGGGTGAGAACTTCTCCAGCCTCAATGCTACGTTGACCCGCTCCGGTGTGCCTGCGGTGATGCCCAGTGGCTCCAGCAAGGCATCGCCGGGCATGGCACCGACGATCACCAGGGGCACCCCCTGCGCCCGCGCGGCCTGCATGGTTTGGCGCATCTGCGCAGTCTCCGGGAACGTGCCTCGGTTAAACCAGGTCAGCACACCGGCGTAGCGCCCGGCCAAGGGCAGCGAGTTAATCTGCTTGAGCTCCTCCGACTCGACATACACATAGCGCACATCCAGGCCCAAATAGTTCAGCGGCATGGTGGCCAGGCGATGGATCTCGTGCAGGGCCACGTCGCCCAGATGCCCGGGCTCGTCGTGCAGCGCCAGTATTTGGCGCGCAATCACCTCCACCTGGCCGATACCCATCAGATCCAGCGCCGGGTTAGTCACCCAGGGCACGGCCCCCAAGGCTTTGATTTTTTGCGCGGTCTCCCGAGCCAAGGCACGGTTTTCGGGCGGCACATAGTCAATGCTGACCACCGGCAGGCCGTACTCGTCTTGGCATTTTTTCAGCTGGCCCCAGAGCCAGTCGCGGTCGGCCTGCGGCACCTCGCGGTAGCTTTGTTTACCAGCGTCCCAGCCTTGAAACAGGGATTCGGCCACCACGGCGTAGGCCTCTTTATGCACTTGCGGCAAGATCTCAAAACCCCGGTTAAAAATCAGCTTGGCATCGGGGTAGACGGATTTGATGGCGCGCACCAGCTGCACCATGCCATCGACTTGTGCGGCCATGGCTTGGGGCGTTTTGGCCACCAGGTGAAAGGAGTCCAGCGTGTCCAGAAAAAACGCACGGTAGCCCTGCTGCCATAAGGGCGCAATCACTTCTTTCAAGTAAAACTCTCGCCACCCCGGCGCGGCCTGATCGACCACGATGGAGTTCCAGTCTTTGTTCTCTCCCAGCGTCCATTCGGGGCGCATTTTTTTGAAATAGGCCCGCGTGGGGTGCACCTCGCCGATGGCGATGTAGGCCGCCACCTGGGTGGCGGGATTGAGGCGGTGCGACCACCCCGGGCCTGTGGGCAAGGGGGTCACGTGGCCCGGTTCGACCACGGCGATGTCAAAAGCGCCCAGACTCTCCCACGGGATGTCTTTGCCGTAGAAAAATGCAAAACTGGGTGGGTTTACAGGTTTCGACATGCTTTCAGCCCACGTCGATGGTGCGCAACCAGCTATCATTACGGTAGCTGCCAGGGCGTTACGAAGGGCGCGCCAAAAGAGTGCGGTATGAGGGAAAACGTGCATCTTTCCATCCTAACGGCAAACGATGCCGATGTTGTGGCGCTTGGTAAGATTCTGCGACACCTTCGGCCCGTACGGTGCATCTGCCGCAGGCGTGAGACTTATTGCACTGGTGCCTCGTTGATGCAGCGGCGTGCAGGCGCAGACCGTGCCGTAGCAGGGCAAGGCGATACCACCACGACCACCATGATGGAGACATGCAATGACCACGACCCCACCCCCAGCGCCGCTGCACTTTTACTTCGATTTCATCTCGCCCTTCGGCTATTTTGCCTCGCTGCGCATCGAAGCGCTGGCGGCCCAACATGGCCGCACGGTGCAATGGCATGCCATGCTGCTGGGCGTGTCGGTGATGAAGGTAATGGGCCTCAAACCCCTGCTGGACACGCCCCTGAAGGGCGACTACATCCGCCGCGATGCCCAGCGCTACATGCGCCGCCACGGCCTACAGTTGCAACGCGCACTCGATGCCCCGTCGATGGACCCACGCGCAGCGGGGCGCGCTTTTTATTGGGTCAAGCAGCAGCGCCCCGAACTGGCGGCAGCCTTTGCCCACGCGGTCTACCACGCGTACTGGGCACAGGGGCGCGACCTGTCAACGACTGACGCTTTAGCGGCTATTGCGCTGCCTGCCGGTATGGATGCACAGTGGTTGAGACAGGCCATAGAGAGCGAAGCGTCGGGGCCCTTGCTGCGCAATGGGGTAGACGCGTCGCTCAAAGCGGGCATTTTCGGCTCGCCCACCGTGGTGGCCGATGGCGAGCCGTTTTGGGGCGTGGAGACCTTTGACTTGCTGGACGAGTGGCTGGCAAAGGGTGGCTGGTAGCGCACGGGCGCATGGGCGCTGACCCCGCCACCCAGAGGGCAATTTGCATGCGCACACTCGTGCGCAGCCCAAGCATCATCCCAATGGCACTTGGAACGCTACTTGCGACTTCCAACGCGGCAACAACCTCAAGGCATTCTCCCGCCCAATCGCTCGCAAATCAGCGCTTGAAAAACCGTAGTCTATCAAGCCCTTCACGTTGTCTTCCCCGGTGCGGTACGGATAGTCAGAGCCAAACAAAATCTGCGACACATCGACCAGCTTGGTGAGTGATGCCAATGCCCCAGGGTGCGCCGACCAAGCCGTGTCGTAGTAAAAACGCTTGAGTTCATGCAGCACGCCCTTAGGCACGCGCGGGGCTAGCTTGGGGTCTTGTATCGGCAGCTTGGTCAAGCGCTCGGTCAGGAAAGGCAAGGTGCCCCCTGCGTGCGAGAAGATGAAGCTGATGTCGGGGCAGCGCGCTGCGGTGCCGGAGAAGACGATGTCGGTGATGGTGCGGGTGGTGTCGGTGCCAAACTCGATGACGGTGGTGGGGATCTCGCTGTGCAAATTGCGGCAGCACGCTGCTGCGGTGGGGTGGGTGTAGAGCACGGCCTTGCGGCGGTTGAGCTCGTCCATCACCGGCGCAAAGCTGGGGTGGCCCAGCCACTTGTCTTCGTAGCTGGTAAGCAGGCCGATGCCGTCGGCCTTGAGCACGTCCAGCGCGTAGGCCAGCTCGCGCAGCGCGCCGTCGGTGGTTTGCATGGGCAGCATGGCGAACGAGCCGAAGCGGCCCTTGTTATCTTGCGACAGACGGGCCACCCATTCGTTGCTCTCGCGGGCGATGCGCGCGGCGTTGGCGGCATCGGTAAAGCCTACCTGGGGCGTGGTGACCGACAGGATGGAGGTGGCTACGCCGGCTTTGTTCATGTCGTCCAGCGTGCGTGCCACTGACCAGTTGCGCACGATGGGCGGGGCTTGGTTGACCTTGGCCAGCTCGGCGAGGTAGGCGGGGGAGAACAGGTGGTGGTGCGTGTCGATGCGGTTTTGCATGGCGCTGGCAGCACCGGGCACGGCGCAGCCTGGCAAGGCGGCACTGGCGCCCAGGGCCAACATGCTGCTTAAAAAGCCCCGGCGCGGCGTGTCGCAGCCGCATTGGGTACTGAGGCGCTGGACGGAGTCGGCTACGGGGGTGATGGGGGTGCTGAGGTTTTGCATGGGTTTGTCTTCCTTTGTTTTTTTGAATGTACCGTGAAAAACGGGAGCGTTGCATACGGCTATTCCCTCATGTCACTTTTGTTGCAGTGCTTCTTTGCTTCTTTGCTTCTTTGCTGCGCCCGCCCTGGCGCTTGGTGTGGACGGCTCCGAGGCTGTCCCCAGTGGCGGCTTAGGGCCGCAACGGGGGACAGCCGCGCAGCCGATACTGTTCGCTTAAGCCGCATCGCGGTGCTTCTCTGGCCCGGCTTGAAGATGTCCGCTAGCACTTGGTCACGTTGCTTTTTGTTGTGAAGATGCTTTCCCACCTCGGTCACGTTGCTTTTGTTGTGAAGATGCCGCTCCACCTTGGCCACATTGCTTTTCGTTGTGAAGATGCTTTCCCACCTTGGTCACGTTGCGGCGATGGAGGAATTTGCGCTGCAAAAATCTTGCGAAAACACGCGACCACTTGAGTAGTGATCTGGAGGTGATCCCCGCGCCTTTCTCCAGATTTTTCATCGCAAACACGCTCCATCACCGCTTGCTGATTGGGCCACTTGCTATTGCGCGCTAGCTTTGTGACTGGCTCGCTTGCATTACGCGCCAGCCGTGTGACGAGGTTGATCGTGGTGGTGCATCAGAGTCTGTAGAGCCCGCTGGCCGGAGCACATTTCCGACTCCCTCTCCCGCATGGCGGGAGAGGGTTGGGGTGAGGGTGTCCCCCAGCACTCAACTCATCAGGCGCTAAGGTGGTTTGCACTGCGGCACCCCGCTCACTCTCTTTACCGTAGCACTCCGTCTAAGCAGGGCAGTGGGGTACATAGGGTACAGACTAAAAATGGGAGTCTTATCCAATGAAGTTTGATCCTGAGAGGTTTTTTTGATTCCAACGAGATTTGATCCCGAAACGGGGTTGAAATCGCAGGACTGACAAGCGAGCCGCCCAATCGGTCGATCATTCATGAATGATGATTGACATGAACTTCTCCAAGCTACGAACCATCGGGCAACTGCGCCAGTTTGTCCAAGGCATGCACGCAGTGCAGTTCCAACCCCTGGCCGACGCGGCCACCCGCTACCGCCATATCAGCCTGATCATGCGCCGCTTTGGCTATGCCAAGCTGGAGCGAGCCGACCGCTCGGTGCTGCTCAGGTTCCTGGAGCGCACCAGCGGCTACTCCAGCGCCCAGCTCAAGCGTCTGGTGGCCCGCCACCTGCGTGGCGAGGTGCTGCGCCAGCGCTATGTAATCCCAGAGCAGGCCTACGCCCAGCGCTTCACAGATGCCGATATCGCCATCCTGGCCCAGGTAGACCGCGCCTTTGGCACCCTGTCCGGCGCGGCCACCACCCATGTGCTGTGGCGCCAATGGCATACCTATGGCGATGCCCGCTTTGAACGCCTGAGCAGCCTGAGCGTCTCACACCTGTACAACCTGCGCCAAAGCCAGCCCTACCAGCGCCAGCGGGTGCAGCACCAAGCCACCCGCGCATCCGCACGAGGCCAACACATCGGCCAGCGCAGAGCGCCCCAGCCCCAGGGCCAGGCCGGCTTCATCCGCATCGACAGCGTGCACCAAGGCGATCACGATGGCATCAAAGGGGTCTACCACATCAACGCGGTCGATAGCGTCACCCAGTGGGAAGTGGTCGTGTGCGTGGAGCACCTGGGCCACAGCTTCATGAGCCGGGCCGTGGAGCTGATGGTGGAGCAGTTTCCCTTCACCCTGCAAGGCATCCATGCCGACAATGGCGTGGAGTACATCAATTGGCGCATGCTCGAGCTGATGGAGGAGGCGCGCATCGAGCTGACCAAGTCACGTCCCCGGCGCAGCACCGACAACGCGCTGGTCGAGGGCAAGAATGGGGCGGTGGTGCGCAAGATGTTTGGCTTTAGCCATATCGCGCGCAGCAAGGCGGGGCTGCTCAATGAGTTCAACCACGCCTACTTCAATCCGCTGAACAACCTGCACCGCCCGTGCTTGTTTGCCAGCTTGGAGCCTGACCCCAAGAAGCCGGGGCGTACCCGCAAGCGTTACTACGCACGGGATGCGCAAACGCCGCTGGAGAAACTGGCCAGTCTGCCCAAGCGGTTGCGCAACCTCAAGCCTGGGGTAACCCTCAAGGCGCTACAGGCCCAAGCGGCGGCGCAAAGCGATTTGCAGGCGGCGCAGGCACTGCAGGCGGCGTGGGAGAAGTTGGCCCCAAAGGTGTACCACCAAAAGGCTTGAGTGCGATGGGCGTAGCGCCACAGCAGATAGGGCAGGTGCCGCAAACAGTGGGGGCGGGCGGCGCAAGCGCCGCCAACAGCCGGTTGAAAAAAAACATGAAGCCGGACAGCCAGGCAACCCGAATACACTGTGGTCTTCCCAACCCTTCGACCAGGTTGCGCAACCCGCTTTGAGGCTCTTGTTCAGGATCAAACCTGAATTGGATAAGACTATGGGAGTTTTGTACCGCAGGCAGCCGCTGTGCGCCGAAAATCTGCCCCACAAACCATCCACCAAGCGTCCACCGCCCCTCTTCGGCAAAACAGCCACTCTCTATTCCATAGCGGAGACCCTATGTTTCTGGCTGGCTATTGCCCGATAAGATCCAAAATCAGCGCTCAAACAGGTGCATTTGCAGTGTGCAGCCGATACTCAGGCACCCAAGGCTTCCCGAGCGCTCCACAACGGCGATTTTGAGCTGTTTTGGTATCTATCAGCTGTTAGCCATGAAAAAATATAACTAATTCCATTTCTACATCATTAATGTCTAGGCGCGGAGCCGCAGACAGTGCTCTAGCACGGCAAGGCGACGCAACAACGACAGTAATGATTTAGAAAT
>JAYVGI010000159.1:0-3589 GCA_043772355.1 Polaromonas sp.
AGCACATGGCGGTATTCACCGGCCAAAATGTTGTAAGTACGGCAGGCTGCCAGGGTGTCCATGGTTTCCAGGCCAATGCGTGCAGCCATCAGCGCGCGCTGCAGGGCCGGGCTGGGAAAGCGCAGGGTACTGCCGCTGCCAAAAATGACCAATTCGGGCTTGATCTGGGCCAATTGGTCAAACAGATCGGCGCTCAATTGCGCAAAGCCCACGCCGGGCCAGTTGAGCCGCTCGCCGTGGGATCCAATCACAATGCTGTGGGTGACTTTCTCCAACTGAGGCACGCCGCCCACGATGCTGCCTACCGACACCCAGCCCGCGCCATAGGCATTGATGATTTGTACGTCGGATTTGTCAGGCTGCAGTTTCATGAATCTTGTTTGGTGCGCTGCACAAAAAACATGCAGAAATGTGGTCAAATTATAGATTGCACTTTGTACTTTTGTAACTTGTAGCCTGTAACCCGCCCCGGAGAACCGTTTGAAAACTATTGCCAAATCCGCCAAGCTCCATAACGTGTTGTACGACATTCGCGGCCCCATCATGGACGCGGCGCGCCAGATGGAAGAGGAAGGCCAAAAAATCATCAAGCTCAACCTGGGCAATTTGGCGGTATTCGGCTTTGACGCGCCCGAGGAAATCCAGCAGGACATGATCCGCAACCTGCCCAATTCGGCAGGTTATTCGGACAGCAAAGGCATCTTCACCGCCCGCAAAGCGGTGATGCACGAGACCCAGCGCCAGGGCATTGCGGGCGTGACGGTAGACGATATTTACCTGGGCAACGGTGCCAGCGAACTCATCACCATGGCCACCAACGCGCTCTTGGACAACGGCGACGAGCTGCTGCTGCCCATGCCCGACTACCCGCTGTGGACGGCGGCCACCAGCCTCTCGGGCGGCACGCCCGTGCATTACCTGTGCGACGAGGCCAACGGCTGGATGCCTAACCTGGCCGACATCCGCGCCAAAATCACGCCGCGCACCAAGGCGATTGTGGTGATCAACCCCAACAACCCGACTGGCGTGTTGTACTCGGATGCGTTGCTCAAAGAGATCGTCGCCATCGCCCGCGAGCATGGCTTGGTGATTTTGGCGGACGAGGTGTATGACAAGGTGCTGTACGACGGAGTCAAACACACGCCGATGGGCAGCCTGTCCACCGATGTGCTGACGCTGACCTTCAACAGTCTCAGCAAAAGCTACCGCTCCTGCGGCTACCGCGCAGGCTGGATGGTGGTCTCGGGCGACAAACGCAGCGCCAAAGACTACATCGAAGGCCTGAACATGTTGTCCAACATGAAGCTGTGCTCCAACGTGCCCGGCCAGTGGGCGATCCAGACCGCGCTGGGCGGCTACCAAAGCATCAACGACCTGGTAGGCGAGGGCGGTCGCCTGCGCCGCCAACGGGACATGGCCTACAACCTCATCACCGCCATCCCTGGCGTGAGCTGCGTCAAACCCGTGGCCGCGCTGTACATGTTCCCCAAGCTCGACCCCAAGGTCTACCCCATCCAAGACGACCGCCAGTTCTTCCTGGAAGTGCTGCGCGAAACCCGCGTCATGCTGGTGCAAGGCACGGGCTTTAACTGGCCGCAGCCGGACCACTTTCGCATCGTGTTTTTGCCGCATGAAGATGACTTGGCTGAAGCGATTGCACGGATTGCGAAGTTTTTAGAGAGCTACCGCAAGCGACATGGAACCGCTTGAGGCGTTTCTGTAAGCTATTAATTAAGTAGCTAATAAGGCAATAATAACGCTAGCTATATCGTAACTTAAGTAAAAAAATCATGAAAAACATCCAAGTAGGCCTGTTAGGCATCGGCACCGTAGGCAGCGGCGTATTCACCGTGCTGGCACGCAACCACGACGAGATCGTGCGCCGCGCGGGCCGTGGCATTGAGATCACCATGGTGGCCGACCTGGACACTGCGCGGGCCAAAGCCGCCGTGGGTGACAAGGTGCAGGTAGTGTCTGACGCACGCGCCGTCATAGCCAACCCCGAGATTGACATCGTCATTGAGCTGATTGGCGGCTACGGCATTGCCAAGGCGCTGGTGTTGGAGGCCATTGCGGCAGGTAAACACGTCGTCACCGCCAACAAAGCCCTGCTGGCCGTGCACGGCACCGAGATTTTCCAGGCCGCGCAGGCCAAGGGCGTGATGGTGATGTTTGAGGCCGCAGTGGCCGGCGGCATCCCCATCATCAAGGCGTTGCGCGAGGGGCTGACGGCCAACCGCATCCAGTGGATTGCGGGCATCATCAACGGCACCACCAACTTTATCTTGAGCGAGATGCGCAGCAAGGGCCTGGACTTTGACGTGGTGCTCAAAGAAGCCCAGCGCCTGGGCTACGCCGAGGCCAACCCCACCTTTGACATCGAAGGCGTCGACGCAGCGCACAAGGCCACCATCATGGCGGCGATTGGTTTTGGCATCCCCGTGCAGTTTGACAAAGCGCATGTGGAGGGCATTACCAAGCTGACAGCCACCGACATCAAATACGCCGAGCAGTTGGGCTACCGCATCAAGCTGCTGGGTATTTCTAAACGCAGAGAAGCTACAGCAGCAAACCCGCAGGGGGTTGCAGGCATTGAACTGCGCGTACACCCCACGCTGGTGCCCAACAAACGCCTGATCGCCAACGTAGAAGGCGCGATGAATGCCGTGATGGTGCAGGGCGACGCCGTAGGCACCACGCTGTACTACGGCAAAGGCGCAGGCAGCGAGCCGACCGCCAGCGCCGTGATTGCCGATTTGGTGGACATCACCCGCATGGCCACTGCCACCGCCGCCCAGCGCGTGCCCGCTCTGGCCTTCCAGCCTGACGCGATGAACACCATGCCCGTGCTGCCCATGGGCGATGTGGTCACCGCCTACTACCTGCGCCTACGTGTCGCCGACGAGGCCGGCGTGCTGGCGCAAGTCACTGGCATCGTCGCCAACGCAGGCATCAGCATCGATGCGGTGCTGCAGCGCGAAGCCGACGAAGTAGGCGGCGAGGGCGCTACGTCTACCGATTTGATCATCTTGACGCACGACTGCGTGGAGTCGAAGATGAATGAGGCGATGGCGCAGATGCAGGCGCTCAAAACCGTGCTGGCACCGATTGTGCGGATTCGCAAGGAAGAGTTGGCGTAACCGCAGTAGCTTTTAGCTGCGTCTCACCAAGGCATTTGCCACCCCAGCTCTGCTTTACACGTTGTACGATAATCTGGCAATAATCGGTATGGCAAGCTACACTGCCCGTTCAACCTAACCCACTCAATCGCTATGGCAGCTAGTTTTGAAGCTTTATTTAAGTCACTGGACTTTGACCGCCCGCTCGATGTCGGAGACCCCAAAGACAAGGCCTTGTATGTGGCTGGAATGCACACGTCGGAGAACATCAGCCCGGTGGACGAGCTACGCGTGGGTATTGAGATGTCTGACAGGCCAGGCACCTGGCTTTTTACAGGCCACCGTGGCGTGGGCAAATCTACCGAGCTGCGCCGTATGGCTGCCGAGCTAGGCGAGAAAGGCCATTTGGTGGTGGTGGCTGATATGGGTGAATACCTTAATTTGGTGGAACCCATCAAAACCGAAACCCT
>JAYVGI010000160.1:0-16379 GCA_043772355.1 Polaromonas sp.
CGCACGGCGCGGTTGGGAGCATGTCGATGCCTCTGGCGGCTTGAGGGCCTGCCAAAAACCGTGAATGTGCTGCCTGGAGCGCCACGGGTTGAGAGGATTATCCGCCTGTAGCCCTCTAGAATAAAGCGGAAAAAGCTATGAAATAAGTAGTGCCATCTGGGCCAAAAATGCGCTGCAAAAAGCCCTTCTGGCTGATTTTCGGCAGCCAGCGGTTACCCACCCTACAGGGGGGGCAATTTTTAACCTTTACCCATGTACCCCACTGGTCTACATAGATAGCGCGCTACTATTTAGTGAGCAACAATGTTTCCAGGCGCCCCGCCAGCCCAGACCAGCAGATGCATCTGGATGCGCCGATCAAACTGAAGCCGTCAACCGGCTGATGCGCACATCACGGGGCAAGCCACTGCAAATGACATGGACCCCTATTTTAAAACCGCATCGACACATTCATATGCAGTTTGTCGGAGCCCTTTTGCGGCGCATTGGCGTTGCTGCTGAGCGGCACGGCACTGCCCGCGACGATGCGGCCATAGTCTAAGCTGACAAAAAAGACGTTTTGCACGGCATAGCGCAATCCCAGGCCTACGCTGGCCAGCCTATCGTTGCTTAATTGGGTACTGCCGTTGGCATCGTTGTTGTTCATCCATCCTGCATCCACAAAACTAGTGATCCGCAGGCCCGGCATCCATTCGGGCGAGCTAAGCTCCAGCGAGGTGGACAAGCCGCGGTCCGCTGTCAGAACGCGGTCTGCAGCGCCGCGCAGGGAGCCAGCGCCACCCAAGCCAAACTGCTCGCCTGCGATCAAGGCGTCGGGGCTAAATTGCATGAGAGAGCGCCAGCCCAAGCGCCATTTTTGCCCTAGTTCGGTAGAGTAGCTGGCCCCCGCATGCAGTATCTTGAAGGCCCGGGACGTGATGCGCGGGTCTTCTGCTTGGTACGCTTGCAATGTGTTGCCCGAGCCCGAGCCCGTGTTAAACGCGAAATCGACGTTGTAGCTACCTACCGAGGTATTGGACTCGCTACGCAAGGTGTAGCCCAAGCTCACCGGGGTGCTGCGGCGGTCCACACCTACCGCAGCACCGTTGAGCACACCGGCTTTGAATAATTTATTTTCAAAGCCCAGCGTCACCATGCTGCGTCTATCGCCCTCGGGGTTCAGATAAAAGGCGTAATGGGCACCCAGGGTGCGGCCAGGGCCTGTACTGGCAAAAGTGCCGAAACTCCCCAGCACATCCGATTGGGTAAAGTTCAAACCCACCACGCCGTGGTAGCTGTACAGCGGTATCCGGTAGGACAGGCCCCACTGCCTGGCGTTGCCAGGGTTATCAATAGAGGTGGCATAGGCGGCAGTAAGCTGATGGTCCATGTCCCACAGGTTATGGTGGGTGCCAGACAGCGCAGTGCGGTCCCGCCCAGAGGGCACCGAGCCCGCGTTGGACAGTGCCAACGACACGCTCCATGGTTTTGATTCTTTGACTTGCACCGACGCATCGATAACGCCCGCTTTGTCCGGCTCTGTGAGGCTTACCGCCACACGCTTGCTGGGGTTGTCGTTGGCAATGGCGGTTTGCACGGCCAGGCGGTTCAAGTTGGGTGATGCGCCTTCTCTGAGCTCGGGCAAGCTGGCGCGCACATTGGCCGCGCTGGTGCGCTGGTGGCCCCCAATCACCACCTTGCCGATGGTCAATTTCAGCACTTCCAGAGCCACCATATCACCCGCCTCTTGCGGCAACAATGCCACGCGGTGCGAGCCAAAGCCCGCATCATGCAAGGCCTCTTCCAGCGCTGTGCCTGCTTGCCGCAAAACATCCCCGGTCGCCTCGGCGCGCAGGAAGGGCGCTAACACCTTGCCGGTTTCGTTCTGGCTCAGCGGGTTGTCACCTCGGATATTGAAACCCCGGATGAGCAACCCTGTTTGGGCCTGCGCTTGGGCCACTGGATTGGCCGATTGCGCCAGGCTGGCAAGCGGCGCCAGCAACGCGCATAACATGGCCACCGCGCTGAGCGCGTGACCGTGCCCACGCGGGCGCACGGCTAGCCCGACGCAGGCCTTGCGCGCTGACGCAGATCGGTGGGAATAAACTAAATTGGGCATATCAAGAATGGCTATTATGGTTTAGCCACCGCCCAGCGTCAAAACTAGACCAAAACACGCTCGATCCCACCGCTGTTAGCGGCTGCCACATAGGTGGGCATCCACTCTTCGCCCAGTATCTGCTTGGCCATCTCGACCACGATGTAGTCGGCCTCCAGCAGGCCGTTTTTCAGGTCATTGCCGTAGCGCGACAGGCCGGTCAGGCAGGCCGGGCAGGAGGTGAGAATTTTCACATTTTCTTTCTCGCCCACCAAGCCTTGCGCGCGCAGGGCGGCTTCGTCTTTCAAAATCTCTTCTTCTTTACGAAAGCGGATTTGCGTGGAAATATCGGGCCGGGTGGCGGCCAGGGTGCCAGCCTCGCCGCAGCAACGGTCAGACTTGAGCACCGCGTCGCCCAGCAGGGCTTTGACGGTTTTCATGGGTTCTTGCAGCTTCATGGGGCTGTGGCAAGGGTCGTGGTACAGGTAAGCGCCAGGGCCTTTGCCGCCGGTTTGCAGGGTGATGCCTTTTTCCAGCAAATACTCGTGGATGTCGATGATGCGGCTGCCGGGGAAGATTTTGTCGAACTGGTAGCCCTGCAACTGGTCGTAGCAGGTGCCGCAGCTGACCACCACGGTTTTGATGTCCAGGTAGTTCAGCGTATTGGCCACGCGGTGGAACAGCACCCGGTTGTCGGTGATCATCTTGTCGGCTTTGTCAAACTGCCCTGCGCCGCGCTGGGGGTAGCCGCAGCACAGGTAGCCCGGCGGCAACACGGTTTGCACACCCGCATGCCAGAGCATGGCCTGGGTGGCCAGGCCCACTTGGCTGAACAACTTTTCAGACCCGCAACCGGGGAAGTAAAACACCGCCTCGGTGTCCGCCGTGGTGGCTTTCGGATTGCGAATAATCGGCACGTAGTTGGCATCTTCAATGTCCAGCAGCGCTCGCGCAGTTTTCTTGGGCAAACCGCCCGGCATCTTTTTGTTGATGAAGTGGATGACTTGCTCTTTGATGGGCGCTTTGCCTACCGTGGCTGCAGGTTTGGCGGTTTGCTTTTTGGCCAGACCGCGCAGCAGGTCGTTGCCCAAATGCTGGGCTTTCACACCCCAGTCAAACACCAGGGTGCGCACGGCGCTGACCACGGCGGGGTTGGTGGCGCTCATGAAAAACATGGCCAGGTCGGAGCCGGGGTTAAAGCTCTTTTTGCCCATTTTGCGCAGCAGGTTGCGCATGTTCATCGACACTTCGCCAAAATCAATGTCTACCGGGCAGGGGCTCAGGCATTTGTGGCAGACGGTGCAGTGGTCGGCCACGTCTTCAAATTCTTCCCAGTGTTTGATGCTGATGCCCCGGCGGGTTTGCTCTTCGTACAAGAAGGCTTCGACCAAGAGCGAGGTGGCGAGAATTTTGTTGCGTGGGCTGTACAGCAGGTTGGCGCGCGGCACATGGGTGGCGCAGACCGGCTTGCATTTGCCGCAGCGCAGGCAGTCTTTCACGCTGTCGGCTATCGCGCCGATATCGCTTTGCTGCATGATGAGCGACTCGTGGCCCATCAAGCCGAAGCTGGGGGTGTAGGCGTTGGTCAAATCGGCGAAAAATGCTTCTTTGGGCTCGTTTTTAACAGTCTTTTGGGCCTCTAGCCCTTTAGAATATCGCGGGAGAAGCTCACTATTTCGTAGCAATTTGCCTTTGTTAAAACGCCCTTCAGGGTCAATTCTGGCTTTGTAGTCGGCAAAAGGTTGCAGCTCAGCGTCAGTCAAAAACTCCAGCTTGGTAATGCCAATGCCGTGCTCGCCCGAGATCACGCCGTCCAGGCTGCGTGCCAGCACCATGATGCGGGCTACGGCATCGTGCGCGGTGTGCAGCATGTCGTAGTCATCGCTGTTGACGGGGATGTTGGTGTGCACATTGCCGTCGCCTGCGTGCATGTGCAGGGCCACCCATACGCGGCCCTTGAGCACACGTTTGTGGATCGCTTGGCATTCGTCCATGATGGGTTTGAATGCGCCGCCGGTGAAGATGTTGGCCAAGGGCGCACGTACCTGGGTTTTCCAGCTGGCGCGCAGGCTGTGGTCTTGTAGTTGGGTAAATTTGCTGTCTACGTCAACCAGCCAACCCGCCCATAGAGAGCGCACTTCCCGGATCACTGCCGTGGCTTGGCCCACGCGCTCCTGCAGCATTTCTGCGGGCGGAATGTCGCTCGCGTCGTCATGTTTGCCCAATGGCAAATTGCCATGTTCAAAAAACGCTTCGAGCTCATCGCACAGTTTGATTTTGTTGCGCAAACTCAGCTCGATGTTGATGCGCTCGATGCCGTCGGTGTACTCGGCCATGCGCGGCAACGGGATGACCACGTCTTCGTTGATCTTGAAGGCGTTGGTGTGTTTGCTGATCGCTGCGGTGCGCTTGCGGTCCAGCCAAAACTTCTTGCGCGCTTCAGGACTGATAGCGATAAAGCCTTCGCCACTGCGTGAGTTGGCAATGCGCACTACCTCGCTGGTGGTGCGGGCCACCACGTCGGCATCGTCGCCTGCAATGTCGCCAAACAGCACCATCTTGGGCAGTCCACCGCGTTTGCTCTTGGTGGCGTAGCCCACGGCCTTCAAATAGCGGTCGTCCAAATGCTCCAGGCCTGCCAGCAGCACGCCGGTGCGCTTTTGCTCGGCAAACATGTAGTCTTTGATCTCGACAATGCTGGGCACCGCGTCTTTGGCATTGCCAAAAAACTCCAGGCACACGGTGCGGGTGTGCTGCGGCATTTTGTGCAAGATCCAGCGTGCGCTGGTGATCAGGCCGTCGCAGCCTTCTTTTTGAATGCCGGGCAAGCCGCTTAAGAACTTGTCGGTCACGTCCTTGCCCAGGCCTTCTTTGCGGAAGGTTTTACCGGGGATGTCCAGTCTCTCGGTTTTCAGCATTTTTTTGCCACCCGCGTCGAAGTACTTCAGCTCAAAGCTGGCCATTTCGGCATCGTGGATCTTGCCCAGGTTGTGGTTGATGCGGGTGACTTCGAGCCACTGCGCGTCGGGCGTGACCATGCGCCAGCTTGCCAAGTTGTCCAGCGCTGTACCCCAGAGCACGGCCTTTTTGCCGCCTGCGTTCATGGCGATATTGCCGCCGATACAGCTGGCCTCGGCGCTGGTGGGGTCTACTGCAAACACAAAGCCTGCGCGGTCGGCTGCGTCAGCCACACGCTGGGTCACCACGCCTGCCTCCGTCCACACGGTGGCGACTGGTTCGCTCAAACCGGGTAGCAAGACCTTCTCCACCTCGGTCATGGTTTCTAACTTTTCAGTGTTGATGACAGCCGACTTCCACGTTAAAGGAATCGCACCACCGGTATAGCCCGTGCCGCCGCCACGCGGGATGATGGTCAGGCCCAGCTCGATACAGGCTTTGACCATGCCCGCCATGTCGGCCTCGGTATCGGGTGTGAGCACGACGAACGGATACTCCACACGCCAATCGGTAGCGTCGGTCACGTGGCTGACGCGCGAGAGACCGTCGAACTTGATGTTGTCTTTGGCGGTGACTTTGCGCAGCACGCTGGTGGTGCGTTTGCGCAGGTCGTACACCTGCGAGAAAGACTCGTAAAACGACTTTAAACAGGCTTTGGCAGCCACCAGCAGATCGCCCACCTTCGCATCGCGCACGGGGTCCACTGTGGGGGTACGGCGCTTTTCTACCTCATTCAGGCGGTGCTCCAGCGCGTCGACCAGTTGTTTGCGCCGTTTGGGGTTGTCCAGCAAGTCGTCTTGCAAATACGGGTTGCGCTGTACGACCCAGATGTCGCCCAATACTTCGTAGAGCATGCGGGCCGAGCGGCCAGTTTGGCGCTCATCGCGCAGGCCTTGCAGCACCTCCCATGCAGTCGCACCCAGCAGGCGGATGACGACTTCGCGGTCAGAAAACGAGGTGTAGTTGTAGGGGATTTCGCGCAGGCGCGGGGTGTCGTCGGCCAAGGCGGCGAGCTGGTGCAAAGGAATCGGTGCGTTCATGGAGTCTTCAGAGTCCCTGAGAAATTAAATCAACATCGCGGGATAGCGTAAACCCTAAGCGTACAGCATTGGCCGCGTTTTTTTGGGCCATGAGGCGCTTTGCCCCTGCAAGTTAGGGCGCTATCTGCCTCAAAACAGCGTCAAGAAGCCTCGGTCTTGGTGCCGTCGGCCTTTTCCGGCGGCTTGGCAGCCTTGACAAAATAGCTGGCAGCCAAAATACCGGCCTCGTACAACACATACATGGCACCGGCCAACGCGATCTGCGAGGCGATATCGGGTGGCGTGACGACAGCGGCAAATACGGTAGCACCGACCAGAAAATAGCCTCGGTATTCTTTGAGCTGTTTCACCGTCACCATGTTAAAACGCGTCAGCAAAATCACGATGATAGGCACCTGAAAAGCCAAGCCAAAAGCAATGTACAAGCCCAAAATCGTCTCGACATAGCTGGCTACGTCGGGGGTAGCGGCGACCGATGCAGGGGTGAATTTTTGCAGAAACTCAAACATCTTGTCCAGCACCAAAAACTGCACAAACGCAATGCCGGCATAGGCCAGAATACTGCCCATGATGATCATCGGGAAAGCAAACTTTTTCTCATGGCTGTACAGGCCAGGCGCGACAAACATCCACATTTGGTACATCAGCCAGGGCAGCGCCAGCAGCACAGCGCCCATCATCAGCACTTTGAGGGGCACAAAGAAGGGCGAAAACACGCCCACTGCAATCAGCTTGGAGCCTGGCGGCATATGCGCCATGATGGGCTTGGCCACCAGGTCGATCATGCCGCTGGGGCCGGGGTAGACGGCCAGAATAATCGTGGCGATGATGATGCCGTACAGGCAATACAGCAGGCGGTCGCGCAGCTCCATGAGGTGCGCCACGAAGGGCTGCTCGGTGCCAGCCATCTCGTCTTCTTTGTTGGGCATTGTCATGGGGTGGAATACTTCAGAGCCAGATCCAAATCACATTGGATCTGAGCCCATTTAATTGAACTAATTGAATTTGACGGGGCGGTACTTGGCTACGCGGGCTGCGCCGGAGAGGGCTTTGCTGCGCACGCCGGTTCTAGCCTTGTACCACTGGGGCATGGCACCGACTTTGGTGCGCCATTTTTTTTTGGGGTGTTTGTATTCGGGGTAGCTTGGGGTGGGTTCGGCCAAGGGGGTATAGGCCTCGCCTGTCGCATCAGACCACGATTTTTCGAACTCGCTGGCGTTGGTTTGGATGCTGCTCTCCACATCGCGGGCGGCGCTTTCTACGCCTTCTTTCATTTTCTTGAGCTCTTCCAAATCCATGGAGCGGTTGACCTCGGATTTGACATCCGCCACGTAGCGCTGGGCTTTGCCCAAGAGCGCGCCCACCGTGCGGGCCACGCGCGGCAGTTTTTCGGGGCCAATCACGATCAGCGCCACAGCGCCTATCAGGGCGATCTTGGAGATGCCTAAATCAATCATTAGGACCAATCATGAGGGGGGCAACAAAATACAAACTGGCAACCCGCTTACGACTTGTGCTTGGCTTCAACGTCGATGGTCTCTTTGGCTGCATTGGCGGTATTGCCAGTGGCATTGGACACTTGGCCCGCCACGCCTTCGGGTTTGTCGGCTGCCGTCTCACCGCCGGTCTTCATTCCGTCTTTAAAACCCTTGACGGCTCCGCCCAGGTCTGAGCCCATGTTTTTAAGTTTTTTGGTGCCAAACACCAAAACTACGATGAGCAACACGATGCCCCAATGCCAGATAGAAAATGAACCCATAGCAAACTCCTAAATCTTTAAACAGAAATACGTGATTTTAGTCGGGATATGGCGCTTAGCCTTTGAGCCACGGTCTTGGCCCGCCCATGACATGGATATGCAGGTGGTGCACGTCTTGCCCGCCTTCTGCGCCAGTGTTGGTAACAATACGAAATCCACCCTCTGGATAGGGCCTGCAGCCCTGCTCCAGCGCCAGCTTGGGGGCCAGCGCCATCATGCGGCCCAGCAAGGGCACATGCTCTGCACCCACCTGCGCCATGCTGGGGATGTGCAGCTTGGGGATCATCAAAAAATGCACGGGTGCCCAAGGGTGAATGTCATGGAAGGCAAAAATCTCCTCGTCTTCGTAGACTTTTTTCGACGGGATTTTGCCTTCGATGATTTTACAAAAAATGCAGTTCGGATCAGTGCTCATGGTGTTAGGCGAAAAGGTGGGGGTATTAAGCCATTGTTTACGGCGCACGGTGATCGTTAAAGCGCAGCCAGCCCTTGACGCAGCGGTACAGGTACCACAGGCCAATAATGCTGGAGGCCACTACACCGGGCAACACCAGTAGCAAATACAGGGGCGAGGTCACCACCAGCCATAGCAGCGTCCACCAGAAGGTGCTGATCATGTAGCTGTGGTGGGCAACGTAATTGGCATCGCGCTCGTCGCCACGCTTGATGTAGTTGATGATCAGGGCAATCACCGCCAAGCTACCCAAACTCGCCCAGGCCACGGTGTGCATGGCGTACAAAATGTGCATCACCGTGCGGTCACCAGAGCTTTTGGTCTCCAGCGTAGCCTGGCCTGTACCTGCGCTGCTGGTGATTTTGGGCTGCACGTCGGTGTAGTCAATCTGGCTCATGGCGATCCTTTGGAGTCGGTTGCGTCACGCATTTGCGCTTTGCGGGCGGCTTTTTCGTCCAGCCCGCTGGTGCCAACGCGCCGGTCGAGTTCTGCGATGACATCGTGCGGACTTAAACCGTAATGCGCCAGCGCTACCATGCTGTGAAACCACAAATCCGCCGTTTCGTTGATGATTTTACTGTGGGCTGCCGCTTCCGCAACGGGCGAGGCTGCGCAGTAGTCCGCATCTTTGCAGGCCATCACCAGCTCGGTGGCCTCTTCGCCGATTTTTTTCAAAAAAGCGTCCGGCCCCTTGTGCAGCAGGCGCGCCACGTAGCTGCTCTCGGGGTCAGCGTTTTTGCGCGATTGCAGCACGCTGGCCAGTTGGGCGAGGGAGTCTTGGGAGGTCATAGGCTCTTTATTTATAGATGGAGTCAGGGTTTTTCAAGACCGGCTCGCAAGATTGCCACAGCGCCTGCTCTGCTTTGCCGTCCTTCACGCCTTCCAGCTTACTGAAAAAGCAGCTGTGCCGCCCGGTGTGGCAGGCTATCCCCGGTGCGTGGCCCAGCTGCGTGACCTTGAGCAGCAGCACGTCGCTATCGCAGTCCATGCGAATTTCGTGCACGGTTTGCACATGGCCAGACTCTTCGCCTTTGAACCACAGCTTGCCGCGCGAGCGGCTGAAGTACACGGCGCGGCCCAGTTCAGCGGTTTTTTGCAACGCCTCGCGGTTCATCCAGGCAAACATCAGCACATCGCCACTGCCCTGCTCTTGCGCAATGACGGGTACCAAGCCTTTGTCGTCCCAGGAGATTTGATCAATCCAATTCATAGGCTGATTGTGCAGGATTTCTCTGGGCAAATGGCGCTGCGTGCGAGGTAAAAACATCTGGGTCTGTGTGATTTTTAGTGATGAGCGAGCTGGAGCTGGGGGGCTTGGCTTGTGTACTGGCTCAGGAGGGCGGCGCACCTTCAGCACCTTCAGCACCTTCAGCACCTTCAGCTACGCGGCTGCCCCCCCCCTCCCCCCCCCGTGCTGGCCTATAACCAGCAACTCCTCCTTGATGCCGCGACGCTGAAGGTATGCCGCCGACCTGATCTGGCTGGGCCGAGGGAGAGAGCCAACGGGAAAGCAAATGGGGTCAGATCAAAATTCAGGAAGACCCTCCGTTCGGAGCGGGCAGCGCTCTAGCAGCCTGGCGGACTTAGGAATCGTCGGCTGCAAATCGACCGCAGCGGTCTATTTTTCACGGTTTTCTTACCCAATATTTCGATATTGGGATGCGAAACCGTCAAAAACTATCCTCGCTGGGGCCGATTTTCGCTTTCGACGACCTAAGTCCGACAGGCTGCTGGGGTGTTTTAGCCGCCAGAACCACGACCACCCGCGCGCCCGTGAGCACCTGCTCGCTATGTATTGCGTAGCTGTCAAGGTATATTTTTTGCTGGCTAACAGCTGATAGATACTAAAAAAACAGCTCAAAATCGCCGTTTTCGAGCCTTCGGGCAGGCCCTGGGAGCCTGGGAGTCGGCTGGACACTGAAAATTGACCTGTTGGAGCGCTGTTTTTAGATCTTATCGCGCTATAGCCAGCAAGAAACATGCGGGAGCAGCTATTTAATACATAGCATATAGTTTCCCGTCGGGAACTTGCCATCATGGTTTTGACGGCTCAAAGGGCCTTTGAGCGCGTCGAGCGGTTTCAACCGGTCATTTTTGGAGATATCCCGTGTACCCCGCTGGTCTGCTTACACGAGGTGCTACGGTTTAGTGAGTAAGGTGCATCTAGGCTACCCGCCAAGCCAGGCGGGTCCAAAGCACACCCATCGGGGCTACAAGCGCACTGGAATGCCCCGTGCATGCATGCGGGCCTTGGCCTGCTGCACGGTGAACTCGCCGTAGTGGAAGATGCTGGCCGCCAGCACCGCGTCGGCTCCGCCTTGCTGCACGCCGTCGGCCAGATGGTCCAGGCTGCCTACGCCACCCGAGGTGATGACGGGCACGCTGACCGCGTCGCTTACCGCACGGGTCAGCGCCAGATCAAAGCCGCTTTTGGTGCCGTCGCGGTCCATACTGGTGAGCAAAATCTCGCCTGCGCCCAGTTGCGCCATCTTCACGGCCCATTGCACAGCGTCCAGACCCGTGTTTTTGCGGCCCCCGTGGCTGTACACGTCCCAGCCCTCGCCTACGGCTTTTCCTTGGACGTCCAGGCGTTTGGTGTCTTCTGCGCTGCGTTTTTTGGCATCAATGGCCACCACGATGCACTGCGCGCCGTATTTGGCGGATGCGTCGGCAATCACCTGCGGGTTGGCTATCGCCGCCGAGTTAAACGACGTTTTGTCGGCACCCGCGTTGAGCAGCCTGCGCACGTCGTCCACCGTGCGCACGCCACCGCCTACGGTGAGAGGGATAAACACCTGCGAAGCCACGGCCTCGATGATGGGCAAAATCAAATCCCGCCCGTCTGAGGTCGCCGTGATGTCCAAAAACGTCAGCTCATCGGCCCCCTGCTCGTTGTAGCGCGCGGCTATCTCTACCGGGTCTCCCGCATCACGAAGTTCCACAAAATTAACGCCCTTGACCACGCGGCCACCGGTTACGTCTAGGCAAGGGATGATGCGTTTGGCTAACATGGGAGGCATTGTAAGCCTTGCGCGTTTGTAATACAATTTGTCATACAGCATTTTTGCATCAACATACCCATGCTCTGCGTTCGACTACCGCCGCAAGATGAACAAAAGCTCACCAGCGTGGCTGCGCGCGCGGGCCTGTCGCGCAGTGAATGGGTGCGCCGCGTGGTGGTGCAAGCCATGAACGATGAAAAACGCCCCGCACCTTTTGCGGTGTATACCGAGCTGCTAAGCCAGTTGCCTGCGGCGGCGCTGCAAGGCCCCACGGGCGATGAGGCACGCAACCACAGCGCCATTTTGAAAGACCGTTTTGCGGCCCAATATGCTGCGCAGCAAAGCGCACCCCTGCCTGTGCGCAAAGGCCCTTAATACGTGGAGACCATCATCGTAGACACGGGGCCCATCGTGGCTTTGTTCAACGCCAACGACCGCTTTCATGCACCAGTGCGCCATTGGTTTGAAAAACATTCTGCTGCCTACCAACTGGTGTCGTGTGAAGCCGTGATAACCGAGGCGGCGTACATGCTGGGCTGGAATATCGACACCCAAACCGCCTGCCTGAGCTGGGCGCAGCACAGCCTGACTATCCAGCCCATAGCGGGCAATGCCTACGAAAAAATGGGCCAATGGATGCGCCAATTTGCCAACGTCCCCATGGACTTTGCCGATGCCTGCGTGCTGTGGCTGTACATGGAGCACCGGGGGAGCAGCGTTTTGACCCTGGATCAGCGGGGGTTTGGTGTGTTGCGCTTGCCTGGGCAGCGCAAGTTTCCTAGTGTGGTAGCGCTTTGAGACGGTGTTGGCCGGGCCGGGGCTTTGGCTGATCAATGGACGGCTGGGAGCCGATGCGGTGACTGAACGCGAGTTGCGGGCTTTGCGCTGCACCCTGACTTTGCATTGCGTCCTGCCGCTGCTCCGATGCATCCGAGAACGCACCCGACCCAGGCAGCCAAGCCGTATTGCGCACAAACCCATGCTTGGGCAAAGACCCGCGCGTATTGAACTGCGGAAAACACAACGGCACCCCGCCGCGAATCGCCGCCTGGCCGTCCATCACTGCCTGCGGGCTCAGGTACAGGCGCTCCCGCCCATCCCCCGTCCGCCAGGACAGCATTTGCGCGCCGTGCAACGCTACCAAAACGGTATCTTGGCTAGGCAGAGTAAGGCGTAGACAGGCTTGATTTTGATAGATTGTGGTGAAAAGGCTCATAGGGATATTTTGTCACTTAAAACAGTTTGACATTTTTATCTATTGTGACACAATAAGAATTATTGGCTTCATTCAAGAGTATGCACCATGACCTCATTAGCAATGTCTGACAACGGGCGGGTTTTGATACCCGTGGAGTTGCGCGAAAAACTGGGCTTCAAACCCAAATCCCCCATCTATGTAGAAATCAAAGACGGCAGCTTGGTGTTAACTTCTGCCACCCAGCGCAGCCAGCAGCGACGCGCCTATTTTGACAATTTGTTTAAAGAACTGGGCGTAGACCCAAAAATCAGCCTCAGCGACGAGCTGATCGCAGAGCGCCGCCTAGAAGCAGCCAAAGAATAAGGCAAGGCTAACCCCATGATGTACGTAATGGACGCATCCGCGCTATTGGCGCTGATGCAGGGCGAGCGCGGCAGCGATGTGGTGGACGAGCTCATACAAGACCAAGAATGCATCGCCAGCAGCGTCAACATTGCAGAAGTGGGTACCAGACTGGTAGACAAAGGCCTCGCGCCCGCACACCTAGCGCGCACCCTGCAACAGCTAGACGTGCAACCCATTGATTTCGATTTAGAACAAGCCACACTCTGCGCCAGCTTGCGTTTAAGCACCAAACATGTGGGCCTATCACTGGGCGACCGCGCTTGTTTGGCGTTGACGCAATTGGTCAAAGGCACGGCAGTGACAGCGGATTCGGCTTGGACTGATGTGGCGGAGGCTGTGGGAGTGAA
The DNA here is from genome assembly GCA_043772355.1 of Polaromonas sp. GTDB lineage: Bacteria > Pseudomonadota > Gammaproteobacteria > Burkholderiales > Burkholderiaceae_C > JAAFIP01. The sequence continues at coordinate 13,241 of JAYVGI010000160.1, forward strand.
GGTGCTGATGATTCGGTGAATTGCATCACAGCAGCTTGCCAACCCGCTCTATGTGGCTGAGCAGACTCGGATTGTCGATTTGCTTGAGCAAGGACAGGTCAATGGTGTAGGGCAGCATCAAATCGTCCAGCTCGCCATTGATCCGCAGCAACTCATCGAACATTAATCCCGGCGCATCGAGTGTCAAGTCAATATCCGAGCCGGGGCGAAAATCGCCTTTGGCACGCGAGCCGTACACGATGGCGCGCTGTATGCCCGTGTGCCTACTCAGCACCCCGCGCAGCTGGTCCAGCGTGCGCGCTGACAAACCAAAATCAATGGCTGCGGTCATTTGCAACGTCCACCATTTTTTGCTCAAAGGTCGCAAACAAGGCAGCGTAGGAGGCAACGATTTTTTGCACCAAAGCGCTGGCCGTATCGCGGTTATACGTGTGGGAGGACAGGTTGCGACTGACGATCATGTCCATCCAGTTTTCGCCATCGGCTATCAACTCGGTCGCAAATGCGGCGCGGGTGGAGTCCCGAGAAACAATCACTGTGCTGCTGCCCAATGAGCGCAAATAATCTTTCATCACATTCCAAGCCAGCTCGTGGGTAAACTCAAACGCCCGAATTAAGCCTTGCTGCTCCAGCTCGCTCAGGTTGCGTTGCTGACCTAACTCTACTGCTGATTGCAACGGCTGCCGGGCTCTTCTAAAACTGTCCAAGCGTTGTACCCAGCGCACCTCATCAGCTTGCAGGTCGGTCATGGCAACTTATCCGTTTAGTTCATCAGCGCGTATTTGCGCCGCTGCAAAATCCAAATCGCCGCTGTAAATCGCGCGGCCGCAGATGACGCCTTGGATGCCTTCGCCTTCTACGGCGCAGAGCTTTTCGATATCCAGCATGTTGGACAGGCCGCCAGAGGCGATGACGGGGATGGTGAGGGCTTGGGCTAGCTTGACAGTCGCATCGATGTTCACGCCCGAGAGCATGCCGTCGCGGCCAATGTCGGTGTAGATGATGCTCTCCACGCCGTAGCCTTCAAACTTTTTGGCGATGTCGATCACGTCGTGTTTGGTGAGCTTGCTCCAGCCGTCGGTGGCGACTTTGCCGTCTTTGGCGTCTAGCCCGACGATGATGTGGCCGCCAAAGGCGGTGCAGGCATCTTGCAAAAAGCCGGGGTTTTTGACGGCTGCGGTGCCGATGATGACGTAGCGCAGGCCAGCGTCTAAGTAGCGCTCAATCGTGTCCAGGTCGCGAATGCCGCCGCCCAGCTGTACATCGACCTCGCTGCCGATTTCTTTCAGGATTTTGCGGATGGCCTGCTCGTTTTTGGGTTTCCCCGCAAACGCGCCGTTCAAATCGACCAAATGCAGACGCCGCGCCCCTTTGCTGACCCAGCTGCGCGCCATGACCGTGGGGTCTTCGCCAAAGGTGGTGGATTGGTCCATATCGCCTTGTTTGAGGCGAACGCAGTGACCGTCTTTTAAATCAATCGCAGGAATGAGCAGCATGATGCTAGAAGTTTTTTTTTGGGGGGGGGTAAAAAGAGAACGGAACTATGGGTTCCAGTGAAGGAAGTTTTTGTATAAGGCCAAACCTTGTGTCGCGCTTTTTTCGGGGTGAAATTGCGTTGCAAAAATATTATCGCGCGCAACGGCCGATGTAAAGCGGCTTCCGTAGTCAGTTTCACCCACACTGTGGCGAATATCTGACGGTTTGGCGTAATAGCTGTGGACAAAGTAGAAATAGCTGCCGTCGGGCACCTCACCCCACATCGGGTGCCGGCCTCGCGGGTACTGCGCTGCGTGGTCGGCAAAATAAACCTGATTCCAGCCCATTTGCGGTACTTTGTAGCGGCTGCCGTCGGGAGCCGTCTGACCAGCAATGTCAAATTTGACGACTTCACCTGGAATCAGCCCCAGACACGGCGTGTCCAGCTCTTCGCTGTGGTCCAGCAGCATTTGCATGCCCACGCAGACACCCATCAGCGGTTTGTGTTTGGCGGCGTGCAGCACGGCGGCGAGCATGCCAGAGTCATGCAATTCACGCATACAGTCGCGCATGCCACCTTGACCCGGCAGAACAACCCGCTCGGCATCCATCACCTCTTGCGGCGTTTTGGCCCAAATCACCTTAACACCTGCATCGCTGGCGACTGCATGCACCGCTTGCGTCACCGAGCGCAAATTGCCCATGCCGTAATCAACCACGGCTACTGTTTTTGTCGTCATTCCAAAAATACTGATGATACATTATGCTATAAATTTAATAGCAACTTAGGCAATATATACGCCGGCTATAGGCATATTTAACCTCTACAGAGAGCCTTTTGTCGATGGAATCATGCCCGCAGAGCGCACATCCAGCTCAAGCGCCATGCGCAGCGCCCGTGCAAAGGCTTTGAACACCGTTTCAGCCTGGTGATGCGCGTTTTCGCCGCGCAGGTTGTCGATATGCAGCGTCACAAAAGCGTGGTTGGCAAAACCTTGGAAAAACTCAAACGCCAACTGGCTGTCAAACGCGCCAATCATGCCGCTTTTGAACGGTACATTCATGATCAGTCCCGGACGGCCTGAAAAATCAATGACGACACGGCTCAAAGCCTCGTCCAGTGGCACATACGCATGGCCGTAGCGGCGGATGCCTTTTTTGTCGCCCACGGCTTTGTGCACCGCTTGCCCAAGAGTGATGCCCACGTCTTCCACCGTGTGGTGGCCGTCGATGTGCAGGTCGCCAATGGCTTGGATGTCCAAGTCGATCAGCCCGTGGCGGGCGATTTGATCCAACATGTGGTCAAAAAAGCCGATGCCGGTGCTCAAATTCGCCACGCCGGTGCCGTCCAGGTTGACGCGGGCGGTGATTTGGGTTTCGTTTGTGTTGCGGGTGATGTCGGCGGTGCGGTTCATGGTGGATATTGTCGCATGTTCACAGCCAGTATTCGGTGTTCGCCTGTGAGACAGCTAGCTGGCGAATTTGCTCTTTTACCCAAGATTTGAGGTATTTGTCATCTTGAATCATGTGCAACTCTTGCTGCATGATTATATTTTGTTCGCGCAAAGCGTTTATGCGCCCGCGCAATGTGGCTTCCACCGAATTGAGGTTAATTGGCTTATAACTGACCAGATGCCACATGGTTCGTAGCCGTTCTTGCGCC
>JAYVGI010000161.1:0-16360 GCA_043772355.1 Polaromonas sp.
ACCGTCGTCTTCCACCACAATGGCCCGCACGCCCCCGGCTAGCAAGCGCAGGGTGATTTGCGTGGCCCCCGCATCCAGCGCATTGTCCAGCAGCTCGCGTACCACCGAGGCCGGGCGCTCCACCACCTCGCCTGCGGCGATCTGGCTGATCAGCTCATCGGGCAGCTCGCGGATGGTGCGGGGCGTGGGGGTAGATAGGACGGCGTTCACATGAGGATTGTAGGCGGGCGCAATACGGTCGCGTAAGTCATCAAGGGTTAGCCTCCAGCATCCTGATCAGCAGGTCAATCACATCGTTCCCGCCTGGTGAGTTCAGTCGGTGCTGGCGCAACGAGCGGGTTAGCGCGGTGCGAGGCAGACCTTGCATGTCAGCGCGAATCAAGATGCTGGCGATGGCGCGCTGCACGTCAATAGAGCGGGTTTGCGGGAACAACCCGGCGACGACTTGCAGGGTTGGTACGTCGGTCAGGCGCTGGCGTGCCAGCGACTCAAGGGCGCGCACCTGGGCTGGTGCAGCTGGCATGCGCGCAATGCCCGCGACGACATCGCGCAGTTCGACGCTATTGGCCAGTGGGCGCAGGCGCAGGTAGGTCTGGGCAATAAGTGCTTCGTCGTGTCGCGCACTGGTCAGCGCGCGCACTGTCCGCACATGCGCTTCGGTATCGCCCAGGCAGGCCAGCACGGCCGAATGCGCCACGTTGCCCGGGCGTGCGGCATTCGTAGCGCGCAATTGCCGCGCCACATCGCTCTCGCGCGGTGCCGGGCTGGCACACACGAGATCCACCTCGTTCTTGCCCAGACTGTCGCGCTTCATGCGTTCAGCCAGCATCTGCACCCACTCAGTTTGTTCCTGTCCGGCGCTGAGCCAACCCAGGCTGCGCGCTAAGGCCATCATGCGGGTTTGCACCTGCATGTCGTCGGCATCGCGCGCAAAGGCTAGAAAGCGATCGCGTGCCGCGCCGTCGGCTTCAATGGCAGCCAGTGCTGTGCGCACCGCTGCCGGGTTGCGCTGTGCCGCGCCTAGTGTGGCGGTGTAGCTTTCGATGTGATCAAGGAACATGCGCACCTCGCTCATGTCGCGGCGCAACACGTCATGCAAAAAGCCAAGCTTTTGCGCGTCGGACTGCCGATCATCGGCAAAGCCGCACATGTCGTTGCGCAGTGGCAGGTGCGGGTCGCTGTCGGTCAGGCCGGCCACGGCGATCATCGAGCTAGGCTCGAACAGCTTGAGCATGGTGGAGCTGACCCGGCCGCTGGCGACTTCCCCGCCAGGGGCGGTTTGGAAATAACGCTCCAGCAGCGGCCCTGCGGTGCGCCCCAGAGGCGCCTTGGACGAAAACCCGTAAAGCACCGGTACGTCTTTGAACACATGGCGCAAGCGGTCGCGGTTGCTCTGGCCGTAGCGCTCACCGAGCAAGGCCGACAAGCGCTCAGCCTCAGCGGGCGGGTGTCCGCTGCGCAGCAGGCTGCGCGTGATTTCCGGCGACGCCGTATGGCGCACCTCCGACTGCAGCGTATTGCAGCCAAACAGATAGACCTCCTTGAGCTGCTCGAACAAGCCACCCGTGGGCGCGCTGCACGAAGCCCGCTGCAACTCGTGGACGGTGAGGAATTCGCGGTCGTCGTGGCGGTCGGTGTAGAACTCGCTGCCATCGTCGAAGTGGCCGGAGATGATGAGGGCATCGCAGCGCACCCCGCGCCGACGTGCCGACTCCAGCCAATCGGGCTGGCCGCGCTGCACCAGCTCTACAAAGCGGTAATCACCCGCTGGCAGGTTGCGTTGGAAGGCGTCTTTTTCGTCAGAGGAATTGATGGTGACGGTACACACCGTCTTGGGCGCAGCCAGCGCAGCGGGTGCCGCTGTCAGGGCACACCAGGCAACACAGCCGGCTAACAGGTTAGGCCAGCTTTGGCGCAGAGAAAGTGAATGGAGCATCGGCCATTATTCCACTCCTGTGTAAAGTAGGGTGAAGATGCCAGGTAGGGTGAAGATGCCAGCGTTGTCCTCAGGGTTTTTGCAATCGCCGTATCAGCGCATCCACCGTGTCCTCGCTCGCAGGGTTCGCCCGGCGTTCTCGTTGCAGTGTGGCGACGAGCTCGGTGCTGGTGATCGCTCGCAGGTCGGCGCGCAGCAAGATGCCGGCAATGGCGGCCTGCACCGGCCACGATGCAGTGGCAATGAACAAACGGGTCAGGAGCGCCAGAACTTCCTGGTCAGACACATAGTGCCGACCCAGCGCTTCGAGCGCCCGCACCTGCGCCTGCGAAGCCGGCATGGCGACAATGCCTTTGGCCATGCCGCGCAATTGGCTGGCGTCGGTGAGCGGGCGATGGCGCAAATAGGCCCGCGCGATCTGGACATCCGCCTCATTGTTGCTGATCAGACCTTGCAGCGTGCGCGCCTGCGCCTCGGCGCTGCCCAGGCATGCGCGCATGGCCGCATGTGCCAGGTCATCGCGCGCGCTGCCTGCGAGGTGTCGCAGGTTGAAGGCTCCGTCCATCTGGTGCTCCTGGTTCAAGGTGCAGGCGAGATCAATTTCCGCGAGGCCCACGCTGGATCTTGCCTGCACCTCGCCGAGCATTTGCACCAGCTCGGCGCGGCGCTCGGCCTCGCTGAGCCAGCCCAGGTCTTGCGCCACCCGGATCATGCGCGCTCGCACGGCGGGCTGATCGGCATCGCGGGCGAAGGTGAGAAATTTGGTGCGCGTCGGCCGGTCACTGGCAATGGCGCTGAGCGCTTGCGCCACTTCCGGGCTGTGCAGCGCCGGGTCGCCCAGCGCGACTGCCTGGCGCTGGATGCGGTCCAGGTGTACCCGCGTTTGCGCCATATCCCGCCGCAATACTTCGTGGACAAAGCGCAGCTTGTGCGCGGCAGTAGCACGGTCGTCAGCAAACTTGCAGACATCAGCACGCACGCCCGCATGGGGATCTTTCTGCGTCATGCCTTGCGTGACGGCCATGCCGAACGGCGCGAAGTGAGCCAGCAAGCTCCTGCTGGTGCGACCCTGGCCAATTTCGCGGGCCCCATTGCTGCGAAAGTAGCCACCAAGCGTTGCTGCGGCAATCGGACCCAGGGGTGCCACCGACGAGAAACCATAAATGACGGGCACGTCTTTGAATACCTGCCGCATACGGGTATGGCTGCTCTCGCCGTGCCCGGCATTGAGCTCGCGCAACTGGCGCGTGGCCTCTTTCAGAGAGTTGCCCTCGCGTACCAGGCTGCGCACCACTTCGGCAGTGACGCTGCTGTTGGCCTCGGTGCTGAGCGTATTGCAGCCGTAGAGGTGGACTTCTTTCAACTGCGAAAACAAGCCAGGACAGGAATCGCTGCAAGAGACTCGCTCGAGTTCGTCCACCGGTAAAAACTCGGCCGTCTCCAACCGGTCCGAGAAGAATGCATTGCCACCGTCGTAGTGTCCGGAAATGATCAACATGTCGCACTTCACGCCGGCGCGGCAAGAGGCCGCCAGCCAATCAGGACGCCCGCGCTCGACCAGCTCTACAAAATCGTAGTTCGCTGCCGGCAGGAAGCGGCGAAATGCCTCCTTCTCGTCGGCCGAGTTGACGGTGATGGTACACACGGTTTGCACCACCGCAGCAAGCCCAGATGCCGAAGCACCGAAGGCCATGGCCAGCGCCGCAAACAGGTGTTGCATCGCTCGCAGCATGCTGTCCGACCGATAGCTGGTGATGTAGGCACGCCCTGCCTGATCGGTATTGATCATGACGACTCCTAAGTTGGGATACCCCTACTGCGAGGAAATCCCTGATAACTGGTCACATCGTCGTACGGACTGGCACTTGCGTCTGTGGCTCAACGAACACTGCACGGATCACTTGGCGCATCGTCCTACAGGAATGGGTACGCGGGTGCGTGCTGCGCAATGGCTGATGCAGTCAAGGCAAGCTGCTGCGTCGATGGGTAGGGTTGACGCGTTTTACTTCGCACGGTCAAAGGTGAAAAATCTCAATTGAGATACAATCAGCGTCACCGTACAGGAGGATCCTCATGGCCGCTACCACCATGCTCCACGTTCGCGTGGACGAAGCACTGAAAACCCAAGCTACCCAGGCGCTGGCTGCTATGGGGCTGACCGTATCGGACGCGGTGCGCATGCTGCTTACGCGCGTGGCGGCAGACCAGGCGTTTCCGCTGGAGTTGAAAGTGCCTAATGCTGAGACACGGGCGGCGATGGCAGAGGTGGATGAAATGATTCGCCTAGATGCTCCTCGCTTCAAAGATGTTGATCAATTCTTTAAATCTTTAGATGATGCCGCAGCCCAAGAGCGCAAGCACTAAGCGTGCAAAGCCGCCGCGCGAGTTCTCAGCGGCGAAAACGTTTTATAAAGATTGGGAGCGGCTTAGCGCTTCAGGTCGCTACGATTTGCGTCTGCTTAAGCAAGCCATTTTGCTACTCATTGCCAACGATGCACCACTAGGTCCAGAGTGGTTAGACCATCCATTGAAAGGCCAATGGATGCATCACCGTGAATGCCTTATTGGCGGTGATTTTTTGCTGATGTATCGGCTTGTGCAGGACGGTCATTCCGAAAGACTGTACTGCGTGCGTGCGGGCACACATTCTGATTTGTTTCAGTAACTCGTTTCAAAAAATATCCATGGAACTCATCACCACCTTCCTCGACCTCATCCTGCACATCGACAAGCATCTGCAAACCTTTGTCACGCAATACGGCATGTGGGTCTACGTGCTTTTGTTTGCCATTGTGTTTACCGAAACCGGTGTAGTGGTGATGCCGTTTTTGCCCGGGGACTCGCTGCTGTTTATCACTGGAGCGTTGTGCGGTGTGGGGCTGATGAGCCTGCCGCTGGCTATCGGCGTGCTGCTGGTGGCGGCTATTTTGGGTGACCAGTGCAACTACACGATTGGCCGCTACTTTGGGCCCAAGGTGTTCCAGTGGGAAGACTCGCGGTTTTTCAATAAAAAAGCATTTAACACAGCCCACCAGTTTTATGAAAAGCACGGAGGAGTCACGATTATTCTGGCCCGCTTCATGCCTTTTATCCGCACCTTTGTGCCTTTTGTGGCAGGCGTGGCTGAGATGACGCGCAGCAAATTTACCATGTACAACGTGGTCGGTGGCGTGATCTGGGTGGTGGGGCTGTGCCTGGCGGGCTACTTCTTTGGCAACCTGCCGTGGGTGCAAGCCAATTTGTCCAAAATCATTTGGGCGCTGATTTTAGTGCCCGGCTTGATCGCCCTGTTTGGCGCATGGAAGGCGAGCCGAACCCCAGCCGGCGAGCTTTCCTAAGGCGTGATTCTATTAGTGTGGCGCGTCGCACACGGGTGGCGCGTGTTGGCCAGCCGGGTCAGCGATTGCATTGCCTGATTTCTACAAGTGCCTATAGAATAAATGGCTATGACCGCTCAGACTACTGCGTAGATGTTTTCATCTCATCCTGCCATGGACGGGTCGTCGCTAGCGCCAGAGCTGGCAGTTGGAGTGGATTCGCAGTTCGGCGTGGACTCGCAGTTTGGGTTTGACTCTACCCAGCCACCAGTGATCGCTGGCGTGAACAAGGTGGACTTTGAGGCCACCCAGCCGTTAGACTGGGAACAACAGGCCTTGGCACCCGACTACGACGAACTCATTGCTGCCATGACCGTGGGTGAGACCGCAGCCCAGCCCGACAACAGCGACCGCAAGCGCGTCTTGGTAGTAGACGACGATCTGGCTTCGCGCCTGTACCTGCGCGCCAAACTGGCCTTGCTGGAGGGAGTCGATGTGTACGAAGCCCGCAGCGGGGAAGAAGCCGAGCAGTTAAGCCAGTTCGCCCCTTTTGACGGCGTGCTGCTGGACGTGAATATGGCTGGCGGCAAGGACGGCTACGCTGTGTGCCGCTCGATCAAGCAGCACAGCCGCAAGCTGGGCAACAAAGTCCCCAAAATCTACATGGTCACCAGTCGCACTGGCGTGATGGAGCGCGTGCGCGCCACCCTGGCAGGTGCAGACGCCTTTTTGTCCAAGCCGCCCCACCCGGCGCAACTGCACGAGCTGCTGGCCGCGCTGTAAATGCTTCTAATTCCATTTCTAAATCATTACTGTCGTTGTTGCGTCGCCTTGCCGTGCTACAGCACTGTCTGCGGCTCCGCGCCTAGGCACTAATGATTTGGAAATGGAATAAAGTGAGAGCTGCTGGTGCAGTTTTCCAGCAGGCTCAGTGCCCCTGAGACCCGCGATGCGCCCAGGCAGTGGTGTGCTTCTCTACATAGTCAAACAGCTCATACATCACCATCGCCATGGCACCCACCACCACCAGGCCACCGAAGGCCAGGCCCATTTGCATGGCGCTGCCTGCGCTGATCAGCAGGTAGCCGATGCCTTCGTTGGCGGCGGTCATCTCGCTGACGGTGGTGCCGACGAAGGCCAGGGTGATGGCCACTTTGAGTGAGCCGAAGAAGTAGGGCATGGAGCGGGGCATGCCGACTTTGGTGAGCACGTCCCAACGCTTGGCACCCAGCACGCGCAGCACGTCTTCCAGCTCGGGCTCTAGCGTAGCCAGGCCCGTGGCGATGTTGACCATGATGGGGAAGAAGCTGATGAGAAAAGCCGTGAGGATGGCCGGGCCTACGCCGATGCCGAACCACACCACCAGGATGGGCACAAAAGCGGCTTTGGGCAGGGCGTTAAAGCCGGTCATCAGCGGGTACATGGCGGTGTAGGCTACGCGTGAGCTGCCCATCAAAAAGCCCAGCAGCACGCCGACGACGATGGCGATGCCAAAGCCCACCATGGTGACCCAAAAGGTGCGCCAAGCGTGGCCTGCGATGACTTCTTTGTATTCCCACACCTGGGTGGCGATGCGCGACGGGCTGGGGAAGATGAATTCAGTGACGTTGAAGATGCGGCAGATGGCCTCCCACAGCAGCAGGGTGGCAATCAGCAGTAGCCAGGGTGAGTAGCGCTCTAGGGTCTTTTTGTTCATGATGGGCTGTGGGGCAGGCTGGAGGAGACAGGAGACAGGTTGCAGGAGATAGGTTGCAGGAGACAGGATGGATGGTTTACGCGCTTGGGTTTTCAGGCTGTGATGACGGCACCCGTTTTGCGAATCGCACCAATATGCCCGCGCAGCTCCAGCACAATGTCGGCAAACTCTTTGGTGTAGGTCAGCTCCAGCTCGCGGGGGCGGGGCAGGGCTATGTTTTTCACCACCATCAGGCGGCCGGGGGACTTGCTCATCACATACACCTTGTCGGCCAAAAAGACCGACTCGCGCAGGTCGTGCGTGACCAGGATGACGTTGAATTTTTGCACCGCGTGCAGGTCACGCAAAATGCACCACAGCTCTTCGCGGGTAAAGGCGTCGAGCGCGCCAAAGGGCTCGTCCAGCAGCAGCATTTTGGGCTCATGGATGAGGGCGCGGCAAATGCTGGCGCGCTGCTGCATGCCGCCGGAGAGCTGCCAGGGGAATTTTTTCTCGTAACCGCCCAAGCCCACGGTCTCCAGCAGTTGGGACGCGCGCGCCGCGTATTCTTTGCGTTTGGCTTTGAAGTGGCTGCGGTAGGGCTCGACAATCTCCAGCGGCAGCAGCACGTTGTCCAGCGTGGTGCGCCAGGGCAGCAGGGACGGTGCCTGGAAGGCCATGCCGCTGATCTTGAGTGGCCCGATGACCGGCTCGCCGTTGATTTTGATGCTACCTTTGCTGGGCATTTTCAAGCCCGTGGTCAGCTTCATGAACGTAGACTTGCCGCAGCCCGAGGGCCCGACGATGGCGATGAACTCACCCTGGCCCACTTGCAGCGAGATGTCTTCTACCGCAAAGTTGCCCTGTGCCAGCAGTTCGTCGTTGTAGGCGAGCCAGACGTTTTGAAAATCGACGAAGTGATTGCCCTGCGGGCTGGCTGGAGGTGAATACATGTAAAACTCAATGAAAATAGCGATTAGCCAAAGATTTTATTAACTTCTATGCTATTCTTTATATAGCGTTAAGCAATCCGCTGACTCCACGCAAACGAGTCAGGCAGGAGTCAATAGCGCACAGGCCGATCGCTTGAGCGGCTATTTGCGAACGGCGGGCAGCACGTTCATGTCAGACGGCAAAAAGCTGCCGTTCCACACGGCATCGGGGTTGACGCGGGTCTTGGTGTTGAAGGCATCCGACACTTGCGAAGCCATCAGCGCCAGGCGGCCAGCGGAGACTTTGCCAAAGCCTTCGGCGCGTGCGTCGGGGCTGTTGATGGCGGTGTCAATGGCCAGCTGGAAGCGGCGGGTCTCCAGTTCGGTGTTGATGATGCCGTCGCGTGCTTTGACGTATTCAATGGCACCCTTGGGATTGCCCATGGCATCTTTGGCCCCTATTGCGAAGGCCTGCAAAAAGGCTTTGACGGCGGCCGGATTTTCTTTGATGAGCTTGGGTGAGGCGATGATGGCGTTGCCATACAGTTTGACCCCGTTGGTGGCATAGGGAATGATGGTGACTTCATCGGCCTTCACACCGCGTGCTTCCAGATTGAGCAGGCTGGTGAAGGTAAAGCCGGTGATGGCATCGACATCGCCGCGGGCCAGCATGGTCTCACGCAATGGCGGGTCCATGCTGGTCCATTGCACGCCAGTCACGTTATTGGCCTTGGCAAAGATGGGAAAGCTGCGGCGGCCTGCGTCAAACACCGGGGCACCGAGTTTTTTGCCGTTCAGGTCGGCCACAGTTTTAATGCCGGATTTTTTAAGTGCCATCACCGAGGCGGGCGTGTTGTTGTAGACCATCATCACGGCCACGGGTTTGTTGGGTGCATCGGGGTTATTGGCGTGGAACTCCATCAGCGCGGCGATGTCGGCAAAGCCCATGTCGTAGGTGCCCGAGGCCACGCGGGTGACTGCGCCGCCCGAGCCGTTGCCAGCGTCTACCGTCACGTCCAGGCCGGCATTTTTAAAGAAGCCTTTGGCCACGGGGGTGAGAAAGAGCGCAGCAGGGCCTTCAAAGCGCCAGTCCAGCTGGAACTTGATGGGCGTGGTTTGCGCCTGGGCTGCGGTGAACGAGACGGCAGCGGCGGTGGCCAGTGCCAATTTGAGAAAGCTACGAGTTTTCATGGAAGTTCCGAAAAAATAAAAAATAAAACACAAACCAAAACACTGTGTGTAACGCTGGAGTATGCAAAGACGATGCCAATGCAAACCCTAGGCTGTTCCTGTCGCGAGCCAGTTTAGTGCGTATGCCCGCACCTTTATACCGCGCTCCCTCAAACTGAAAAAATTATGCTGACTCCTTGGGCTTTGATCTATTCCGTCAGCAAATCATGCAAGCTGCGGGCAATTACCTTGGTAGCGCCGCGCAAATCTTCCAACGCCAAGCGCTCGTCGGCGCGCTTGGCATGGCTTTCCAAAACGGTGCGTGGCCCTGCGCCGTAGATCACTCCGGGAATGCCGTGTGCACCATACAGGCGAACATCGGTGTACAGCGGCGTACCGATGGCGGGGATGGTTTGGCCAAACACCTGCTTGCCGTGCTTTTGCAAAGCCTTGACCAAGGGCTTGTGGCCACGCAGGGGTTGCATGCTGTGGGCCAGGAGCAGGCGCTTGATGTCTACGCTGATGTCGGGGTAGGTGGCTGCCGCATCGGCGATCACCTGGCGGATGCTGGCCTCGACCTCGGCCGGGTTTTCCTCGGGGATCATGCGGCGGTCCAGCTTGAACGTGACTCTGCCGGGCACGACATTGGTGTTTGTGCCACCCTCGATCTGGCCGACGTTGAGGTAAGGGTGGGTGATGCCTTTTACCTGGCTGGTGATCTGTTTGTAAATGGTATTTTGTGCATACAAAGCATTCAAAATTTTCACCGCGCCCTGCATTGCGTCCACACCGGTGTGAGGGATGGCCGCGTGGGCCATTTTTCCGTGCACGGTCACCTCCAATTGCAGGCAACCGTTGTGCGCGGTGATCACTTGGTAGCTAAAGCCGGCGGCGATCATCAGGTCGGGTTGGGTCAGGCCGTTTTTGAGCAACCAGCCCGGGCCTAGCTCGCCGCCAAACTCTTCGTCGTAGGTAAAGTGCAGCTCTAGCGCGCCTTGCGTGGGCTTGGCGACGGCCTCCAGCGCGCGGGTGGCAAAGGTGAAGCTGGCGAAGTCGCTTTTGCTCACTGCTGTGGCCCGGCCATACATGTTGCCGTCTTCGATGACTGCGCCATAGGGCGGCCGGGTCCAGCCTTCGCCGGGTGGCACTACGTCGCCGTGGGCGTTGAGGGCGATAGTTTTGCCGCTGCCCGGTGCCCCATACTTGCGCCGCACAATCAAATTGGTGATGGACTGCATGCCGTAGTCGGCCAGTTCGGTCGCGCTGGGGCTGTGTTTTTCTGCGGCGAAGCCGAATTTTTTCAGCAATTGTGCTGTGCGCTGGGCATGGGGCGCGTTGTCGCCTGGCGGCGTGTCGGTGGGTACTTGCACCAAGGCTTGCAGAAACTTCACTTCCTCGTCAAAGTGTGTGTCAACCCAGGCATCGAGTTGTTCGTAGATTGTCATGGTGCGCTTCGGGCTAAATCGTTGAGCAGGTTTTGGAAAGCTTGTACGCACAGCTGCATGTCGTCGCTGGTGGTGCTCTCCAACGGGTTGTGGCTGATGCCGGAGTTTTCGCCGCGTACAAAGAGCATGGCCTGGGGCATGACTTCGTGCAGTTTCATCGCGTCGTGGCCTGCGCCGCTGGGCATGCGGTAGATGGGTGCGCCCAGCTGGGTTACAGCGGCCTCCCAGCGCGCTTGCCACTGCGCGTCGCTTGGCGCGGCGCTGGCGCGCAGGGTTTCCTCTACGGTATGGCGCACGCCGCGTTTGCCGCAAATGCCTTCCAGCTGGGCCAGCACGTCTTGCACCAGCGCATCGCGCTGTGCGTCATTTGGCGCACGCATGTCCAATGAAAATAGGCAGCGGCCAGGCACAACGTTGATGGAGCCGCCAGGCACCTGTAGCATGCCGATGGTGGCTACGCTGCCTGCGTCTTGTGCGGCGCGCTGCTCCAGGTACACCGACAGCTCGGCCACGGCCGCAGCGGCATCGCGCCTGCTGTGCATCGGCGTAGTGCCTGCATGGCTGGCCATGCCGATCACCTCGCACTGCAGGCGCACGCTGCCGTTGATGCTGGTGACGATGCCCAGTGGCATGTTCAGCTCGTTCAGTACCGGGCCTTGCTCGATGTGCAGCTCGACAAAACCCAGGTACTGCGCGGGGTCACGCTGTAGTGACGCTATATCTTTGCTAGCTAACCCCGCACGGTCCATGGCGGTTTGCATGCTGATGCCATCGGCATCTAGCTGCTGCAGCCAGGCAGGGTTAAATTGGCCCACCAAGGCACCTGAACCTAAAAACGTGGCTTTGTAACGCTGGCCTTCTTCTTCGGCAAAGGCCACCACTTCGATGCCAAAGGGCAAGCGCCTGCCAGCGCGGTGCAGCTCGCGCACGCACATCATGGGGGTATAGAAACCCAAGCGACCATCGTACTTGCCGCCGTTGCGCACCGTGTCGTAGTGGCTGCCGGTGAGCAAGTATTTAGAAGACTCCGCAAGAGCTGCGGCGTAAGGCTGCGAAACGGGAGAGGGGTAGTAGCGCCCAACCACATTGCCCACAGCGTCCACAGCTACCGTATCAAAGCCGCACTCCTGCATTTGCTGCGTGATGAGTGCGGCGCAGGCGCGGTGCGCATCGGTCAGGTAGGTGACGGTGAGCTGGCCTTGCTCTTTAAAGCCTGGGTCGCTGTACTGCGCCAGCGCTTCGTGCCAGTCCCACAGTTGGTTGCCCAAATCGGGCTGGGTACCCAACTTGTCGTTCAGCCGCAGCTGCGCAATGCGGTGGATTTGGCGCAGGCATTCTTGCAGCTCAAAGTCCGGGTGGCTCTGCAGGCGGCGCGCAAAGGTGTCGATGATCTGCTGCCTGCGCAGCCCGGTGCCGCGCGGGCCGCGCACGGCCAAGATGAAGGGCCAGCCGAACTTGGCGGTGTAGTCTGCATTGAGCTTTTGAATCTGGGCAAACTCTGCAGGCGTGCAGTGCGTGAGGCCCGCTTGGCTTTGCTCATTGCCAGATTCTGCGGTCAGTGACTGGTCCACCATCGCTTTGCCTGCCAGCTCGGGATGGGCGCGCACCAGCTTGATTTGCGCCTCATAGCCCGCGTCGCGCAGCACCACGGCCAGCGCGTGTTGAAGGGCGGCGGTTGAGGCAAACGGGCGCATTGCCAGGGCTCCCTGGGCTATCCAGGGCGAATGCTCGTACACACCGTCGAGCATGGCCCGTGCCTCAGCTTCGGGTGCCACGTTGAGTCCTGCGAGGGTGATGCTCATGCCAGCTCCCACCATGGATGCACTTTGCGCCAATGCTGCGCTATCTGCACGCGCTGCGCCACCCACACATGGCTGTGCTTTTCCAGGTGGTCCAAGAAGCGCTGCAAGCCGGTGATGCGACCCGGCCGGCCGAGGATGCGGCAGTGCATGCCTATGCTCATCATTTTGGGCGCATTCAGACCGCTCGGGTCTCCCTCGGCGTACAGCGCGTCAAAGGTATCTTTCATGTACTGAAAAAACGGATCGGCATGCGAATAGCCTTGCGGCAGCGCAAAACGCATGTCGTTGCAGTCCAGCGTATAAGGCACGATGAGCTGGTGCGCGTCCTGGCCATCCGTCTTGCGCACCTTCATCCAGAACGGCAAATCGTCACCGTAGTAGTCGCTGACGTAGGCAAAGCCGCCGTAGTCGGCTACCAGGCGGCGGGTGTGGGGGCTGTCGCGGCCGGTGTACCAGCCCGCGCCGACCAAGTGGCGCTGCGGGCCGTCGGTGTTGCCGGTGATTTTTAAAATCGATTCCATCGCCAAGCGCATGTGCTCGCGCTCCGTGGCTTCGTCCACATTTTGGTAGCTGATCCATTTATAGCCGTGGCAGGCAATCTCGTGCCCCAGCTCAATCAAGGCGGCGGTTACATCCGGGCTGCGCTCCAAAGCTGTACTTACACCAAACACGGTAAGCGGCAGCTTGCGCTTTTCAAACTCGCGCAGTATGCGCCACACCCCGGCGCGCGCGCCGTACTCGTAAATGCCTTCCATGCTGATGTGTCTGTCAGGGAAAGCGGGGGGGTTGAACATCTCGCTTAAAAACTGCTCACTGGCAGCGTCGCCATGCAGTACCGAGTTTTCCCCACCTTCTTCGTAATTGAGCACAAACTGCACCGCAATGCGCGCACCACCGGGCCACTGCGCGTGCGGCGGCGTGCGGCCATAGCCCGCCAGGTCGCGGGGGTAGCCAAAATATGCGGTGCCGGTGCTGTCGTACATACGGATAAATATATGCCAGGTTGATCTGGTCAAGACCACATCACTCCAAGGTGCGCTACGTTTCCATGGGTGCCTGCATGGTGCCCATAAAGCTGGACTCAAATACCTGGGTTTGGTCATAGGATTCAGGCGGCCGATGCAAGGCCAGCTTGCTCACTTCATTGAACAAGTGCTCCTCCATCAACTCCACCGCTGTGCCCAGCTTTTTGGCTATCATGGCTTCCAAAATCTGGATGTGCTCGCGGTTGGAGGCTTGCTCGTCATGCACGGTTTGGTACATCTCGGTGATCAGGGCACACCGGTTGATCAGATTGCGCAGCATCTGCGCCAGCACAGTGTTGCCCAACAATTGCACCAACGCCAGATGAAAATCACCTTGCAATGCCACCCGCCCAGTGGCTGCGGATTTGGCTACAAGTTCCCGCTCTTTGGCTAGCAGATTGCGCAATGTGCGAACCTGCCCCGCATCAATTTGTTGCACAAACATGCGCACCACTTCAGCTTCCAGAATACGGCGCACTTCAAACACTTCCTGGGCCTCATGCAATGACGGAGTGGCAATACAGGCACCGCGCCGAGGGTCTATCGTCACCAACTTATCGTACGCCAAGCGTTGCAGGGCCTGCTGCACCAATGCTGGGGATGCGACAAAATGCTGCATCAGCTTGGATTCGATCATTTGCAGACCGGGCTTCAGGCGGCGCTCCACAATGGCGGCGCTCAGGGTGTCTACAATGGTCTGGACGGTAGCGTGCATAGGTCTTTGGCGGGGGTAATTGGCAGTTTGCGCAAATTGTATACACTTGGCCGGATAAAAATACAATCGTATACCTCTAGGAAGCAACATGGGACTCACTACGCACGTACTGGACACCGCACATGGCTGCCCCGCTGCGGGCATGGTAGTAACCCTGTCTAGCGTGGTGCAAGGTGCTTCGAAAACCCTTCACCGTGTGATCCTCAACGCCGATGGCCGCAACCCTGATGGCCCCTTCCTGGAGCGCGCAACCTTGCGGGTGGGTACCTACCGCCTGAGTTTTGAGGTGGCTGCGTACTACCGTGCGCGCGGCCTGGCCTTGCCAGAACCCGCGTTTTTAGACGTGGTACATCTGGACTTTGGCATTGCGCACGCCAACCAGCACTACCACGTCCCCCTCTTGTGCACGCCTTGGAGTTATTCGACTTACCGGGGAAGTTGACGGGATCGCTTGCGGGCGCACTTTATACCCGTCACTTGCAAAGACATCTACCCGTTACGCGCACAGGCTCTGCCGTGAGGATCAGGGTGTTTGGTGTGCTGGGGGTGTTTGAGCGGCGTTGTGTACTGTTTTGTGACGGTACGCACAAGCAAGCGGGCAGGCAAGTGGGGAAGGGAAAGCCAATAGGGTCAGATCAAAATTCAGGACGACCCTCCATTCGGAGCGCGCCCATGCCTGCCCCCTTTTGCGTACAAAATGCATTTACTCATTAAATAGTAGCACTTCGTCTATACAGGCCAGTGGGGTACAAGGTATAACGCCAATATCCTGTCTGTCCAACCCAGTGGGAGCACCGAGCGGCCATTTTTAGCGGCAAGAGTCACTGCAGCAGCATCTCAATGAAAAACATCCGCTATGCATTGCGTAGCTTTCTCCGCATCATTCTAGAGGGCTACAGGCCCATAGGCATCTGAAAAACAGGTCAAAATCGCAGTTTTCAAGCGTTTCGGAGAACTCAGGGAGCCCAAAATCGGCTGGAAACCGTGAATTTGCTGGTTTTGCAGCATTTTTGAGGTGGCTATCGATCTGCAGCCTCCTAGAACAATGCGGGAACAGCTATCAAATAAATAGTGCCTGTTTGATCCTGAATGATCTACCGGCGGCCTGCCCTGCCGATTTTCGACAAAAAGTGGCTCCGTCACTTACGGAGTGCTAATTTATAGCCTCCACCTATGTACCCCACTGTCCTGCTTGGATGGAGTGCTCCTATTTAGTGAGTTAGCTGGTCTCCAGGCGACCGGCCAGCCGAGCGGGCGGTGGTTGCGCCGGACCTGTGCGGGGGAAGACTTGATGCGTCGGAAACTGCGCAAAAGGGGTCAGAGCAAAATTTCGGCAGGCATTTACGGGCTCCGAATAGAGGGTCGTCCTGAATTTTGATCTGACCCCGTTTGCTCTCCCAACCCAGCAGGTCACGGTAGCCTGCCAAAACCCGGGCGCACGCTCTGGCGCGAGCCGCGAGGGCTCTGCGGGTGACGCTTCGCTGGCGAAGTCCGACATCCGGGGCGCATCCCCAGGGGCACGCTCTGGCGCGAGGCAGTAGTATCTCACCGAAAAACACCCGCTACGTATTACGTAGCTGCTCCCGCATAATTTTAGAGGGCTACAGACTGCTTGACATCAAAAATACAGGTAAAAATCGGCGTTTAGGCGTGTTTCCAAGCCTCTGGAGACCTGAAAACAGGCTGAAAACCGCTCAAAGGTGGCATTTTTGCGTAGGGTGGATGCTTTGGTAGTGCCTGGCCAACGTACCGCCCTCAATTGAGATTTGAGGTTACAAGTAGCAGGCAAGCGCGTAAATCCAAATAAAATGGAGGTTCAATTTTTGCAAAGAACCCCATGAGCGAAGCCACCAACACCGTCCGTTTTGTCCTTGACGGCAAGATCATCGAAGCCCAAGGCAAACGCCGTACCACTACCGTGCTGGACTACCTGCGCGAAGAGCTGCACCGCACCGGCACCAAAGAGGGCTGCGCCGAGGGTGACTGCGGGGCTTGCGTGGTGCTGGTAGGCGAGCTTAATGGCGCAGGCACAGCGGTGCACTACGTGCCCAGCAACTCCTGCATGCAACTGCTGCCCACACTGGACGGCAAATCGCTCAAAACGGTCGAGAGCCTGAAACGCAGCGACGGCACGCTGCACCCGATTCAGCGTGAGATGGTGGACTGCTTTGGCTCGCAGTGCGGCTTTTGCACCCCCGGTATTGTGATGAGCCTGACCGGCCTGGTGCAAACCAATACCTGCCCCAACCGTGCGCAGATCAACGACGCCCTGAGCGGCAACCTGTGCCGCTGCACCGGCTACAAACCGATCATTGATGCCACCCTCAAAGCCTGCCAGCGGCC
>JAYVGI010000162.1:0-8663 GCA_043772355.1 Polaromonas sp.
GCCCAAGACGCAACGTGACCGAGCCAGGACAGACATCTTGAAAAGCCCAAGACGCAACGTGACCAAGCCAGGGCAGACATCTTCATGCCAGAGCAGCGACGCCATATATAGCATACGTTTCTACGACGTTGTCGGCATATCGCGCCGCCGCCAACCGTTTTTACGTCACCACAGGCGATATTTACGATCCGCAACGCCCACCGGTGCCACTGGCAAGACCTGCCTTGGGGCGATAGGGTCGCGCTGATAGCCGCCCAGGCATCAACGGGATATTGGATTTTTCCACCGCCCTTACCGCTATGTATTGCGTAGCTGCTAAGGTATATCTATTGCTGGCTAAGGGCTGATAGATATAAAAAACAGCTCAAAATCGCTGTTTTGAAGCGCTTGGAAAGCTCTGGGAGCCTGAGAATCGGCTGGACACTGAAAATTTGCCTGTTTGAACGCTATTTTTAGATCTTATCGCGCTGTAGCCAGCAAAAAACATGCGGGAGCCGCTATGGATTGAAGAGTACCTGTTTTGCAGAAAGTGGTCGGTGGCTGGTCTGTGGGGCAGGTTTTCGGTGTACAGCGGCTGCGCACGGTACAAAACTCCAATTTTTAGTTTCCCCCTATGTACCCCACTGACCTGCTTAGACGGAGTGCTACGGTAAAGAGAGCGAGCGGGTTGCCGCAGGGCAAACCAGGGTAGCGCCTGATGAGATGGGTGGTGGAGGACACCGTCACCCCAGAGCGCTCCCGCAATGCAGAAGAGACCCCAGTCACACAGCTGGTACGAGACAAAAAGCGACCATGCCGCAATGTGACCAAGGCAGATTAGAAATCTTCAAACCAGCAAAGCAAGGTGACCAACTACCAGCGGACATCTTCAAGCCACGTTCCGAGATGACCGCAACCAAGCCAAGCCAAGCCAAGCCAAGCCAAGCCAAGCCAAGCCAAGCCAAGCCAAGCCAATTTAACCTACTGACATGAGGCTATCAACCTTTAGCCAGCGTAAATAAAGCGCAACCAGCTATCAATGTTGAAGCGACTGGGGCTACATGCCCGCGTAATTGGGCCCACCGCCGCCCTCGGGCGTGACCCAGACGATGTTTTGCGTGGGGTCTTTGATGTCGCAGGTTTTGCAGTGCACGCAGTTTTGCGCGTTGATTTGCAGGCGGTCTTGGCCTTTGTCGGTTTTCACGTACTCGTACACGCCCGCCGGGCAGTAGCGCGCCTCGGGGCCTGCGTAGGTGATCAAATTGGTGTTCACCGGCACCGAAGCGTCTTTCAGCGTCAGGTGCGCGGGCTGGTTCTCGGCGTGGTTGGTGTTGCTGATAAACACGCTGGAGAGGCGGTCAAAGGTCAGCTTGCCGTCGGGCTTGGGGTATTTGATCTCCTGGCACTCGCGGGCGGGCTTGAGGAAGGCGTGGTCGGGCTTGTCGCGGCGCAGGGTCCAGGGCACGTGGCCGCGCAGGGCAAACTGCTCGACAGCATTCATCACTGTGGCCACGACCAGGCCTTTTTTGAACCACGACTTGAAGTTGCGCGACTTGTGCAGCTCGGTGTGCAGCCAGCACTTCTCGAAGGCTGCCGGGTAGGCGGACAGCTCATCGCCTGCGCGGCCGGCCTGGATGGCCTCAAAGGCCGCTTCGGCTGCCAGCATGCCGGTTTTGATAGCGGCATGCGAGCCTTTGATACGGCTGACATTCAAAAAGCCGGCATCGCAGCCCACCAGCGCGCCGCCGGGGAACACGGTTTTGGGCAGGCTCATCAGCCCGCCCGCTGTGATGGCGCGGGCACCGTAGCCCAAGCGTTTGCCCGGCTTGATGCCTTTGGCCTCGTCGCCCTCCAAATACCAGCGGATATTAGGGTGCGTTTTCCAGCGCTGGAACTCTTCAAACGGGCTCAGGTAGGGGTTGCTATAGTCCAGCCCGGTAATGAAACCCAGCGAGACTTTGTTGTCCTCCATATGGTACAAAAACGCCCCGCCATAGGTGTCGTTGTCCATCGGCCAGCCGGCAGTGTGCATGACAAAGCCGGGGCTGTGGCGGGCCGGGTCGATCTCCCATACTTCTTTGATGCCCAGGCCGTAGCTTTGCGGGTCTTTGCCTGCGTCGAGCTTGAACTTCTCGATCAGTTGCTTGCCCAAGTGGCCGCGTGCGCCCTCGGCAAAGACGGTGTATTTGCCATGCAGTTCCATGCCTAGCTGAAAGTCTGGCGTGGGTTCGCCTTCTTTGCTGATACCTAGATTGCCGGTGGCGACACCTTTGACTGAGCCATCGGGGTGGTACAAAACTTCAGCAGCGGTAAAACCGGGGAAGATTTCTACGCCCAGCGCTTCGGCCTGCTGGCCTAGCCAGCGCGTCACGCTGCCCAGGCTGACGATGTAGTTGCCGTGGTTTTCAAAACACTCGGGCAAAAAGAGGTTGGGCACGCGCATGGCCGCTTTCTCCCCCAGGAACATCATCGCGTCGTCGGTGACCGGCTGGTTCAGTGGCGCGCCGAGTTCTTTCCAGTTGGGGAAAAGTTCGGTCAGGGCGATGGGGTCCATGATGGCCCCGCTCAAAATGTGCGCGCCCGGCTCAGAGCCTTTTTCCAGTACCACGACGGAGATGTCGCTGCCCTTTTTTGCTGCCAGTTGTTTCAGGCGAATAGCCGTGGCCAGCCCGCCGGGGCCGCCGCCCACCACGACAACGTCGTATTCCATCGCCTCGCGCGGGCCGTGTGTTTTTAAGATTTCTTCGTGGGTCATGGTGTGCTCGATAGATAATGCTTGTAACTCCGCCTATTTTAGGTGGTGCAAGGGCGTTGGTGGCAATCTTGCCAGACGCAATGGACAGTATTTGAAGAGGACTCTCTAAATGGCTTACGAAATTGATCTGACGGGCCGTGTGGCCTTGGTAACCGGTGCCTCCAGCGGGCTGGGCGCGCAGTTTGCCAAAACCTTGGCCAAAGCCGGTGCCGCCGTGGTGCTGGCCAGCCGCCGCGTGGACAAGCTCAAAGACCTGTGCCATGAGATTGAGGCCGAGGGCGGCGCGGCCTACTCGGTGCAACTGGACGTGACTAACACGGCCAGCATCAAAGCCGCTGTGGCGCATGCCGAGACCGAAGTCGGCAGCATTGACATTTTGATCAACAACTCGGGTGTGTCCACCACCCAGCGTGTGCAAGATGTGAGCGAAGAGGACTACGACTTTGTGTTCAACACCAACACCAAAGGCGCGTTCTTTATGGCGCAAGAGGTAGGCAAGCGTATGCTGGCCCGCTCCAAAGGCGCAGCGCCAGGCACCTTTGCCGGTGGCCGCATTGTCAATATCGCCTCGATGGCGGGACTCAAGGTGTTGCCGCAAATTGGTGTGTACTGCATGAGCAAAGCGGCTGTGGTGCACATGACCAAATCGATGGCCTGCGAATGGGGCAAGTTCGGTATCAATGTGAATGCGATTTGCCCCGGCTATATCGACACCGAGATCAATCACCACCACTGGCAAACCGAGCAAGGTCAAAAGCTGGTGCAAATGCTGCCGCGCAAACGCGTGGGCAAGCCAGAAGACCTGGACGCATTGCTGGTGATGCTGTGCAGCGAGCAAAGCCACTTCGTCAACGGCGCCATCATTGCGGCGGATGATGGGTTTGGGGTGTAACAGGTAGTCGCTTATTTGCATACGCGCTGCTTAAGTTGTCACGGTAGTGGGGCAAATACGCGGTATTTCTGTGGGCGAGGTATTTTCAACGCGGGATTCGTTGTAGATTTCACTGATTGAAAACTACTACCTCAGGGAAATTCCAGGCTGACACAGCACCGTTACCTGACATTTTTTAAGAACCATGAATACCTCTCCTTCTCTCTGGACGACTCTGCTTGGTATTGACGCGCCTTGGGTAGTTACCAAAGCCCAGTTCAACCACAACCTGAAAAGAGTCGATGTGTGGATCGGCGTGCAGCACGTTCAAGTTAAAAGTAAAAGCGGCTGGTTTGGCCGTAAAAAAAGTCAAGAAGCGCCCGCGACCCTCAGCGCCGCGAGTTATGAAAAATGGCGCCACCTCAATCTTGCTGGCTGGCAGACTTTTGTGCACAGTCCTTGGCCCACGCCGAGCGATTTACTGCAAAAGCCCTGGGTTGGCGAGGCTGGGCAGCATTTCTCGCACGCCCAGTCGCGTTTGATATTTACCATGATGGGCGAGGGCGCCAGTTTGGCCACGATCTGCGCCGCGCTTGAGGTCAGTTTGGCCGATTTGTGGAAATTCAAGCTGGCCTTGGACAAGGGTGTGGTGGGCTCCAGTGCGCCGCTGGCAAAGTCGTCCAAGCCTGCCTTTGTCTCTGCGCAGCCTCAGACCGCTGCTGCCAAGGCAGAATATGACTCTCTGGTACCCGCACTGGATGATGCGGTGTGGCTGACCCTGGCATCAGGACGCATGGACATGGAGATCAAAACACTGAGCCTGCGCTTGCTGCTCACCCGCGTAAAATCACAATACCAAATGGCTGCAGATGATGAGGTGCGAGCCCTTCGCATCAGGGAGCTGCACCGCTTTTTTGAAAAAAATCAACGCGCACTTTCGCATGAGTTGGGCCAACTCTTGTACAAAGATTGAGGCGTACCAACATGCAAAACAATTTTTCATCCAACCCTTCTGGCAAACTGGCCAGCCTGCAAGAAGTCAGCGCGGCCATCCAAAGTGGCCGCTGCCTGAGTATTGCGGGCGACGAGCAACTGCTGATGCAACTGCCTGCGGGCCAGTGGATCGGCGGCACCATTCCCTACTTTATGGGGCAGGGCGGTGGCAAGACCACTAAAGAGGAGCTCTTCGTCACGGAGATTCCCGTGTTGGATGCCGCTCCTGTGATCCAGTATTACACCCAAGAGCAGCTCGACCAGGTGTGCTTGGACGCACCCGAGAACGGTTTTACCTTGATGGTGCTGCCCGCGTTCACCGAGATCCACTCTTACTTTGCCCGCACCGGCCCGCAGTTTCCCGACATGTTCATGAAGCCCCTGGTGGGCTGGGTTTCTGGCTTTCACCTGGGTGACGCGGGTGCCAGCGCCAAAGTGATCAATGGCCAAACCATGGAAATGGACAGCCAGCGCGCGATCGTGATGCATGTGCCCTTGCCCGCAGAGCGCATGGCGCGGGTCGAGATTGTGAACGTGTTCACCCAAGGCCAAGGCGATGTGATCCGCGTGAGCGAAACCGGCTTCACCGCCAAGGATTGCACCATCAATGGCAAGCCTGCCGTGCTGTCCGAATACGTCGAGCTGCACAAGATCGACACCCGCCTGCCCTTGGTGGCTGACTACAGTGGCGCGGCCATCAACGTGTGTATCAAAGAAGTGCGCACGGCCGACAAAGCGGTGGACTTTTACGGCCCCTTGTTTGACGACATCGATTACCGTTTTGCTGCGCCCTTGCACGACTACGTGGCGCAGTTCAATCAAGCGGTGCCGGCCGAGGCTTTCCAGGCCAACTTTGCGTGCAACTGCGTGCTCAATTACCTGTACCTCGGACTGGAGGGCAAGCAGGTGAGTGCGGTGCTGGGCCCCATGACCTTTGGCGAAATTGCCTACCAGTTGGTGAACCAGACGCTGGTCTATTTGACCATTGATTAGCGCGCACGCCTTGAACGCGCCAGCCCCTGATGCGTGTGCCCCTGATGCACGAGGCCGCTGGCCATGCTGACGGGTATTTTGGCGGGCCTGGCCGCCGGCGCACTGTGGGGCTTGGTGTTTGTGGCCCCGCGTATGGCACCCGGTTTGTCGGGGGTAGATCTCGCATCGGGGCGGTTTGTGTCTTATGGCGCGCTGTCTTTGCTGCTCATGCTGCTGATGCGCAAGTCGGCCTGGCCTTCGTCAGCGCAAGCGCTAGCCGCCGTGGGCATGAGTGTGCTGGGCTTTACCGGTTACTACCTGCTCTTGGTCTACGCCATTCAGCTCGCGGGCACAGAAGTGCCCAGCCTGGTCATTGGCACCATTCCCATCTGGATGATGCTGCTGGGCAAGCCCACTGCGCTGCGCTGGGCGGCCTTGGTTCCGGGTTTGTTGTTGACTGCGCTGGGCTTGGCGTTGATGGTGTATGCCACTTGGGGTGGCCCTGCGGTAGCTGCCACGGCCACGGCAGCAGGCCAGTATTTTTGGCGTGGCGTGGGTTTCGCCGTGTGCGCGATGCTGATGTGGACCGCCTTCGGTTTACTCAACGCCGCGTGGCTGAAAAAGCACCCCGAGGTCGATGCCACCACGTGGGCCAACTGGCTGGGCGTGGCGACGGGTTTGGGCGCGTTGCTGCTCTGGCTATTTGCTGGTACGGATGCCAATGTGCTGTTAGCCCAACCCAGTATTGCGCAAGCAGCTCTTCTTTGTATAGCAACTGGTATTGGCTCGGCCTGGTTGGCGACGATTCTGTGGAACATCGCCAGCCAGCGTTTAAGCGCCAGCCTGTGCGGGCAACTGATCGTGAGCGAGACCCTGTTTGCCTTGGCCTACTCGTTTGTCTGGGATGGGCAGTGGCCCAGCGCAGTCCAAGCCCTGGCCTGTCTCCTGTTTGCCTGCGGTATCCTTGCCAGCATTCGCGCGCACCGGTAAAGTGTGGCAGCAGCATAAAAAAGCGAGCCATTTGTGGATGCTTCCTCAACAGATAAATTATGAAAATTGAAATCCCTGAAAAGAAAAAACTCGTCTTCGAGATGACCATCCCCATCCGCTGGGGCGATATGGATGCCATGGGCCACTTGAACAACGGCACCTATTTTCGCTACCTGGAGACCATCCGCATCGACTGGATGCACAGCATCGGCGCAGTACCCAAGGCAGACGGTGAGGGGCCGATCATCGTGAACGCGTTTTGCAATTTTTACCAGCAGTTGGTCTACCCTGGCGATGTGCTGATGAAGATGTACACCAGTGATCCGGCTCGGACTACCTTTGAGAGTTGGGGCACGATGGAGCGCGTGGACACCCCCGGCGTGGTGTGCGCAGCCGGCGGCGCGACAACGATTTGGGTGGATTTTCCAACACAAAAAGCGGTGACCTTGCCTGAGTGGATGCGCGCGCTGGTAAGTCTTTAGACGGGAGATCAAGTTTTTTGCTACACTTTATTACCATATGGCATCCTCTAGCAGCCTGACTTGCCAACCAACTAAGAGACACAGTCATGAATGAAGTAATTGCGGTAACTTACAACCCCTTTTTGCTGGCGCTCTCATTCGCAGTGTCTGTCTTGGGTAGTTTTGTCGGGCTGTTGGCTTGCAGGCGCATTGTCGGGGCAGACGGGCGTATCAGTTGGTACAACGCCGCCTCTGCGGCGATTGCTATTGGGGGTGTGGGCGTGTGGGCGATGCACTTTATCGGCATGCTGGCGATGAAGGTGGATCTGGCCATGGGTTACGCCGCAGTAGAAACCTTGGTATCCATATTGGCGGCCATCGGTGCCACGGCGGTAGCCTTGGCTTTTGTGGCCAAAGCGCCCGACTCTCCCGCACGTCTGGTTGCGGCGGGTATCACGATGGGACTGGGGGTATGCGGGATGCACTACCTGGGCATGTATGGCATGCGTTTTAACGGTGTGTTTGCATGGAATTGGCCGTTGGTGGCACTCTCAGTCGGCATTGCCATGGTGGCGGCCACCGCTGCGCTGTGGTTGGCCTTTCGCGCCAAGGGCATGGGGCTGAGCGTGCTGGCTGCTCTGGTCATGGCCGTGGCGGTCTGTGCCATGCACTACACCGGTGTCGCAGCGGCCGAGATTATTTGCACCACCACCAACCGCGTGGCCATGCCCACGGGCTTTGCCATCGTCCCAGCGTCCCGCCTGTTGTTTGTCGTGACTTTTGTGGCCGCTACATTGATGCTGTTCATGCTGATCGACCAGCTGCGCAACACGATAGACCAACCCAGATCGCTGCGCCAGCGCTAAAAGGGCTGGTAAAGGTCGCGCTGGCGCTTAGATTTTTATTCCCCGCAACCCTACAAAACCTCGCTAGCAAAATCTGCGAGGCGCGACCTCTCGCCGCGTGCCAAGGTGATATGCCCGCCATGCGGCCAGCCTTTGAACTTGTCTACCGCAAACGTCATGCCCGACGAGCCTTCGGTCAAGTAAGGCGTATCGATCTGCGCCAGGTTGCCCATGCAGATAATTTTGGTGCCCGGCCCGGCGCGGGTGATGAGGGTTTTCATCTGCTTGGGGGTCAGGTTTTGCGCCTCGTCGATGATCACGTACTTGTTCATGAAGGTGCGGCCGCGCATGAAGTTCATGCTCTTGATTTTGATTTTGCTGCGGATCAGCTCATTGGTGGCGGCGCGGCCCCACTCGCCTGCGCCGCCGGAGTTGGCGTCGTTTTTGGTGAGGAACTCTAGGTTGTCGTCCAGCGCACCCATCCAGGGGCCCATTTTTTCCTCTTCGGTGCCGGGCAAAAAGCCAATGTCTTCACCCACACTCACCGTGGCGCGGGTCATGATGATTTCGCTGTAGCGGCGCTCGTCCAGTACTTGGGTAAGGCCTGCGGCCAAGGCCATCAGCGTTTTGCCGGTGCCTGCGGTACCGGCCAGCGTGACCAAATCGACCTCGGGGTCCATCAGCAGGTTCATGGCAAAGGTTTGCTCGCGGTTGCGGGTGCATACCCCCCACACGGCGTTCTTGGCGTGGGCGTAGTCTTTGAGGGTTTTGAGGACAGCGGTTTTATCGCGGATCTC
>JAYVGI010000163.1:0-3335 GCA_043772355.1 Polaromonas sp.
TGCAGTGCAGGAGCTGCATATTGAGCGCACCTTGGAGCGCGGCCTGGTAGGTAACGTGTATTTGGGCAAAGTGGCGCGCGTGCTGCCGGGTATGCAGTCGGCATTTATTGACATTGGCCTGGAGCGCGCCGCCTTCTTGCATGTGGCCGATTTGATGGCCGCGTTTGCCCACAACGCGAGCCCTAGAGGCGCAGACACCGACGGTGGTAAGCCGACAGCCCCTGCGGTGCCGATTGAAAAGCAGGTCTTTGAAGGCCAGTCTCTGATGGTGCAGGTGATCAAAGATCCTATCGGTAGCAAAGGGGCGCGGCTGTCCACGCAAATCAGCATAGCGGGCAGGCAACTGGTGTTTTTGCCGCAAGACGACCATATTGGCGTATCGCAAAAAATCCCGGTAGCCCAACGCGATGCCTTGCGCGCCAGGGTGCTGCAACTTGCTGGCGACGGCGGTGGCGGTTTTATCTTGCGCACCAATGCCGAAGAAGCCAGTGATACCGAGCTGGGTGACGACATTGCCTACTTGCGCAAAGCCTGGACGCGCATCAAAGACGGCTCCGTCAAACTGCCTGCTAAATCGGTGCTGCATACCGATTTAAATTTGCTACAACGGGTGTTGCGCGACATGGTGAGCGATGAGACGCAAAGCATTCGGATCGACTCGCGTGAGCAGTTTGATTTATTGGCCGCTTTTGCGCGTGACTACATGCCCGCTGCCGCAGAAAAGTTGCAGCACTACAAGGGCGAGCGTCCGATATTTGACCTGTACAGCATCGACGAAGAGGTGGCCAAGGCGCTGGGCCGCCGGGTCGAGCTGAAATCGGGTGGCTACCTCATCATTGACCAAACAGAAGCGCTGACGACGGTGGACGTGAATACCGGCGGTTTTGTAGGCGCGCGCAACTTTGACGACACCATTTTCAAAACCAATCTGGAGGCCGCATTGGCCATTGCCCGCCAGTTGCGCCTGCGCAATTTGGGCGGCATCATCATCGTTGACTTTATCGATATGACCCGCGAAGACCACCGCACCCAAGTGCTGGCGGAGTTTCGCAAGCAACTACAGCGTGACCGTGTGAAAACCATGGCTGGCGATTTCTCGCAGCTTGGTTTGGTAGAGATGACGCGCAAACGCACCCGCGAGTCTCTGGCGCACTTGCTGTGCGAGCCCTGCGCAGTTTGCGCTGGCAAAGGCAGTGTCAAAACACCGCGCAGCGTGGCCTACGATATTTTGCGCGAGATCTTGCGCGAGGCGCGCCAGTTCAACCCCAAAGAGTTCCGCGTCGTGGCCGCGCCGCAGGTGATTGAACTCTTTCTGGATGAAGAAAGCCAGCACCTGGCCGGCCTGTCGGACTTTATCGGCAAGCCGATCTCCTTGCAGGCTGAGGGCGGGGTAAGCCAGGAGCAATACGATATTGTGCTGATGTGACTTTCAATGAGATCGCGCGGCTTCGTATATGTCTGCCTGCGCTAGCGCAATGTGGTCCCATCGGTATTTTTTTGAAAATTCCAGTCCATTGGCACGCAGGCAACTGGACAAATATTTTTCAGTCAAGCATTTCAGTATGGCCGCAGCCAAGACCTGCGCATCGAACGGATCGGAGATCAGCAATGCATCCTGGTTTGAGCGCAACAGATCGGCCATTGAATTCCATGGAGAACAGCTTGTGATGACCGGGAGCTGATGGGCCATTGCCTCAAGAACAACCATCGGGAATACATCCTGTGTGGTGGGGTGCGCCAGACAGTCTGAGATGTCGTAGAGAGGTCTCATATCAGCCTTAGTGCCCAAAAATTGCACCACATCCTGTATACCCAATCGGTCAATTAATTGCCTGTAAAGTGCTGTGGGTAGGCCGCTGCCAGCCACCAATAGGCGCAGATCGCGCTGACCTTGTTGGTGCAGGAGCCCCATGGCCAAAAGCAAAGTGTCCAGACCTTTCTTTTTAAAATCATTGGCGACAAACAACACGACCTGGCAGTCCGGCGCTAAGCCTATCGATTCTCGAACTTGCTTTCTGCTCTCCTGCGACATCACCTGCGCGGGCAGCGACACCCCAGGCGCAAGCACGAAGTTGCGATGCTGGCGTGGAAAAATGCCAAGCGTTTCATCCTTAAGTGCACTGGATGCGAAAATGACATGGCGTGACGGTCGCAGGCGGCATCGCTCCATGCCAAGGTAGGTGAGCATGCGGGGACTCGTGTAGGTCTTTAGCCAGGTGCTAAACGCTCCCTTGGTGCTGCGCCGCTCTAGAACACTGGCGTGAACGGTTTTGACGTGAATGGTATGAACGGCTCCATGCCACACATTTTCATGCGAATGGACTAGATCAAACTTGTGGCGTGTATGCCACCACGTAATGAGCGCGTACCACACCTGGTTAAGCCAACGCGGCAAGACTTTGACATAAGGCACGTGCACATAGGTCACACCCTCGATCGCCTGGCCAAAGGTTTGGCCAAAGACGGTGATCTGATAGCGATGATTCAGATGCGCGGTAAGTTGTACAGCGTAAGACTCAGCACCGCCCGCAGTGCGCGAAAAATTGCGCATTAAAACGGCGACAGTAACCAGCGCACCCGGGCTAGATAATGGTTTGAGATTTTTCTCGTCTTCTATCTTCATAGGAAGTCAGTATTTTTGACGCCAAAGCGAAAGGTAAAGTGGTGCGACTGACTAAAACACGCGGTAGGCGGTGTATGTCATCGCTCGCCGTGGCTCTACCGCGTTGGGTCGTGGTCGCAGTCGCAAAACCAGCCGCCTTGACCGCATGCAGCCCTCTGCTGTCATATCTGCCGTACGGGTAGCAAAAGTGCTGGGCGTATTCGCTGCCAAATAGCGCGGCAAGGTCACTCTGGGAGCCGGCCACCTCGTCTATCACTTCTTGGTCTGTAGCCGCGCTCAAGTCAACATGATTGCGGGTGTGGGCGCCAACATCCTGCCCGGCTTGAAGCCATTTTTCCACATGGTGCGCATTCATCAGTGGTGCAGACGGCACGCCCGTGGCACTGTCCCATGCGTTAGTAGTACCCAGGCGTTGGGTCACCAAATAGCAAGTGGCACTAAACCCGAAGCGTTGCAGCACTGGTAAAGCGTTTTCCACATTATTGAGATACCCATCATCGAAGGTGATTCCCACCACGCGCCCCTTTTTTTCACCCTTCACATACGGCATGAGATCTTTCATGGACAGTCCTTGGTAGCCAAGCAGTTTGAGAGTGAGCAGCTGAGAGTAAAACGTACGCGGTGCTACTACCAGGCCGCGCATTTTGTCGCGTTTTGTGTGCAAGACATCGACTTGGTGGTACATCAGTACAGGTATAGGGGGGGTACGCAA
>JAYVGI010000164.1:0-1969 GCA_043772355.1 Polaromonas sp.
TTCATTTGGCTAGTTTACTAGCTAAATTTATATAAATTTAGTATTTTTATGAAATTTACGTCGATGATCATAAGCCGTTTATTGAAAAATAATAAATAAAATCAATGAGTTAGAAATAAATCCGCTGAGGCACGAGAGTTGGCACGTTGCCTGCAATAACTAATCTGTCAAGCACAGAAGGTGATCGCTAACAAGCAGGGGTTTCTAGGCAACTAGGCCCCGCTGGTGCAAAGAGTGCAGGGTGCAAGC
Source organism: Polaromonas sp. (assembly GCA_043772355.1). GTDB lineage: Bacteria > Pseudomonadota > Gammaproteobacteria > Burkholderiales > Burkholderiaceae_C > JAAFIP01. Next base: position 250 of record JAYVGI010000164.1, read on the forward strand.
CAAGCAGTTTTTGTATGCCGCGATCTCGCGAAGTGTTTGGTACGGCATGTGGTCAAGGGGCGGTTCATCTGAGCCGCCCCGTCAGGTTCGATTCCTGGGTGTCAAGTTCTGTAGCTCAGATGGTAGAGCAACGTGCTCATCACACGTCTGTCGCGGGTTCGAATCCCGCCGAACGCTGGCCTAAAAAACCAGCTTATATGGAAAGTGAAAGAGCGCCGCATGTGGGCGCAAGGTAAAGCAGCAAGAAAACCATCGCAAGAGGGTGATCAAGCTGACGCGCTGAAAACCCGCCAGCAGCAGTCGCCAGTGCAAAGGCCCTGCGGCATGCGCCTAGCAAGAAGTGCAGCAAGTGACATCAAAACCACTTGCCGCAGCTTGCAAAGCCAGTGCCAGCACCCCGCGCCCGCAGCTGTTGCTGTATGCGGCACTTGTATTGTTAGAAGAATTTAGAAGGAAGAAGAGGAATGTTTGGATTAAGCAAAATTACCGTCAAGAAAAACGAACGCGCTTTGCTGCTGCGCAATGGCGACTTTGACCGCTTGCTGCAACCCGGCAAGCACTGGCTGTTCAGCGGGGTGGACACCTTGTGTGTAGAGAGCTTTGCATTAGAGCAGGCTGCGTTTACGCACGGCCTAGCTGACTACTTCATGGCCAAAGAGCCTGTATTGGTAGCGCAAGAGTTTGTGCAAGCGGCATTGACCGACACCCAAGTGGGCTTGCGTTATGACAACGGCGTGTTGGCAGAGGTGCTGGCACCCGGTACGCGCAAGTTGTACTGGAAAGGCTTGAACGAGGTGCGCATTGACGTGGTGGACATCAGCGCCAGCGAGAAGCTGGCCGCTGACTTGGTAGCCAAGCTGGGCCAAAACCAATTGCGCCAGCGCCCTGTGGCGGGCCTGCAAGGCGTGCTATTGGCACAGGTGCCAGAGTTTCACGCCGGCGTGTTGACCGTGGATGGCCAAGTGCGCGAGCTGTTGAAGGCAGGGGCTTACGGCTTCTGGCGCTTTAACCGCCAAGTGCAAGTGGAGTGTGTAGATTTGCGCTCCCAAGCGCTGGAAGTCAGTGGTCAAGAAATTTTGACCAAAGACAAAGTGAGCCTACGCTTGAACTTATCCGCTAACTGGCGCTATGACGATGTACTTAAAGCGTTTGCCCAAACCGGCAAGCCTGCCGAGTATGTGTACCGCGAGTTGCAGCTTGGCCTGCGCGTGGCAGTGGGTACCCGTACTTTGGACGAGTTGCTGGAAAACAAATCGACCATCGACGACATCGTGAATGAGTGTGCCCGCGTAAAGCTGGCGGACGCTGGCATGAAGCTAGACAGCTTGGGTGTGAAAGACATCATCTTGCCCGGCGAGATGAAAACCATTTTGGCCCAAGTGGTAGAAGCAGAAAAGTCTGCCCAAGCCAACGTCATTCGCCGCCGTGAGGAAACCGCAGCTACGCGCTCATTGCTCAACACCGCCAAGTTGATGGAAGATAACCCCATCGCCCTGCGCATGAAAGAGCTGGAAACCTTGGAGCGTGTAGCCGAGCGTATCGACAAAATCTCAGTATTTGGAGGTTTGGACCAAGTGCTTAATGGGCTGGTAAAGCTGCGGTAAATTGCGTTGGGCTTAATGACAATGGAGAATGAAAAATGAACTACAACCAAAGAGAAGTCGCAGGCGGTGTGCCTGTAAAAATGTGGACCCAGGGCGTGCCTGTCGAGGCCGAGGCC
>JAYVGI010000165.1:0-4197 GCA_043772355.1 Polaromonas sp.
CCATTTCTAAATCATTACTGTCGTTGTTGCGTCGCCTTGCCGTGCTACAGCACTGTCTGCGGCTCCGCGCCTAGACATTAATGATGTAGAAATGGAATAAAAAGCCTGGCGAATAAAAAAAAGCCCAGCCAATTGCTTAGCCGGGCTGTGCACGAGAAAAAGCGAGTTTTACGCTTCGGCTGGAATACGCAGCTTCTGGCCTGGGTAAATCTTGTCGGGGTGGCTTAGCATCGGCTTGTTGGCTTCAAAGATAGCCATGTACTTGTTGGCATTGCCGTAGTACTCTTTGGCAATCGCGCTCAGAGTGTCGCCGCGCACCACGTCGTGGTACTGGCTCTCGTCGCCGCCGTCCGCTGCGCTCATCAGGTTTTCTACCTCGGTCACGCCCGCTACGTTACCGCAGCACAGGCTGACTTTTTCTACCGCTTCCTGAGTGGGTGCCTCGCCTTGCACGGTCACTTTGCCGGTTGCACCGTCAAAGTCCACCATCAAACCAGTCTCGCCCAAGCTCTGCGACTCGATATAGGTTTTGATGCCGCGTGCGGCTTCTACATTCAGCTCCAGCAGCGAAGGGGCTGCTGCGGGATCGGCAGCGGCAGCGGCGGCGGCCTCTTCAACCTTCTTGCTGCCAAACAATTTTTCGCCGGCTTCTTTGATAAAACTAAACATGCCCATGGTGGTGCTCCTGGTTGGTTAACGGAAAAAAGTGAAAGCAGTGTAATGATAAATGCTAACAATGCAGAGTATGCACAGCCAAGTATGCGCGTTTTGTGACACGAGGTATCAGGGCAAGCCCTCACAGGGCACATTTAATTTTGCTGCTCATAATGCGGCATGACTTTTTTGGCACTCGATGTAGGAAATACGCGACTGAAATGGGCGCTGTATGACACGGCCAGGCCCGGCGCGGCAGTTTTGGCGCAAGGCGCTGAGTTTTTGGAAAACCTGGACAAGCTGGCCGATGGCGCTTGGAGCACCATTGCGCAGCCCGCCAGCATGCTGGGTTGCATTGTGGCGGGCGATGCGATCAAACGGCGTGTGGAGTCGCAGCTAGAGGAGCGCTGGGACACGAATGAGCGCTTTGGTCCGCGCTGGGTGGTGTCTAGCCCTGCAGAGGCAGGCTTGACCAACGGCTACGACCATCCCGCACGCTTGGGCGCTGACCGCTGGGTGGCCATGATCGGCGCCTGGCGCGGGATGCAGTCGCGCCTGGCCATGGGCGAGGCCGCCAAGCCGCTGGTGGTGGTGATGGTGGGCACCGCAGTGACGGTGGAAGCCATCGACGCGCAAGGCAAGTTTTTAGGTGGCTTTATTTTGCCCGGCCACGGGATCATGCTCAAGGCGCTGGAGTCTGGCACCGCCGGTTTGCATGTGCCCACCGGCGAGGTCACCGAGTTTCCTACCAACACCAGCGACGCGCTGACCAGTGGCGGCACCTACGCCATAGCGGGCGCGGTACGCCGCATGCACCACCATTTGCACCAGCGCACAGGGGCCATGCCGCTGGTGGTGATGACGGGTGGCGCAGGCTGGAAGATGATGCCCGCCATGGGCATGGAGGTGGAGCTGCTGGACAGCCTGATATTTGACGGCTTGCTAGAAATCGCTATGGCGCGTGGTTTGACTGCTTAGGCCATCCACTGCCTGGAACAGCGCCTGGCGCGCTTGGGAGATGACCATGCCTTTCCAGTCGTCGGCATCGCAGTAAAACGCGTCCATGATCTGTTGTTTGATCTGCGCGCGCTGCGCTGCGGGTGCCTCGGGGTGCAGGTGCAGCCAGTGGTCGGCGCGCAGGGCTTGCATCACCTCGGCCAGGGACTGGGTGCCGTATTCCATGGCAATGGCGGTGTACTCGGCCTGCGGGCATTCCTCGTACACGCTCTGCCACATCAAGCCCGTGAGAAAAGCAGATGACGAGGAGCCGTCGTAAATACTGGTCACCGGGGTAGCGCCGCTGGGGTTGCCTGCATTGCCCCACCACTGCTTGGCGCGGGCAAAGGCGGCTTGGTCGTCGCGGCAGGCAAAAATGCGCTCGCCCAGGCCGCGCGGACCCAAGCCGGTGTGCAAATCAATCCAAGCTATGTGCTCGCTGCGCGCAGCGTACTGGCGCAGCAGCTGGCGCACCGTGGTGTTGCTCCAGGTAGGCGCTACGCCGCCATAGAACAAGCCATCTGCATGCGTGTGCTGCCCGCGCGAGACGATGTCTTGCAAGGCTTTCATGCCTTTGGTGGCGATGAACTCTCCATGCTTCGCCACATTGTCTGCATTGGGTGGCCATTGCGCGGGGATCAACAGGGGGTGCAGCTCTGGGTAGCCCTCGTTGGGTGGCAGTGGTTTGCTGAAATCTTGAAAATTGCGGTTCAAATCGACATTCTCTTGCGTCACCCGGCGCTGGAACGAGAAGCCATGTGGGTTGAGTGCGTGCACATACAGCACCGCCACGCCAGATGCTTTGACCTTGGCGCGCCACTCGGCATCGTGCAGGGCAAACACCTGTACGCCGCTGCCGCAGTAGCCCTCCACGCCGTGGCAGGCGCTGCTGACGATCAGCAGTTGTTTGGCATCGGCGGGGCCGTCCAGCGCCACATCCATGGCCAAGGTTTCACCGTCACGGCCAGGTAGCGGGTGGTTAAAGGATTGGATGGGCAGGCTGGCCGTAGCGGCGGCTTCGAGGAATTTTTTGCGGGCTTCGGCGTAGCTGGCAGAGAAGGCTGTGGGGATGGTGATCATGCTCGCTTCAAGCTTTGACCAACCACTCTTCGGCCAAGCGCACCCAATAGGTCGCGCCCAGCGGAATCAGGTCGTCGTTAAAGTCGTAGCTCGGGTTGTGCAGCATGCACGGGCCGCCGCCATGGCCCATCTCGCGGTGCGTGCCGTCGCCGTTGGCGATGAACACATAGCAGCCGGGTTTGGCTTGCAGCATGTAGGCAAAGTCTTCCGCGCCCATGGTGGCCTCTTGCGCCAGCACGTTGTCAGCTCCCACTATTTTGGTCATCACGCTGCGGGCAAACTCGGCCTCTTTGGGGTGGTTGATCGTCGGCGGGTAGTTGCGCTTGAACGCGAAGTCACACGTAGTGCCATAGCTGGCGCTAATGCCCTCGGCCACCTCTTTCATGCGCTGCTCAATCATGTCCAGCACCTCAAGCGTGAAGGTGCGCACCGTGCCCTGCATCTCGCAGCGGTCGGGGATCACATTGGTGGCCTCGCCCGCATGGATCATGGTCACGCTGATTACGCCCGCGTCAATCGGCTTTTTGTTGCGGCTGATGATGGTTTGAAAGGCCTGCACCATGGCTGCTGCCACGGGAATGGGATCAGTGCTGTTGTGCGGCAGCGCGGCGTGGCCACCCTTGCCGTGGATGGTGATTTTGAACTCATTGCTCGATGCCATCACCGGGCCGGGGCTGGCCGCAAATTTGCCCATCTGCGTGCCCGGCCAGTTGTGCATGCCAAACACTGCGTCCATCGGGAACTTGTCAAACAGCCCGTCCTTGATCATCTCGCGCGCACCGCCACCGCCTTCTTCGGCGGGCTGGAATATCAAATACACCGTGCCGTCAAAGTTACGATTTTTCGCAAAATGCTGCGCCGCCGCCAGCAGCATCGCCGTGTGGCCGTCGTGCCCGCAGGCGTGCATCTTGCCAGCATGGGTGCTGGTGTGGGCAAAGGTGTTGAACTCCTGCATCGGCAGCGCGTCCATGTCCGCGCGCAGGCCAATGGCTCTGCTCGACGTGCCGGCTTTGACAATGCCCACCACGCCCGTAGTGCCCATACCCCGGTGGATGGGAATGCCCCACTCAGTCAGCTTGGCGGCCACCACGTCGGCCGTGCGCACCTCCTGAAAACACAGCTCCGGATGGGCGTGAATATCGCGGCGAATGGCGGCAATGCCAGCGGCTTGGGTAACGATGGAATCAATGACTTTCATGGTGTGTGCGTCCTTTGGCATAGTGTAGCCGGGCAGGTTTTATTGCGCTGCAAATGGCGATCACAAAAGCGGTAGAAAGACTAGGGAAAACCCGTGTCGTGTGTTTGTGTTTGCTTCACAAATGTGTGGATGTGTGTTTGGTAGAGGCTGGCTTCAATCCAAGCGACTCAGCTAAGGGAGATGGAAAAAACCAATATCCCGTTGATCGTTACTCACTAAATAGTAGCACTCCGTCTAAGCAGACCAGTGGGGTACATGGGTAAAAGTTA
>JAYVGI010000166.1:0-9557 GCA_043772355.1 Polaromonas sp.
AATGTTTGCAGCTCGCCGGCCTGGCTGATGCCGTCTTGGTTGAGGTCGCGCCATACGCGCAGTTGGTTGAAGTTGGCATCCAGGCTGTTGACCACGCCGTCGTGGTTGCTGTCCTGGGCTCGCAGGGCGGCGTAGCCGTCGGCTGCGTAGACGGGGCCGTCCAGGGCGGTGTAGAGCAGGCTGTTGTCGCCAAACAGTTCGCGTCCGCTGTCGATGACTCCGTTGCCGTTGATGTCGATCACCAGCAAGCCGTCGTCGCTTTGGATCCAGCCGGTACCGGTTTTAACGCCATCGGCGTCGTGGTCAAACAAGATGGGGGCCAGAGGGTCAATGCCCACGGTCTCGATGCCGTCGCCGTCCAGGTCTAGGACTAAGGGGTCGCGCGGCAGCGTCCAGCCTCGGGCGGCGGTGTAGTCGCGGTTGACATCTGCGGAGATTACCTCTGTGCCTTCATCATTGTGCAGCAAATCATAAAGTTTTCCCCCGATGTGCCATTCTCGTACCCAATCTATCCCAGCCCCCACAAATTGCGCAGCAACCTGCCCGGCTACAAAAGTAGTTCGAGTGATGTCAACTTCGTTGCCTGATACGGCTCGGCCAAGTCTCCATTCACTCACAGCCATCCCCAGGCCATTTAATCCGGTGTAAACGCGAAGTACCGACTCGACCGCTATTCCAGTTGACACCATTGCAATCAGTTTTGCTGCTTCTGCCGTCGCATCTGCCGCATTTCCAAGTTCAATCGCAGCCTTCAATGCGCCGACTACTTTCAAAATTTGAATGTCTTTTGGAGTTGTCATGATTTACCCAATCAAAAATTTATAGAAAGGTACTACTGCTAAAAAAGTTGTTCCAACCATTGAGATTGCGACGTCCAATTTTGCGGCCATCGAGTTTCCGAGCCTATGCCACATCACGAATCCCACCATCAAAAATGGAGTCAAGAACAGCTTGGGTAGTTGGGTAAAGCTCTGGATATTCCAATCTGGGATTAGGATAGTTAAAACACCCAGAGAAACGAATATGACAACCCAAAACACGGCGTAGAGACCGTCTGGAGTTCTGAAGACAACATGAGCAATATCCCGTAAAGATGAACTTGCTTCAAGAGAAATGGAACGCCCTACTGGTTGCTTCATACCTTGCTCCTTTTAGACCTCGAATATTGCAAGCACCGCGCGAGGGCTTGTTTTGAAATTTGTCCTTTTCGCCGGTTCGAATGATGGCGATAGCTCTGGCTTTCGGTGACACACTGCCGATGCTGCAGGGTTTGCAGCTCGCCTGCCTGGCTAACGCCCTGTCCTGAGCTTGTCGAAGGGCCGTCTTGGTTCAAATCGCGCCATACGCGCAGTTGGTTGAAGTTGGCATCCAGGCTGTTGACCACGCCGTCGTGGTTGCTGTCTTGGGTGCAGACTGTTTGCGTCTCTTTAGCTTTCCATTCTGGTGGGTTCATTGGTCTAACTCCTCATTTTTAAGCATCTTGCCAAAGCTTTGGGCGGCGCGCAATGGTACAGATGTACCATTGGCGCGCTGTTGGTATTCGCGGTACCAGCCTGCTGCCTGGGTGCGATTTTGCGCGCTGATTTTTTTGAATACGCTGCTCAACTGGTTACGCACCGTAAACTCACTTTTACCCAGCTGCCGGGCGATAATTTTGTTACTGGCACCTGCGCTGATAGCCTGCAAAAGCTGATGCTCGGTGGTGGTGAAATCTGTGGGGTGATGCATGGGTACACCTTATCTTTCCCGCAAACTCTCACTGCCCGCCTGCTGTATCGGGCTGAGCAGATACTCGATTACTCTTCGCTGCCCGGTTTTGATTTCGGCAGTCAAGTTCATGCCCGGGGTGAGGCGCACCTGTTTGCCGTCTATGTGGATGCTGCTTTGGCTGAGCGTGAGGGTGGCGGGGAAAATGGCATTGGTGTTTGCGCCGTTGCCGCTGGCTGCGCGTTTGTCGTCTACCACCGCGTCGGCGCTCACGCGGCTGACCTTGGCGGGGACGGTGCCGTAGCGGGTGTAGGCGAAGGTTTCTAGCTTGACGGCCGCGTCTTGGCCAGCGCTCACGAAGCCGATGTCTTTGTTGTCGATGGTGACTTCGGCGGTTACTTGCGCTTCATCGGGCACGATGACCATGAGGGGCTGGGCTTGGGTGACCACGCCGCCTACCGAGTGGATGGCCAGCTGCTGTACGGTGCCTGCTACGGGGGCGGTAAGAGTGTTTAGGCGCTCGCGCTGGCTGGCTTTGGCTTGGTCTTGGGTGAGCTGTGTGGCTTTAAGCTGGGCGGTGGCCAGGCGGTCGGCTAGCTGGCGGCGGGTCTCGGCCAGGTAGGCGGCTTTGCTGGTGTGGGTCTCTGCCAATGTGGCCTCGGCCTCGCGCAGGCGGGCTTGCTGGGTAGCCAGGTCTCGCTCTAGCTCTATACGCTCGCGGGTGCGGTCTTGGCCGGTGTGGCTAGCTACAAAGCCTTGGGCTGCCAGTTTTTCAAAGTCTTGCTCACGCTGGATCGCAAGCGGTACGGTGGTGTTGAGTTTGGCTACCTGCTCTGTGACGGTGGCTATCTCGGCCTGGCGGCGGGTGACTTCGGAGGCCAGCTTGCCTAGCTTGGCGCGGATGTCGGCCCACTCGGCAGCTAGCTGGGCTTGCAGGGCGGCGGCTTCTGCGGGGTTGAGCTGGGGCTGCTTCCTATAAGCCGGATTGGCCTCTAGCCCAATAGATAATTGCGGGAACAGCTCAGTATTTAATAGCGTTTTGAGGATGGCTTGGGTGCGCAGGGCTTCGCTGGTGGCGGCTTTTTGCTGCTCTTGCACGGCCGTTTTGTCGGCGCTGGCGTAGGTGGCGTCAAGTTCCACCAGGGCTTGGCCTGCCTGTACGCGGCTGCCGTCTTTTACCAGTATGTTGCGCACCACGCCGGGCTCCAGGCTTTGGATGAGCTTGGTGCCCTCTCCTACGACTACGCGGCCCTGGGCTACGGCGACGATGTCGATATGGCCCAGGGTGGCCCAGGCTAGGGCGATGCTAAACAGCGCCATCAGCGCATAGGCCAGGCGGCGGGGTGAGGGGTGTACGGGGGTGTCTTGCAGGCTCAGCGCTGCGGGCAAAAAAGCCAGCTCGTCGGCCATGCGCGGGGGGCCAGCGAGCTGGTGGCGCATGGCCCAGGCGGCGCTGAAGATGGCGCTGTAGCGCTGCAGCAGCTCGCGTGCGGGGTGAGGGGGCGTGAGGGGGCTATCTGGCGCGGTAGTGGTGTTCATGCGCTGGCCTCGGTTTTGGGTGGCATAGCTTGCGTGGGCGCAGGCTGTTGTGTCGAGGTATGTGCCGCGCTGCTGGGGGTAAGAGGCGCATCATCCGGCTGCTGCATTTGCTGCAAGCGCCATAGGTGGGCGTAGAGGCCTTTGGGCATTTGAATCAGCGTGTCGTGCGGCCCGGCCTCGATGATGCGGCCTTTGTCCATCACGATGATGCGGTGGGCGTTGCGCACGGCGCTTAAGCGGTGGGCGATGGTGATGACGGTGCGGCCCTGGCAGATAGCGCGCATGTTGCGGGCGATGATGGCCTCGCTCTCATAGTCCAGGGCGCTGGTGGCTTCGTCCAGTATCAAAATACGTGGGTTGGTAAACAGGGCGCGGGCAATGGCGATGCGCTGGCGCTGGCCACCGCTTAAACTGCCGCCCTGCTCGCCCACGACGGTGTCGTAGCCTTCGGGCAGCTCGCTGATAAATTCATGCGCACCAGCCATTTGCGCTACGCGCACTACGGCCTCGATGGGTGCGGCGGGGTCGGTGATGGCGATGTTTTCGCGCACGCTGCGGTTGAACAGCAGGTTTTCTTGCAGCACCACGCCTATTTGGCGGCGCAGCTGGGCAGCGTCTATCAGGCCAATGTCAATGCCGTCTACCAGCACGCGGCCTTGCTCGGGGGTGTACAGGCGCTGCACCAGTTTGGTCAGGGTGCTTTTGCCGCTGCCAGAGCGGCCTACGATGCCGATGAGCTCGCCTGCGCGCATGTCCAGGCTGAGCTCGTGCAGCACAGGCGCGGCCTCGGGGCGGTAGCGGAAGGTAATTTTGTCTAGGGTAACGCGGCCTTTGACAGGCGGCAGCTGCGCGGCGCTGCTGGGTGGCACCTCGGTGCGGGTGTTGAGTATGTCGCCCAGGCGGGCCATGGAGATGCCGGTTTGCTGAAAGTCGGTCCACAGCTGGGCCATGCGCATGATGGGCTGGGCTACGCGCTGGGCAAACATGTTGAACGCGACAAACTGGCCTACGGTGAGCTGGTTGCCCATCACCAAATGCGCGCCATACCACAAGGTGGCGGCGTTGACCAGCTTGCCAATCAGGTTGACACCCTCATGCGCAAAGCTGGCCAGGGTTTGGGTTTTGAAACTTGCCGAGACGTAGCCTGCCAGCTGGTCGTCCCAGCGCTTGGCAAACGATGGCTCTAGTGCGCTGGCTTTGACGGTTTGGATGCCGGTGATGGTCTCTACCAGCATGGACTGGTTCTCAGCCCCGCGCGCAAACTTGACGTCGAGCCGCTTGCGCAAAATGGGCACTACGGCCAAGCTGAGGGCAAAGTACAGCGGCATGCTGATCAGCACGATAAGCGTGAGGGGGACGCTGTAGAAAAGCATGACGGCGACGAAGATGACGCTGAAGAGTACGTCGAGCAAGACGGTTAGTGCGTTGCCGGTGAGGAAGCTACGAATGTTCTCAAGCTCGCGCACGCGGGCGACAGAATCGCCTACTCTTCTTGCCTGGAAATACGCCAAGGGTAGCTGCACCAAATGGCGGAACAAACGTGCGCCCAGCTCTACGTCGATGCGACTGGTGGTGTGGCTGAACACGTAGGTGCGCAGGGCGCTGAGGATGCTTTCAAATATCACTACGACCACCAAGCCGATAACCAGCACGTCCAGCGTGGTCATGCCCCGGTGCACCAGCACTTTGTCCATCACCAGCTGAAAGAACAGAGGGCTAACCAAGGCAAAAAGCTGCAGGAAGAGGCTGATAAGCAGCACCTCGCCCAAGAGCTTGCGGTATTTGACAAGGCTGGGGATAAACCATGAAAAATAAAACTTGGCCAGCGCACCTGCCAGACTGGCTCGGCTGGTGACCAAGATGAGCTGGCCTGTCCAGTCTTGGGCAAACACTTCTACAGGCTCGATGGTGGGGCGGCCACCGCCTGCGGCGGATGGATCTTGCAAGAGCAGGCGCTGGCCGTCGCACTGGGCAATGAGGACGTAGCGCAGGGTGGTGCTTTGGCTGTCGCTGCTTGTTGTATTTGCTTTTTTGGCTTTGCGCATCACAGCCAGTGCGGGCAAAGGCTGCAAGTGCAAGCGGCCTACACTGCACTTGCTGAGCTTGGCTTTAAGGCCTACATGTTTGGCGGCTAGCAGCAGCTCTTGGGTGGTGATCTCGCGGCTGGACGGTATGCTTAACTGATGGCCAAGCGTGTTGGCATCGGTGCTGATGTGGTGCAGGCGGGCTGGCAGGCCCAATGCGGTGAGGCCGCTGGCGGGTAGTGTTGCAGCGCTGGTTTGCGCGCTAGCAGGCGCACCGGTTTGTGCCTGCGCAGCGACAGGCGGTGCAGACGCGGTTTGGATGGTTGTCACAACTTCCAAAATTGCCCCCTGGTGACGCGCTTTGTACTTAATGTTGCGTCACTGGCAAAAATCTTACTAGAATTCTTTGTTGAGCAGTGAAAAAAAATCTTAAATTCTGTAAAAATATGCTTCAGAAACATTTAAAACGTAAATTAAGTCACCAGACCATGCACAGCGCGCTGCAATGCCGCCTGCGCCAGCAGGCGTGTAGAGTCGAGTGGTGGTAGCGCAGAATTTGCATCGCTGATCAGCAGCGCAATATCGGTGCAGCCCAGCAACACGGCATCGCAGCCTTCGTTTTTCATGCGCTGGACTACGCCCTGGAAACACCCTGTTGACACTGGGTTTACTACCCCGGTAACCAGTTCGTCCAAGATGATGCGCTGCATATCACCCAGATCTGCAGGGCTCGGGCGCATCCATGCGGTGCCGCGCGCTGTGAACTGCTCTGGATAAACTTCGCTGCTAGCCAGCGGGTGCCTGTGATGCCCCCTTTTTTTTACAACCCCGCCGCGCTGCCTCTTCGGCCACCACCTGCGCAATATGCAGTGAAACACTTTTTGCCATGATTTCCAAGTTTATGATGCAGAGTAACTTTTAAAGTTTAAAAGTAACTTAGGAGTCATAGGTTGTCGGGTTTTATTCGAAACTTTCTAACTGTTTTGCGTGCTTTGCTAAGCTACGCCAGCGCCAGCCCGCTGTCTCGTATAGCCAGCCATTTTTGGGTCACCCCCTTTGACACGGGCCTGAGCAAGCTCAAGAGCGATAAGTACTTTCAACTGGCCGAGGCTGCGCAGTTTGACTACATGGTGAAAACTGGCTTGATTGGCACCACGCTCAAGCGCAGTATCCACTTTGTCAATCTGGCGCAAATGGTGAAGTTTGGCAAACCCATCCGGCTGCTGAGCCGCGTAACGGTGCAATCCCAAGTGCTGTATGCCGACGACAAGCAGGTGTATTTTTCGCACACCTTGTTTGCGCAAGGCCAGCAGTGCGCTGAGGTGCTGGTCAAAATGAAATTCAAAGATGGTGCCGTCACCGTGAACCCACAAACCCTGTTGGGCCCGGTGGCCTTGGCTAAGCCGCCAGCGCTGCAGCTGTGGGACGACGCGCTGGCAGAGCGCGTTGATCAGGCATTGGATGCGCAGTATGCGAACGGCCTGTGAGAAGCAACTATGCAATTGCCCGATTAGACTTTGCTCAGCGACTGCCTAACGCCTGGGCCATGGCCTGCGCCATGTCGGCCTGCAGGTCGCGCACATCTTCCAAGCCGATGTTAAAGCGCACCAGCGTGCCGCGGTAGGGCCAGTGGGCTACGGTGGCGTCGCGCATGCTGGGGATGTCGTAGGGCACGACCAGGCTTAAATGGCCGCCCCATGAGTAGCCTAGCTTGAAGAGTTTGAGCGCATCGCAAAACGCATCGACCTGTTGGCTGGTGTACTGCTCTTTGAAGACGATGCTGAACAGGCCTGCGGCATGGCCTTGTTCGGCATCTCCAGGCGCTGCACTTTCAGTAGCGGCTCCCGCAATATTCTTCTGGGCACACAGCTGTTTCCAGTGCGCATGACCGGGTGCACCGGGCAGCGCCGGGTGCAGCACGGTCTCCACCTCGGCGCGCTTTTGCAGCCACGCGGCCAACTGGCGGGCGGCCGCGTCATGGGCTTTATAACGCAGCGCGATGCTGGGCAGGTTGCGCAGCACCAGCTCGGCATCGTTGGCAGCCACGCCCACGCCGGTGCGCATGTGGGTGAGCTTGATTTTCAGGCCCAGCGCTTCGTCGCGCGTGACCACGCTGCCCATCAGCACGTCGCCGCCGCCGCTGGGGTATTTGGTCAGCGCCTGGATGCTGATGTCGACGCCCAGCGGCTGCCTGCCAGCGGCCACGTGCGCAGCGCCCTGCCCGTCCAGGTCAAACGCGTTGAACGCCAAGCCTGCGCCCCAGGTGTTGTCGATGGCGCAGAGCACACCGCGCTCCTTGCATACCTTCACCAGTGCAATCAAATCGGGAAACTCCATGGTCACCGAGCCGGGGGCTTCCAGCCACACCAGCTTGGTTTTGTGGGTGATCTTGGCGGCCAGATCGGCTGCGTCCATGCTGTCGTAGTAGCGGTGGGTGATGCCAAACTGCGCCAGCTCGCCAGCGGCCAGCACCTTGCCGGGGCCATAGGCGTTGTCGGGGATCAGCATCTCGTCGCCGGTGGCCAGCAGGGCAAAGTCTACATTGGCTATGGCCGCCAGGCCGCTGGGCACCAGCACGCATTGCAAGCCGCCCTCCAGCGTGGCGATGCGCTCTTCCAGAATAAACGTGGTGGGCGTGCCATGCAACCCATAGGTGTAGCCCGACTTGTCCTTCCACTCGCGCGAGCGCATGGCGGCCACGTTGGGAAAGATCACCGTCGAGGCTTTGTAGACACCGGTTTGCGGGGCGGCAAAGGTGCTGGGTGGAGCGTAAGGATGGTGGATGAGGTGGGTGATAGCGTGCGTCATGGCCTATAGTAGTCGCAAATGCAGCCGCAAATGCTGTCGCAAATGCTGTCGCACATAGCGCTGCGCCGCAGATCAGGCCACCGCGTTAGACTAAATCCATTGGCCCGGTTTGCAGACCCATGGGGATGGTGTCGCGAGCGGCGGGCGCAGCATCACCCTGAGCGGTCTGCGAGCTAGGGCCAAAGGCGTGCGAACTGTGTCCCGAGTTGAGATTTTCGCTATGCACTTTGCGCGGGTCAGTGGTGATAGCGCGGCACATGTAGAAAGCATACAAATCGTATTTGAGCCTTTGCAGGTTGATGGTGGGGATGTCTTGAAAGTCTTCGTAGCTCAGGGGTTTGAGGCTCAACTGCTCCAGTATCTCCAGTTGACGGGGTTGCACCAACGCGGCGCGAACCCGCAGCCGGCGGCGAAAATAGATGGGATGCTCCAGATAGCGTATGGGCAGCTTGATAGGACGGCTGTGTTGCGCAAACACCCAGAATGCCTCCTCCATCGTCCAGGGTGTGAAGCCCTCACCCGGCGTATTGTGGGTGGCGGGCTGCGTCTGCCAAATGCAATTGTCAATCTCGCCAGGTTCACTCCCATCGCGCAGCCACACCCACTGCTGGGGCACATCGATCAACGCAACCAAGCCGGTGTGCCGCAGCAGGTGGTAGGTTTTTGCGATGTCCAGATCGCCTCGCCGCTCCAGGATCAACTGTGCAAAAGCAAACAGGTTGCGCAAAGCAAAAAGCTGGGTTTCAAAATATTGCAGTGCAGCCAGCACGCTGTCGTAGCTGTCTACGTCCAGAAAATGCATGTCCCGGCTTAGTTTGTCATACGGACGGCCCGTAGCCTTGTGCGCTATGGCAAACGGCACGGTCAGCTCAGATACCATCACGCCAATCGGGTTGGGATGTGTGGGGTCAGAGTAAAAACGCAAAATTTTGTCAGGCCCCTCTTCGCTGCGGGCCAGATTGAGCACCAGGGCGTTGGCTTCGCGGTAGTCGGTCATCTGCCACACACAGCGGCCTGCGCCCAGTTTGGCATTGCCGCTTTGCGACTGCTGCGCCAGCAAGCTGGTGGTCAAGGCAATACGCTGGGTTGCTGAAAACCCGATAGCCCCTAGATTGAGAATTGGATATTCCACGCTCTCACCCTCCCTACATTTGTGATTTTTTTCTCACAGACGATACGGTTTGGCCGCTATTTTAGGGATGAAACGATACCCCTTTTAATGAGAGGGATGCCCTCCAACAGAATCGTTTGGGTCGCGTTATGGTCGCTTCGGCCAAGCGCACTCCATCATGGGGGTCTGGTCAAATGCCAGTTCCCGCACTTCGTCAACCTAAATCTAAAAATTGCGCGTTTATCTTGCCGCCACCCCAATACTGTTCGCCTAAGGGATTTAGAAATTACTAAAGTACCATTTATAATATCTTCATTCTGCACTATTGGAGTGACTGCATATGAAGACAAGCACACTGGAGCGCAACG
>JAYVGI010000167.1:0-17104 GCA_043772355.1 Polaromonas sp.
CCGTGGCGCTCCAGGCAGCACATTCACGGTTTTTGGCAGGCCCTCAAGCCGCCAGAGGCATCGACATGCTCCCAACCGCGCCGTGCGACAAAATATGGGCGTTTGTCTGTGTACCCCACTGGCCTGCTTGGACGGAGTGCTATTATTTAATGAGTGCGTGTATGTCCAGGTAGCCCGCTTGCTGGCGGGCGCTGCGAAGTCTGTGCGGGTGACGCCCGGGCAGCGAGGCAGGGGCTGGTGCGTAGTTGAAGTAGCACCGCCGGCCTGATTCCCGTACACAAGCCGAGCGCTTCAGATCCAGCTCGCTGCCCACCCACGACAAATCACATAGAGCCTAAAATAGCCGTCTGGATGCGCGCACAATAGAGTCCTGCGTGTACAAAACCCAAATTCAGCAAGCAAGGAAGTTTCGATCATGGCCGGTTTAACCCCCAATACCCCCACTCCCACCGACATCACTGTGCACCAGCAAAGCCGTGCCATGGCGATCACTTTCTCTGACGGGGCAAGTTTCAATATCCCGCTGGAGCTGATGCGTGTCTACTCTCCCTCAGCCGAGGTGCAAGGCCATGGCCCTGGGCAAGAGGTGCTGCAAACGGGCAAGCGGCTGGTAGGCTTGCAATCCATCGAGCCGGTAGGCAACTACGCGGTCAAACCGGTGTTCACCGATGGTCACGAAAGCGGTATTTTCTCTTGGGACTATCTCTACCACTTGGGCGCTGACCAAGACGCGCTGTGGGCGCAGTACCAAGCGCGATTGACGGCAGCAGGCGCTGAGCGCGACGCGCCGATGGTCGAGGCCAGTGGTAGCAGCTGTGGTCACAACCATTGATGCTGGCTTTTCGCTATTAACTTGGTAGCTGCAACCGTAATATTCTTCATGGCTAACAGGCTATTTGTATGTAAATACGACAAGTATGCGAAAAAAAACATGGCATACCCCTCCTGGTTAACAGGTTGTACCGTGTTTTGACGCAGCGGTTTGTTACCATCAGGCCATGAGCTCCACCCATTTCGGTTTTCAAACCGTAGACGAAAACGACAAAGCCAAGCATGTGCGCGGCGTGTTCGATTCAGTCGCAGCTAAATACGACGTCATGAACGACGTGATGTCGATGGGCCTGCACCGCGCGTGGAAGGCCTACACCATCACGGTCTCGGGTGCCCGCGAGGGCTCCAAGGTGCTGGATATTGCTGGCGGCACGGGCGATTTGGCGCTGGCCTTTGCCAAAAAAGTAGGCTCCTCAGGCCAGGTGGTGCACACCGACATCAATGAAGCCATGCTGCGCGTGGGCCGCGACCGCCTCGTAGACGCAGGCGTGCACTTGCCCACCATGGTGTGTGATGCCGAGAAGCTGCCCTATGCCGACAACAGTTTTGACGTGGTGACGGTAGCCTTTGGCCTGCGCAATATGACGCACAAAGACGCTGCCTTGGCTGAGATGTGCCGGGTGCTCAAGCCCAAAGGCAAATTGTGTGTATTAGAGTTTTCCACCGTAGCCAAGCCCCTGCAAAAGGCCTACGATTGGTATTCCTTTTCAATTTTGCCAAAATTGGGGTCTTGGATAGCTGGTGATGCCAAGAGCTACCAGTATTTGGCGGAGTCCATACGTATGCACCCGGATCAGGAAGCCTTGAAGAAGATCATGCAAGGGGCTGGTTTCGGGCATGTGGATATCCACAACTTGACGGGCGGGATTGTGGCCCTACATATGGGTGTCAAGTGTTAAGCCCTTGAGTGGGGCATTAGGCACTTGGTGCGCTTGAGCGGATTTTAGTTTGATTGTTTGAATTTGTTTTTGAGTTTGGTTTTACTTTAGGAGACGTTATGAAATTCTTGTCTTTGGTACTCGCAGCAGCGTTGCTGGTGGTGGGCGTGCAAGCTGATGCCAAACGTTTGGGCGGCGGCAAGTCGGTGGGCAAACAGTCCAATAATGTGACGCAAAGCCAGTCGGCACCTGCCGCACCCGCAGGTGCTACCAATGCCGCAGCCGCTAAACCGGCCACACCGGCCCCCGCTGCCGCTCCGGCCGCAGCGCCCAAGAAGCCTTGGGGCGCTATGCTGGGCGGCCTGGCCGCTGGTTTGGGCCTGGCCTGGTTGGCCAGCTCCCTGGGTCTGGGCGGCATGGCTGGGGCTATCGGCCAGATGCTGATGTTTGGTCTGCTGGCCCTGGGCATCATGCTCGCGGTGGGCTGGTTTATGCGTCGCCGCGCAGCACAAAAAGAGCAGGGCGCTGGCGGTAACGCCAGCTCGCCTTTCGCCTTCCAGGGCGCAGGCGCTGATGCGGCCAACCCGGCAACCGCCAAAAGCTACCGCCCTGAGAGCGTGGGCAACGACGCATCTGCCCGCCCATGGGAGCGCAATAGCATGGCTTTTGATGCCTCTAAAAACGGCGGCAGCATGATTGGCTCGGCCATTGGTGCCGGTGCAGCCGGTGTCAGTCTGAGTGGTTTGCAGTCTTGGGGCGTTCCTGCTGGCTTCGACATCAACGGTTTCCTGGCCTCGGCCAAGCAAAACTTTATCACCCTGCAAGCCGCATGGGACAAGTCTGATATCAGCAGCCTGCGCTCGATGATGACCGACACCATGCTCAGCGAAATCAAATCGCAACTGGCCGAGCGCGAGCAGCACACTGGTGTGGGTGCCAACCACACTGAAGTAGCTGCCCTGGATGCCAAACTGCTCGGTATCGAAGAGGACGACAACGCCTGGCTGGCCAGCGTAGAGTTCTCCGGCATGATCAAGGAAGACCCTTCACAAAGCCCAGGCCCGTTCCGCGAAGTGTGGAACATGACCAAGTCCAAAACCACCGCTGGTGGCTGGCTGGTGGCAGGCGTGCAAGCTTTGCAATAAGGTTAAGCTGGAGAAATTCGGGCAAAAGTCAGTTTTGCTTCGATAATCAGGGGACGTATGAACACCACGTCCCCTTTTTCTTTGCCGTTTACTTTTCCACCCACAGCGCAAGATCTGCCAGCTTGGCTCAAGCCGCCCGAATGGCTGGTGCGCGAGCTGCAGCAGCGTATCGTGCTGGCGCTGAACCATGTGCTACAGCAAGAGCCCGAGGCCATGGCCCGGCTCACTAGGCAAAAAGGCCAAGTTGCACATATCGAGCTGGCACCTATAGCTATTAAACTCATAGCTACCCCAGCCGGTTTGCTGGACATTGCCCCCGTGGATGCCAAAGCCGATCTGACTTTGACAGTCACTGATACCAACCCGCTGTCTTTACTGCAAACCACTTTGCGCGGTGAAAAACCCGCCATCCAAATCCAGGGCGATGTGCAGTTGGCTGCCCAGGTGAACTGGCTGGTAGACCATGTGCGCTGGGATGCCGAAGAAGACCTCAGTCGCATCATTGGCGACGCACCCGCACACAGTGCCATGCAAGTGCTGCGCCAGGCCGGGCAAATGCTTAAAAAGTTTGCGCCAAAACCCCCGTCGGCAGCGGATTCGGACGCTCCAGCAACGCATGCAGCGGCTGCGACATCCGCCACGCCAACCGCTGCGGCCAGTGCCAGCGCGCACCCAGCACAAGGCTAGGACAGACAGCATGGGTTTTTTCCAACGGATCTGGCGCGGCGCATTCATTGTTTTCATCGTTTTGCGCTATGGCCTGGACGAACTGGTGCTGACCAGCTTTCAAAAGCCGTGGCTGAAAATTATTGCCCGCATTGTCTCAGTGGGCCGCAACCTCAGCGCGCCACGCGGCCAGCGCCTGCGCGAAGCGCTAGAGCGATTGGGCCCCATTTTCGTCAAATTTGGCCAAGTACTATCGACCCGGCGCGACCTGATGCCGACCGACATTGCCGACGAATTGGCCCTGCTGCAAGACCGCGTGCCACCCTTTGACTCCAAAATTGCGGTGGCCACCATCGAGCGCGCATTCGGTCGCAAGGTGGACGATATTTTCACGCATTTTGAGCATGTGCCTGTGGCCAGCGCGTCCATAGCGCAAGTGCACTTCGCCACCCTGCTGGATAAAAGCGGTGCGGCCCGTGAAGTGGCCGTCAAGGTCGTGCGTCCCGGCATGCTGCCCGCGATTGAAAAAGACCTGGGGCTCATGCGCATGATGGCTGGCTGGGTCGAGAGCTTGAGCGCCGATGGCAAACGCCTCAAACCGCGCGAAGTCGTAGCCGAGTTTGACAAATACCTGCACGACGAGCTGGACCTGGTGCGCGAGGCGGCCAGCGCCGCGCAACTGCGGCGCAATATGGCCGGCTTGAACCTGGTGCTGATCCCGGAGATGTACTGGGATTTTTGCCACTCCGAAGTCATTGTGATGGAGCGTATGTATGGCGTACCCATCAGCCAGATAGACAAGCTCCATGCTGCGGGTGTCGATGTCAAACAGCTTGCCCGCGATGGGGTCACCCTATTTTTCACCCAGGTGTTTCGCGACGGTTTTTTCCATGCCGACATGCACCCCGGCAACATCCAGGTCAGCCTGGATCCGCAACACCTTGGCCGGATCATATCGCTGGACTTTGGCATTGTCGGCACACTCACTGAGGTGGACAAAGAATATCTGGCGCAAAACTTTGTGTCCTTCTTGAGGCGCGACTACAAACGCGTGGCCGAGCTGCACATAGAGTCCGGCTGGGTGCCTGCTGCCACGCGCGTGGACGAGCTGGAGGCCGCCATACGCGCCTGCTGCGAGCCGTATTTTGACCGTCCTCTCAAGGAAATTTCGTTGGGCATTGTGCTGATGCGCCTGTTCCAAACTTCGCGCCGCTTCCATGTAGAGATCCAGCCCCAGCTCGTCCTGCTGCAAAAAACCTTGCTCAATATCGAAGGCTTGGGCCGCCAGCTAGACCCCGATTTAGACCTGTGGGCCACCGCCAAACCGTTTTTAGAAACCTGGATGCTGGAGCAAATCGGTCCACAAAAACTCATCGAGCAGCTCAAAGCCCAAGCCCCGCGCTACGCCAAGCTGCTGCCCGAACTGCCGCGCCTGTTGCACGACTATTTGCAACAGCAAAAAGGCTCGCACGACCACGCTTTATGGGAGCTGCTGGCTGAGCAAAAGCGCACTAATAGCTTGTTGCAAAAAATCATCTACGGTGGGCTGGGTTTTGTACTGGGTCTGGTCTTGATTCAGCTTTATCTGCGTTTGCGTTTGTGGTGAGATTGGGTACCTAGAGTTTTGTACGGAGCAGGCTGGTGGTGCTACTTCAGTCTTGTACGGGAGCAGGCCGACGGTGTACTCAGCTGCGCGGCTGTCCCCCGCGCTGGCCTAGGGCCGACAGCTCCTCCTTGATGTCGCTGCGCTGACTACACCATCGACCAGCTCTAGCGGAAGTGGTTGGCAATCCACCGTCTGGTTCCAAACCATCCCAGTTCCCAGCTCTGACGCTTGGTGTGCACAGCGCAGCGGCACTAGCAGGAGGAGGCCGCAGGCCGGGGGACAGCCGCGCAGCTGTGCACGCCAAGTGCCAGATCGAGCACAGCACGAAAGTCTGACAGTCAAAAAATCAGCTACCATTTCAAAGTTTTCGCGATGCTGTATCAATCGGTCAGAGCGTCTCTGAACTATCAAAAAAAGCGGTTCAGCACCTTTGAATCACCACTAAACCAAACTTGCCCGAGAGTATTCACGCCATGCTGTTGACATTAGTTATTGTGTACTTGCTCATCACCATCGCCATCGGCCTGTGGGCCGCCAAGCGGGTAAAAAACACCACCGACTTTGCCATTGCCGGGCGTAGCTTGCCGCTCATCATGATTGTGACCACCACCTTTGCCACCTGGTTTGGCTCCGAGACGGTGCTGGGCATTCCGGCCAAGTTTGTCAACAGCGGCTTGCACGGTGTGGTGGAAGATCCGTTTGGTGCGGGCACGTGTTTGATTTTGGTAGGCCTGTTTTTTGCAGGCAAGCTCTACAAGATGAGCTTGCTCACCATCAGCGACTACTACCGTGAGCGTTTTGGCCGCAGTGTCGAGGTGCTGTGCTCGGTCATCATCATGCTCAGCTATCTGGGCTGGGTGTCGGCCCAGGTGACTGCGCTGGGCCTGGTGTTTAACCTGCTTTCTGCGGGCTCGATCAGCATCCCGTTGGGCATGACGATTGGGGTGGTGTCAATCCTCGCCTACACGCTGTTCGGCGGCATGTGGTCAGTGGCGATTACCGACTTTATCCAGATGATTATTCTGGTGGTGGGCTTGTCCATTATCGCCGTGTATGCCAGTGGGATGGCGGGCGGGGCGGACAAGGTGATTGCTTTTGCGGTCAGCAAAGACCTGTTCAAGTTTTGGCCTGAACCCACTTTCAAAGACATGATTTTCTTTTTTGCCGCAGCCATCACCATGATGCTCGGATCCATCCCGCAGCAAGACGTGTTCCAGCGCGTGATGTCGGCCAACAGCGTGAGCGCGGCCACCAAAGGCCCCGTGATTGGCGGTGTGTGCTACATCCTGTTTGCTTTTGTGCCCATGTTTCTGGTGGCCAGCGCATTGCTGATCATGCCTGGCGAGACTGCCAGTTTGCTCAAGGACGATCCGCAAAAAGTGCTGCCTACCCTGGTGATGACCAAGATGCCTTTTGTCATGCAGGTGCTGTTTTTTGGTGCTTTGCTCTCGGCCATCAAATCGACTGCATCGGCCACTTTATTGGCCCCCAGTGTGACGTTTGTAGAAAATATCTGGCGCCAGTTTTACCCGCGCGTGAACGACAAAACCGAGCTGCGCACCATGCGCATTACGGTGCTGGTTTTCAGCGCTTTCGTATTGATTTACGCCATTCAAATGCAAGGCACCCCCATTTACGAGATGGTGTCGGGGGCTTACCAGGTCACTTTGGTGGGGGCATTTATTCCCTTGGTGTTTGGCCTGTACTGGAGCCGCGCCACGACCCAGGGCGCCATTTTCTCCATTGTGTTGGGCTTGCTCACCTGGGGTGTGTTTTTGGCGACACCCACCGGGCAAGAGTTTCCCGCGCAACTGGCAGGCATTTTGGCGGCCCTGGTCGGCATGCTGATAGGTTCTTTAAGCCCACAAGCCATCAAAAACAGCCATGCGTCGCACCACAAGTTGGCCGGGCTGCAGTAAAGCTTAGGCAGGCCGGGGTCATCCACGCCCTTTCGCGCTGGAGCAGCAGACTATAATTGAAGGTTTTGCGCCTTGGCACCTAGTGTTTTGGCTCTTTGCAAGCGTTTAAGCGCTTTCCCCACCCTTTGCCTGCGTTGTCCCATGCCCATTTATGCTTACCGATGCACGTCTTGCGGCCACGCCAAAGACGTTTTACAAAAACTCTCAGATCCGCTGCTTACGCTATGCCCCGCTTGTGGACAAGAGGCTTTTTCAAAGCAAGTGACAGCTGCCGGTTTCCAGCTCAAAGGATCGGGCTGGTACGTGACCGATTTTCGCGGTGGTGAGGCGGGTAAAGCCAGCGACGGTGCCAATTCTGGCGTGGGTACAGAAGCTAAAACTGTGGTTAAAAGCGATGCCAAAGCGTCTGATAGCAGCGGCGCACCAGCTGCGGCACCCGCAGCCTCGCCAGCGCCTTCCAGCGCGCCTGCTGCCAGCCCTGCACCTGCAGCGCAAACTGCTGCAAAATCCGTAGCTGCTCCCGCACCGTCTACAGGGGCTTGACAGTAATTTCATGATGAAATCTATCCGCAAATGGCTGCTCGCTGGCCTGCTGGTGATTGTGCCTCTGGGTATCACCGTTTGGGTGTTGGAATGGATTGTTTCCAGCCTGGATAAAACTTTGCTGATTCTGCCGCAGGCTTGGCGACCCGAGAAGGTGCTGCAGGCGATGTTCCCCGGCTTCGACGTGCACATTCCGGGTTTTGGTGTCATCCTGGCTTTTGTTATTTTATTGCTGGTAGGGGCTGTTGCCAGTAATTTCTTTGGTAAAAAGCTGGTCGGCTGGGGCGACTCTTTGCTCAACCGCATTCCGGTGGTGCGCTCCATTTATTCCAGCGTCAAGCAAGTGTCCGACACCTTGTTTTCCGACGGTGGCAACGCCTTTCGCAAAGCTGTGCTCATCCAGTGGCCACGCGCGGATGTGTGGACTATTGCCTTCGTCACAGGTTCTCCCGGCGGCGACGTGGTCAACCATCTGCAAGGCGACTATGTCAGCGTGTACGTGCCCACTACGCCTAACCCTACTGGCGGTTATTTTGTGATGCTGAAGAAAACCGATTGCACCGAACTGAGCATGAGCGTGGACGAAGCGCTCAAATACATCGTTTCCATGGGCGTGGTGGCACCGGGCGCGCAAGCGCCCGCGCCACAAAACGCTACGCTGCAAGCCTTTCAACCCTAATTTTTATGTACGCCCCTTGCGGGCGGGAAGTGTGAATATGTCCCAAGCTATCTCCAATCCTTCGTCGCTCATGCGCACCAGCTACTGCGGCCTCGTCACCGAAGCCTTGCTCGGCCAAACCGTTACCCTGTGCGGCTGGGTGAACCGCCGGCGTGACCATGGCGGCGTAATTTTTGTTGACCTGCGCGACCGCGAAGGCTATGTGCAAATCGTCTGCGACCCAGACCGCGCTGACATGTTCAAAGCCGCCGAGGGCCTGCGCAACGAATTTTGCATCCAGATCAAAGGCCTGGTGCGCGCCCGTCCCGCAGGCACCGTGAACGAAGTCTTGAAAAGCGGCAAGATCGAAATTTTGTGCCATGAGCTGACGGTGCTCAACCCTTCAGTCACTCCCCCATTTCAGCTCGACGACGACAACCTCTCCGAGACCACCCGCCTCACGCACCGCGTGCTCGACCTGCGCCGCCCGTACATGCAAAACAACCTCATGCTACGCTACAAAGTGGCTATGGCAGTGCGCAACTACCTGGACACCAACGGGTTTGTCGACATCGAAACCCCCATGCTCACCAAGAGCACACCCGAAGGCGCGCGTGATTATTTGGTGCCCAGCCGCGTGCAAGAGGGCATGTTCTTCGCGCTGCCGCAGTCGCCCCAGCTGTTCAAGCAATTGCTGATGGTGGCGGGCTACGATCGCTACTACCAAATCACCAAGTGCTTTCGCGATGAAGACTTGCGCGCGGACCGCCAGCCCGAATTTACGCAGATCGATATTGAAACCAGCTTCCTCACTGAGCAGGAAATCCGCGACATGTTCCAGGGCATGATGGTGGAAGTGTTCAAGAAAACCAAGGGCGTGGATCTGGGTGCATTCCCGGTCATGACCTATGCCGACGCGATGCACAAATACGGCTCCGACAAACCCGACTTGCGTTTGAAGCTCGAATTCACCGAGCTGACCGACCTGATGGGCGATGTAGACTTTAAAGTCTTCTCTGCCCCCGCACTCATGAAGAACGGCCGCGTCGTGGCCCTGCGCGTACCCAAGGGTGGCGTAGAAGGCGCGGGCATCTCGCGCGGCGAGATCGATGCGTACACCGATTTTGTGAAAATCTACGGCGCCAAAGGCTTGGCCTGGATCAAAGTCAACGACATCACCAAAGGCCGCGAAGGTTTGCAAAGCCCTATCGTGAAGAATCTGCACGACGCAGCCCTCAAAGCCATCGTCGAGCGCAGCGGCGCGCAAAACGGCGACATTCTGTTCTTCGGCGCGGACAAAGCCAAAATCGTCAACGATGCCATTGGCGCACTGCGCCTGAAAATTGGCCACAGCGAGTTCGGCAAAAAGAACGGCCTGTTTGAAGACCGCTGGGCCCCGATGTGGGTGGTGGACTTCCCGATGTTTGAGTTTGACGACGAAAACCAGCGCTACACCGCCGTACACCACCCCTTCACCGCGCCCAAAGACGGCCACGAGGACTGGATGGTCACCGCGCCCGAGAAGTGCATTGCCAAAGGCTACGACATGGTTTTGAATGGCTGGGAAATCGGCGGCGGCTCGGTGCGTATCCACCGCGCCGACGTGCAGGCCAAGGTGTTTGATGCGCTCAAGATCAGCCCCGAAGACCAGCAGCTCAAGTTCGGCTTCTTGCTCGATGCCTTGCAGTACGGCGCCCCCCCGCACGGCGGTCTGGCCTTTGGCCTGGATCGCATCATCACCCTGATGACCGGTGCAGAGAGCATCCGCGACGTGATCGCCTTCCCCAAAACCCAGCGCGCCCAGTGCTTGCTCACGCAGGCACCTTCACCGGTGGACGAGAAGCAGTTAAAAGAGCTGCATATCCGATTGCGCGCTCCTGCGGTGGTGGCTCCAGCGGCGTAAAGTTGGTTTGAATTACGATCAAGGGCGCTGAGATTCAGCGCCCTTTTTTATGCACAGCATCTGGATTGCGCTAACTTTCTGTCCAACCTAGACAGAATACCGAGGTGCTTTATGAGCGCAGCGCCCAACACTTGGCAAGTGCAAGAAGCCAAAAACCGTTTTAGCGCGTTGATCGACTTGGCGCGCACGCAGGGCGACCAGGTGGTTACGCGCCATGGCAAGCCGGTGGCGATGGTGGTGGCGATGGTGGTGGCGTATGCCGAGCATGCACCCGCGCGTACGGCCACGGTGACGGCCGAACATTACGAGGCACTGCAACGCCAGGCGGCGGCCGCAACGCCTGCCAAGATGACGGCACAGGAGTTTGGTGCGACCTACAAAGACTGGATAGACATGCAAAACGAGATCGTAGAAAAGTACGGTATCTTTGGTGAAGAATATCGAGCCTGGAAATCGACCATGGCGCAATATGACGGTTTCGAAAACCCTGGCGTTGCACAAAAGGGGGGGATTCCCGTATGTGGTGGTATTGCAAAGCGATCAATTGGATTTTTACTCATCGCGCCTGGTCATGCCTTTGGCAAGACTGCCGCATCGACCCGAAAAATCCCCACGCCGATTGTTGCAGTCCTTGGAAATTAACGGTGAAGTACTGTACTTGGCAGCACATATGTGCGCTGCTCTTCCTGCGCACATACTCAAAAATCCAAGCACCCATTTGCAGGTTGAACGTCAATTATTTGTGGATGCCTTGGATGCCGTTGTCTCTGGTATTTGATGGAAAAATAGGAGACAAAGGGTCTCAAAAGCCTGAGGGCAATACCTATTGGCAGCACAAGATGTATGGGTAAGATGGTGGTCATCATCACACTTGAGAATTGAACACGATGGACACCCAAGCAAAGCCACTTCAACGGCGCGATTATTTGAAATGGATGGGCGCAGCCAGCAGCCAGGCTTTGCCATCTGTGCACAGCCATGCGCAAAGCGCCTGGCCGAATAAACCGATCCGCTGGATTGTGCCGTTTGCACCGGGAGGCACCTCCAGCATTGTGGCGCGTACGGTGGCCACCGAGCTGACCAAGCAGATGGGCGTGCCGTTTGTGATTGACAACAAAGGCGGTGGCGGCGGTGTGCCTGCCATGCAAGAGATGCTGCGTACCCCGGCGGACGGTTACACCATTGTGATGAGCCACATCGGCCTGATGGCGGTGAACCCGCTGATCTATCCCGACAGCGGCTACGACGTGAACAAAGACTTTGTGCCCGTCACCTTGCTGTCGCGTGTGCCCAGCCTGTTTGTGGTGCATAAAGATGTGCCCGCCAAAGACTTCAAGTCCCTGGTGGCCTATGTCAAGTCGCGCCCTGGCCAGATGAACTACGCCTCCGCAGGTAACGCCAGCGCCGGGCATTTGGCGATGGAGGCGCTCAAACTCGCCACGGGCATGTTTATCACCCACATTCCTTACCGGGGCACCGGCCCGGCCTTAAATGACGTGCTGGCGGGGCGCATCCAGCTGTTCTCGGCGGGTACGCCCGCTTTGCTGCCCCATATCAAGAGCGGCTTGCTGCGCTGCATCGCCGTGGGCACGCAGCAGCGCATCCCCGTGCTGCCCGATGTACCGACGGTGGCCGAGAACGGCTACAAAGATTTTGAAACTGTGCAGTGGTATGGCATCACCGCCCGCGCAGGCACGCCAGAGGACATCATCCTTAAATTGCAGCAAGAGTGCGCCAAGTCCTTCAAGTCGCCCGAGAGCATCGCCCGTTTTGAGGCCGAGAGCGCTATCCCCGGTGGTGGGCCACCCGCTGAATACGGCGCATTCATTGCCAAAGAGCAAAAGCGCTGGAAGGTGGTGGTGGAGAAGGCCAATATCAAACCGGGTTGATAGCGCCAGCGTGCTTGTGGGGTAGATTCACACCGTGAAGCCTTACAAAATTCCTGTCTCCGTCTTGGTCGTCATCTACACCGCAGACCTGCAAGTGTTGCTGATCGAGCGTGCCAACCGCGACGCGCAACCCTCAGGCCTGTGGCAGTCCGTCACAGGCAGCCTGGACGCAGTGGATGAACCCCTGGCGCTAGCTGCCCGCCGCGAGGTGTGGGAAGAAACGGGGATTGACAGCCAGCAGCCGGGCTGCATTTTGCAAGACTGGCAAATACAAAACACCTATGCATTGAACTCTGCGTGGATGCGCCGTTATGCACCCGACGTTACGCACAACACCGAGCATGTGTTTGGGCTACTGGTTCCTAATGGCATTGCCGTCACACTCAACCCGCGTGAGCATGTGGCCCACCAGTGGTTGACTTACCAAGATGCAGCGGAGCAGTGTTTTTCTGCCACCAATGCCCAGGCACTGCGGATGCTGCCGCGCACCTTGTCACAATAGCTCTCATGACCCCATCCCACACCACACTGCGCGTCGCAACCTGGAACATCCACAAAGGCGTACGCGGCTTGGGGCCGAACCGCAGGCTGGAAATTCACGACATGGTGCATGCGGTGGAGCAGTTTGATGCTGACATTATTTGTCTGCAAGAGGTGCGCAGCGTCAACCGCAAAGAGGCGGGCTACTTTACCCGCTGGCCGGAGCTGCCGCAGGCCGACTACCTGGCACCGGAGGGCTATGAGGCGGTGTACCGCACCAATGCCCACACGCGACATGGCGAGCATGGCAATGCGCTGCTGTCGCGCTGGCCCGTCATCAGCCACCAGCATGAAGACATGAGCGACCACCGCTTTGAGCAGCGCGGTTTGCTCCATAGCGAGGTGCTGGTGCAGGACAAGCCCGTGCACGTCATAGTGGTGCATCTGGGCCTGATAGCCGCCAGCCGGGCCCGGCAGTTGGCGCAACTCTCCAAATTCATAGAACGTGAAATCCCCAGGAAGGCGACCCTGCTGGTAGCTGGTGATTTTAATAGCCCTGTAGCTCCCGTAAAATGGGCACAAGAAGCTATGAAAACAAGAGCTAACGCCAAAGTGCAAGTGCCCGAGCGCACGCCCACCTTCCCCTCGCGTCTGCCCTTGGTGCAGCTAGACCATGTGTTTGCCCGCCACGCCCAGCCGACGGGCAGCCATGTGCCGCGCGGTGCCATCTGGTCGCGCATGTCAGACCATTTGCCACTCATCGTGGACTTTGCGCTGTAGCCCATGCAGCAGTTTGCCAACGGTCACCAGGTGCAGTTGTTGCAAGGCACGGTAGAGCTGTTTCCGGCCATGGTGGCCGCTATGGATGCAGCGCAGCACGACATTCGGCTGGAGACGTATATTTTTGACTTCACTGCTACGGGTGCCGACGTGGGCGCTGCGCTGGCGCGCGCCGCCCTGCGCGGGGTGCGCGTGCAACTGGTGGTGGACGGCGCAGGCACCCCTGTGATACCCGCCGATTGGCGCGAGCGCTTTGATGCAGCAGGTGTGCAGTGGCATATCTTTAACCCCATGGGCCGCTTGGGCATGCTGGTGCCCAGCCATTGGCGCCGCTTGCACCGCAAGCTGTGCGTGGTGGACGGGGGTACGGTACAGGCCGTTGCGTTTTGCGGCGGCATCAATATTTTGGACGATTATTTTGACCCTAACCATGGCGTACTGCCGGCTCCCCGTTTTGACTTTTCGGTACGCGTGACTGGCCCTTTGGTGGACACGGTGGTACTGGCGATGGACAGCCTGTGGCTGCGCTCACAAACCATGCACAACCTGCGCCAGCGTGAGCTGGGCGCGGCTATCACGACGTGGGTCAGCTCTCGCGCGGTGCTGTTTGACAGCGCAAAGTCAAATGATGTCGCTACACAAACAATAGCTTCTACCGCAATAATCTATAGGGCTGCACTGCTGTTGCGTGATAATTTTAGGCACCGCAAGAGCATTGAGCGCGCCTATCTCAAAGCCATTGGCGATGCGCACCATGAGATCATCATTGCCAACGCCTACTTTCTACCTGGCGGCAAACTGCGACACGCCTTGCTGGCAGCGGCGCAGCGCGGGGTCAAGGTCAAGCTGCTGTTGCAAGGCCGCTACGAGTACTTTATGCAATTCCACGCTGCCCGCCCGGTTTACAGCGCCTTGCTGGAGGCTGGGGTGGAGATCCACGAATATGCCAGCAGTTTTTTGCATGCCAAGGTAGCCGTGGTGGACGCGATGGCGCCGCAGGCCTGGGCCACGGTGGGATCGTCTAACCTGGACCCCTTGAGCCTGCTGCTGGCGCGCGAGGCTAACATTGTGGTGCGCGGCAGCGAGTTTGCCCAAACCCTGCGCGTCAGGCTGGAGTACGCCATGGCGCAGGACGGCAAGCAGATTGACCCCGCCGACTACGCCAACCGGCCGCTGGCCCAGCGCGCACGCGACATGGTTGCCTATGGTTTGATGCGGGTCGCCCTGTGGAGTACCGGAAACCGCTATTAAATAAATAGCTGATATGGCAATAATCTAGCAGGCTGAAGCGATAAATAGGCATTCACATCACCCCAAAGACCCTAAAAAAATAGATCGGTTACCATTTATCCCATGTTAATGAAAACAGCCACCGCCATGACCACCCCCGACACTGACATCGGCACGCCGATGTCCGCCATCATCCGCGAGCGCATCAAGGCGTCGAAAAAGCGTTTTAACGCCAACGACAACATTGCCGATTTTGTAGAACCTGGCGATCTGGAAAAACTGCTCGACGAGGTAGCGATCAAAATGCAGGGCGTGCTCGATAGTCTGGTGATTGACACCGCCACTGACCACAACACCCACAACACGGCACGCCGTGTGGCCAAAATGTATGTCAATGAAGTGTTCAACGGCCGTTACGTGCCCGCGCCCACCATCACCGAGTTTCCCAATGCCGAGCATTTGAACGAGCTGATGATCGTCGGCCCCATCACCGTGCGCAGCGCCTGCAGCCACCACTTTTGTCCGGTGATCGGCAAGGTGTGGATCGGTGTGATGCCCAATGAGCACACCAATGTGATCGGCCTGTCCAAATACGCCCGCCTGGCCGAATGGGTCATGAGCCGCCCGCAGATCCAGGAAGAGGCCGTGGTGCAGTTTGCCGACCTGATTCAGCAAAAAACCCAGCCCGATGGCCTGGCCATCGTCATGGAGGCCACCCACTTTTGCATGGGCTGGCGCGGCGTCAAAGACGCTGAGAGCAAGATGATCAACTCGGTGATGCGCGGCAGCTTTTTGAAAGATGCCAACCTGCGCCGCGAGTTCTTGGCGCTGATTCCGCGCCAGGGCAATACACAGCAGTAAGCCATAAAACAAAGAGAGCCCACCATGTTAGTCCGTCTCATCTACGTCAGCCGTCTGGCCGATCCGTCCAAGCCCGAGCATATTGACGCTATTTTGGCCACCTCGCGCACGCACAATCCAGCCAGCGGCATCACCGGCATCCTGTGCTACGGCGCAGGCATATTTTTGCAAGCCATCGAGGGCGGGCGTGGCGCGGTAAGCGAGCTGTACAACCACATCAGCAAAGACACGCGCCACAAAGATGTGGTGCTGCTGGATTTTGAAGAAATCACCGAGCGCCGCTTTGGCGGCTGGACCATGGGCCAAGTCAACCTGGCCAAGCTCAACACCTCCATCGTGCTCAAGTATTCAGAGCGCCCAGAGCTCGACCCGTATGGCGTGAGCGGCAAGGTGAGCTTGGCCTTGCTGGAAGAACTGATGGCCACCGCATCCATCATCGGCAGAGCCTGAAAGAACAGGGCATAGTAAATTGGGTCAGGGTAAGCTGAGCACAGCAGAGCAAACTGGGGTCAGATCAAAATTCAGGAAAACCATCCTCTCGAAGCGACAAAATCCCGAACGAAATTTTGCTCTGACCCCAATTTGCGGTCTTCCCGGCGACCCATCCCCTTGCCCACTGTGCGCCCGACAACAACAGCAAACTGCGCATGCCCCTCCCAGCCGTCCTGCTCGTCCTCCTGGGCGCCCTCATTCACGCTGGCTGGAACATCGCCGCCAAAAAAGCCCACGGCGACGCACGCTTTACCTTCTTCAGCGCCGCCATCATGTTCGTGGTGTGGTCGCCGCTGTGCATCTGGCTAGGCTGGGACATCGTGCCCACCTGGGGCGCTAAAGAGTGGGGCCTGGTCGCGCTGAGCGGCTTCGTGCACTGGGTGTATTTTTTCTGCCTGCTCACTGGCTACCGCAAGAGCGACCTCACCATCGTCTACCCGCTGGCGCGCGGCAGCGGGCCGCTGCTGTCGTCGTCAGTCGCGGTCATCGTGTTTGGCGAGCAGCTCTCCGCCTTTGGCGTGCTGGGCATCGCAGGCGTCGTCATCGGTGTATTTTTAGTCGCAGGCGGCCCGGCCTTGTTCAAGGCCGCGCATGACCCGGCCAAAAAAGAGCGTGTCAAAGCCGGTGTGTTCTGGGGCCTGCTCACCGGCGCTCTGATCGCCTGCTACACCGTGCTCGACGCGTACGCTGTCAAGGTCATTGCCATCTCCCCCATTTTGTTTGACTACTGGTGCAACATCCTGCGCCTGCCCTATGCGGCCGTGCCCGTGCTGCGCGACATCCCCGAGGCCAAACGTCTGTGGAAGCTGCAATGGAAGTACGCCGCCATCGTCGCCATCTTCAGCCCCGTTGCCTATGTGTGCGTGCTCTACGCTGTGCTGATTGCCCCGGTGAGCCACGTAGCGCCCGCGCGCGAGGTGAGCATGCTGTTTGCGGCGTTGATTGGCGGGCACCTGCTAGGCGAGGGCGACCGCTGGTTGCGCATCGTCGGCGCGGCGGCAATTGCGGTGGGCGTGATGGCGTTGGCGTTGGGGTGATTGTTTTGAAGGTGGAGAAAAATACCGAACTTCTGGACGCAGAGGACGCAAAGGTTACGCAGAGGGCGCAAAAAAAGACAAAAAGAAAGCCAAAATGGTTTCCCAAATTTTGAGAATTGGTTTCGATGTTTTATGCAAGTGATTGGATGTGATTTTTCTAGCAACCCCAGCAAGCGAAAACCCATC
>JAYVGI010000168.1:0-2686 GCA_043772355.1 Polaromonas sp.
GCCATACATAGCATACGTTTCTACGACGTTGTCGGCATATCGCGCCGCCGCCAACCGTTTTTACGTCACCACAGGCGATATTTACGATCCGCAATGCCCACCGGTGCCGCTGGCAAGACCTGCCTTTGGGCGATAGGGACGCGCTGATAGCCGCCCAGGCATCAACGGGATATTGGATTTTTCCACCGCCCTAAGCTGTGCACACCAAGCGCCAGAGCTGCGTAGTGGTTTGGTTGGGGCGCAGCGGTGGATCGCTAAGCCCTTCGCGAGATCAGGTCGGCGGTGTACTCAGCGCAGCGGCATCAAGGAGGAGGCAGCGGCCCTACGCCGCAACGGGGGACAGCCGCGCAGCTGAGTACACCGTCGGCCTGATACCGTACAAAACATGGGGTGGACTCTCCGACCCAATCCCGCACAAAACGTGGAATGAGCCCCAAGACAAACTCCAGTAAAACACAAGCCGCGCTAAACTCTGTACATCCATTGCCTGAAAGCCACCACCATGTCCACCGCCCCCACCAAAGCATTTGCATCCCAAGCCGATCTGGAAGACAAGAAAATCACCTTCGAGCAACTCTCCAAACACTGCTGGGCCTACACCGCCGAAGGTGACCCTAATTCTGGCGTGATCATCGGTGACAAATTCATCATGGTGAGTGATGCCACCGCCACACCCGACATGGCACGCGACCTCATCGCCAAGATCCGCACGGTGTCGGACAAACCCATCAAGTACGTGCTGCTCACCCACTACCATGCCGTCCGCGTACTGGGAGCCAGCGCATACAAATCGGAAGGCGCTACTGAGGTGATAGCAAGTCAGGGTACCTATGAGCTGATTGTCGAGCGCGGCGCGCAAGATATGCAAAGCGAGATGGAGCGCTTCCCGCGCCTGTTTCGCGGGGCCGAGGGCGTGCCCGGCCTGACCTGGCCGACGATGATCGTGGGCGACGGCCAACCCGGCCGCCAAGGCTCGCTCACCGTCGACTTAGGCGGCGTCAAAGTGCAAATCTGGCACCCCGGCGCAGGCCACACGCGCGGCGACACGATTGCCTGGGTAGAAGAAGAAAAGGTCTTGTTCAGTGGCGATCTGGTGGAGTACGAAGCGGGTGTGTACACCGGCGACGCACAGCTAGAAGAGTGGCCCGCCACCCTGCATGCCCTGCGCGCCTTGAAAGCCGAGGCGATAGTGCCCGGACGCGGCGAAGCCATGAAGGGCGCGGCCAACGTCGCCCTGGCGCTGGACTACACGCAGCGCTTTGTGGAAATGCTGTTTGCCTGCGGCAAAGAGGCGGCATCTCAAGGCTTGGATTTAAAAGCCTCCATGACGCTGACCCGCAAAAGCATGGACCCGATCTTTGGGCATGTATTTATCTACGAGCACTGTTTGCCCTTTGATGTGAGCCGCGCGTATGACGAAGCCAAGGGTATCAAGAACCCGCGCATCTGGACGGCGGCGCGCGATCAGGAAATGTGGGCGGCTTTGCAGGCTTAACGCTGGGGAGTGGGGGATAACTTCCGGACGCAGAGGGCGCAAAAGTTGCGCAAAGGACGCAAAAAAGACAAGAGAAAGGAATACCAAAATTCAGAGAAATTGAATGCAAATTTTTGTTGTGCAATTTCAAAACGGATGTTGGTATTTTTTGAATCCAATTTGGTATTTCTTTTTTGCGTCTTTTGCGTAATTTTTGCGTCCTCTGCGTCCTGTCCCCTCCCTCTTTCAGCTTTCAAACCCCATGAACCACATAGGCCCCTTCACCTACGAGCGCTTCGCGCCCAGCCTGCCTGAGGACCGACACTCCCACCACCCCATAGCCATCGCTGGCGGTGGCCCTATCGGCCTCGCCACAGCGCTAGGTCTGGCCAAGCAGGGTGTACCCAGCATCGTCATTGAGGCCGACAACTCGGTGTGCGAAGGCAGCCGTGCCATTTGCATCTCGCGCCGCAGTTTGCAGATATTGCAGCGTCTGGGTGTGCTCGATGCCTTCATGGCCAAGGGATTGCCGTGGACGACCGGGCGTAGTTACTACAAAGACCAGGAGGTACTGCGCTTTAGCATGCCGCATGCGGCCAGCGACAAGCTGCCGCCGATGATCAATATTGCGCAGTACCACATCGAGCAGTTTTTGCTGGACGAGGCGCGCAAGTTCCCTGAGTTGATCGACATCCGCTGGGCCAGCAGCGTCACGCTGTTGCAGTCGCGCGCGGATGGCGTGACGCTGACGGTGACCAATGACTTGGGCGAATACCACATAGATGCCGACTGGCTGGTCGCCGCCGATGGTGGCCAGAGTTTTATCCGCAAGTCGCTGGGCTTGAAACTCGAAGGCCAGGCCTTCACCGGCAAGTTTGTGATTGTCGATATCGAGTTGCACTCCCCCTTTCCCACCGAGCGGCGCGCCTGGTTTGACTGCGCGTGCAACCCCGGCTCCACCATGCTGATGCACAAGCAGCCCGACAACATCTGGCGCATTGACTACCAAATCCCCGACGATGCCGACCTGGACGCAGCGATTGAAGAGCGCAATGTACGCCCCGTAGTAGAGCGCCACTTGGCCGCGATAGGCGAGGCGCATTTACCGTGGACATACCTGTGGTCCAGCGCCTACCGCGCAGGCACCATGACACTGGACAACTATGTGCATGGCCGGGTCGTGTTTGCAGGCAACGCCGCGCATGCCATGCC
>JAYVGI010000169.1:0-5142 GCA_043772355.1 Polaromonas sp.
AGCAGCGGCAATCAACTGCGCAAAGCCGGCGTTTTTCATCAAATTGGCCATCGCGGTATTCGCCGTCACATGCGCCTCACGCGGGTGCCAGCAGTCAAAATCGGTCACCATGGCCAGGCTGGCGTAGGCCATTTGCGCCTCTTTGGCCAGCTTGGCCTCGGGCATATTGGTCATGCCAATCACCTTGGCCCCCATGCTGCGGTACCAATGCGATTCGGCCATGGTGGAGAACTGCGGGCCCTCAATACAGACATAGGTGCCGCCCCGGTGCAGCGCAAAGTCTGCGCCCATGGCCGCTGTGCTTTGGGTTTGGGCCACAGCCCGGGCCAGCACATCGGCCAGCAGCGGGCACACAGGTTCGGCCAATGAGGTGTGGGCTACTGCGCCAGCGCCAAAAAAGGTGCTCTCTCGCCGCTTAGTCAAATCAATAAATTGGTCGGGCAGCACCATGTCCAGTGGCTTCATGGTTTCGCAGAGGGAACCCACGGCAGACAATGAAATCACATATTTCACACCGAACTTTTTAAGGGCGTAAATATTGGCCCGGTAAGGCACCTCGGTCGGAATCAAGCGGTGCCCTCTGCCATGCCTGGCGATGAAGGCTACTCCCACCCCGTCAATGTCGCCCGTCACCACCACATCCGATGGTTTGCCAAAAGGCGTGTCAATGTGGTGCTCGGTTGCATTTTTCAATGCCTCCATGGTGTATAAACCGCTACCGCCTAACACGCCTATCAAAGTTTTTTGCATGGTGAATTTTCCAAAGACAACTGTTTATACGAACCTGAATTTGCAGCTTACTCAGAGTGTAAATCTGCCCTGAGCAACTGGCCCCATTGCGCATTGTAGGGGTGCACCAAATGGCCGCCTTCCAGAGCACGCCCTTCATTCGCCCATTGAAAAATTGAACCTCGCACATTTTTTACCTGCGTAAATCCTGCCAGTTGCAAATCACGCGCCGCAGCGGCTGAACGCACGCCTACAGAGCAATACACGATGATCGGATGGGCCCGGTCAAGTTGGGCGAGCTCGCGTTCCGCAAAATCCAGCACTTGCTCCGTGTCAACATGCCTGGCACCAGGCAGATGGCTGACAGCAAACTCAGCGGCAGTGCGCACGTCCAGCAGCAGCGGCTGGGTGTTTGGCGATTGCGCAGACTCCCACTGGGTCGCCAATTGCGCTGGCGAAATAGAGGCGACGTCTGCATAGCGAAGATCAATCCACAGATTCACTTGATTCCAACTGGGCGATTGCAGCAAGAAAGTACCAATGGTAGCGGCCAACACGGCGGCTACGCACAAGCCTGCGGCCAGCCACCAGCGCCGCGCCCTGGCCATTGACAAGACTTGCCCAACACCGCTCATCGCTTGCACCGCGCTTTGACGACACATACACATCCCATGGACACCGAGATTATCAGTATCTGCGCAAGTGTGGCCCAGAGGGGCACGGCAAAACTCACTATCGACGAGCCACGCCATACAGATTCCGCCACATGGGCGTAAGCCAATAGAGAAACCGTCGCCGCAACCCAAGCTATCAAAGAGAAACTTAGCATCGCCAAAGGCAGTATCCATAGCCAGTACCATGGATTGACGACGGGCGAAAGCAGCAGCAAAGCGGTGATGACTGCCACCACTGGCGGCAGTGGCAAGCTATCAGCAGGAAGGGTGAATTGGCTACAGTCCACCGCACGCAGTTGTTGGATCCAGCTCCAAAATACACCCATCCACACTGCTGCAAACATCAACAGTACCATCACGCGCGCTGCGCTATCCGAAAGCAACTCGCGGGCAATCTTGAACAACAATGGATTGAACGTCCATTGTTCACCCAAAACCGCCAGCGCCCGGCCCTCTCCACCGGCGACCGAAAGCCATACGGGCGTGTACACCAGACACAAGGTAAGCGCCATAGCCGCGCTGCCGCGCAGGCTAAACCGCCCTTGACGATCGATGCAAAAAAATGGCAACGCGGCAACCGCACTGAATTTGACTGCCACGGCGATGCTCGCCAGACCCGCAGCCCAGCCGTGCTGCCCGCCCCGCCAGGCTAGCACCGCCGCCAACAACGCCAGCCCGATGAGCAAGTCGGGATGCGCTGTAAGTGCCGATTCTTTGAAAACAAGAGGATGTAGGACGAATAAAAGGAGCCAGCGCGGCGCAACCCCCGCACGGTGTAGCAGCAGCAACACCAGCAACAGCCCGCTCAGAAGCACCAGTTTAAATGGCCACAAAGCGGCGGGAGATACCGCATAACACAGCGCAAAAATCGCCTGCAAAACAGGCCCATAGATGGTGGGCACCTCTGGATTATTGATTCCACTCAATACCGATTGCATGACCGACGCCACAGCCTCATTGCCAAAATAAAACGCAGGGGCCCGAGCGTAAGGTTGTGCGGTAGTGGCAGTGAGGTAGCCATCCCAGAGGTAGCGAAAATGGTCATCTTCCAGCAGTGGCTGCGCAAACAGCGCCATCAAACCCAGCACACTCGCGGTGACCAAGACCTGGCGCAGGGACAACCCTGAAAAGGCCCCATCCCGAGCCACCCAAACCATCAAGCAGGCATTGATCACGCATAACGCCAGCACAGCCCACAGCTGATACCCCATTCCTTGGTGAGACAGGTAAACCACGGCCAAGCCTGTGGCTGCAGCGCTCAAGGTTATAGCCAACCAGCGGGGGGCAATCTTATCCGGCTTCAATCACCTGCCCTCACTAGGCTTAGTTTGCAAAGCAAAGGCGCAAGCTTCCTCACAGAATCTAGCGCCTTTAAAACACGTCGTCTTAGAAGCCGTAACTGTAGCCTACGCCTACGATGCTGTCGTCCTTGACCGTGTTGCGTCCACCAATTACTTTGCCCAGGTTGAGTGCAATCGTTTGATTGCCCGCAATGGCGTAGGACACACCCACCCTTGCGGTTTCGCGTTGCTCTTTGACGCGCTGGAAAGCGGCGGGTGAAAAACCTGGGCCGCCGATGTCTAGATTGCCGTTAAATTTCTTGTTGGTGTAGCCCACTGACAAAGACAGGCTTGGCGTCAGGGAATACGCACCATTGAGGTCAAGCACGGTTGCATCTGGCACGCTATTGCCGCGCTTTTCTATGCCCAGTCCACCCCAAACGCGGATAGCACTGCCAAACTGACGGCCTACCGTGGCACCTAACTCATAGCCGCTCGAATCTTTACCTAGTGCCGCCAGGCGAGCGCCATCGTAGCTGCCGTTTGCGATCACGGCAAAACGCAGCGTTAAGGTGGGTAGACTGCGCGACTCGTACTCGTCTAGTACCCGCCAGTTCACGCCAATCGTAGTGTCGGTTACGCCACTGGCGTTGTCTGCAGCGCCAACCCGCGCCTTGCCACGACCCAGGCTGGCATCCAGCGACACGGAATCAGCCAAACCATAGACCAGCTTAAGGCCGTAGGACTGGCGCTTGTACTCCTGCGCGCCACCACCCGTGATGCCAGAAATAGGCAACTGTTTGTCGCCAATGTAGGCTGAATCGCCCGTCTGGTTGACATAGCTAAGGCCGATAGAGCCACTACCAGGAATGGGGAGCCAAGGTGAGTTGGACTGCGCCAGCGCCAAAGTAGGTGCAATTAGACCGGCAGCCAGGGCTACCGCAGTGAGTGCGTGTTTGCATTTCATATGATGTTTGTCCCGTAAATTAGATTTTGAAACGACGCTTGAGGTAGACCATCACAGCGTCCTGCTCTTCAGTAGATAGCTGCACCTTGGGTGTGCCACCAAGCACCTCTTTAGCCACGCTGGCATTGAGCGATTTACCTGCCAGCGGGCAAGAACCGCACGAGAATTTATCGGCATACACACCCTTGCCAGCGTTGTACAAACGGGTGTCGTTGTTTTGAGCCGATGAAAAGCCCTCAGAACCCGACGCAAATGCTGCACTGGACAAGCTGGCAATGATTGCCGCCATGATCAGCGCAGATTTTTTTGAAAACTTCATGTATTACTCCTGTTGAGAAAACGGCCGGCGTGGTGTGGATGGAGCCAGTCGCGCTTGGCCGGCGGGCAAGGCGTGATCTGGCGTGGGTAAAACTGACTTTGGGGACACCCGTAACGAGCGCTTCTCTTGAAGCCACAGGCGCGCGATCATGGACAAAATGCCCCAGCCCGCGCCGACAACGCCTTTGACCGTGCCGCTTACCTTGGATTGCCCAGCATGACGGGGCAACCAAGTGACATCTATCTCGCAGGTGCGCAGTTTGAGCTGGGCGGCGCGAATTTGCATTTCAATCGTCCAGCCGTAGGCTGCGTCACGCATACCAATGCGGTCATAGGCACTGCGGCGAATGGCGCGAAAAGGCCCCAAATCGGTCACTGGCACAGACCAAATTCTGCGCACTAAATAGCAAGCCAACCAGTTCCCAAAACGCTGCGCGGCAGTCAAGCTACCAGGCGCCGCATGAGTGCGCACCCCGATGGCCATGTCAACACCACACTCCACTGCTTGGGTTAACAGGCGTGCCTGCCTCAAATCAGCCGTATGGTCGCCGTCAACAAACAGCAACACGTCGCCTTGGGCGTGCTCGCAAGCCGTTGCACAGGCTATCCCGTAGCCTTTTTGCGCGACGTAAACAACTTTGGCACCATGGCGACGGGCGATGTCCGCTGTATCGTCACTAGAGCCGTTGTCAGCTACTATGACCTCGTGCACCAACGGCGCTTGCGCCGCATCACGCAAAGACAGCAGGCCCGCCACCACTAGCGCAATGTTGTCCGCCTCGTTATAGGCAGGGATAATGGCGGAAATTTTCAACATAACAGTCACCTTCGCAAAGCAGCAATGCTTAAATGAAAACAGTTCCCGGCCAGTCATACGCGCGCTACCAACGTTTGGATTCACGCGAACTAGCAAGTCCGATATTTAAAAGCTATGCCGAGGCAGTCGGTAGGACGAAGCGAGTTCTTACAAAATACCGCATTCATTTGCTGTGTTTTGTTCGAGAATTTTTTTTGCAATGCTGGGAACTAATTCGACATTCATCACATCGTCATGTTGACGACCCCCGACTAGCTCAGGCGTACCCAACATCAAAAATGTTTGACTTGAATTTTTTAGGCGCTGTAATATTGCGCGCAGATGAGGCGACTGAGCCTTTGGCATACACTCATCAGC
>JAYVGI010000170.1:0-4422 GCA_043772355.1 Polaromonas sp.
GGCATGAGCTTCCTGGCCCCGACGATCACGCCAACAGCCGCTGCGAACATCGCAGCTTATGTCGCCAAACCTTACTAACCAGGGTGCTTCGCAACTGTCCAGGGACAGAGCGAAATTTAAAAGCCAGCCTTAGCGCTGGCTTTTTTTATGCAGGTTAGGGAGGCGGAAATAGCCAATGTGCCGTTTTTGGGTGCGCTGGCGGGATGCAGTGCAAGGCGCTCTGAGCGCCGTGTGGCGAGCCACACAAGCGAAGAGCAACGCCGCAATGCGCCCGCAAGGGCGGCCAAAAATGGGATATTGGCTTTTTCTGCCTCCCTTAGCGGCTGTTGACGAATACTTCCTTGTGTTCATTACGCTCATCACGTTTATGGAGCTTGCGTTCAGAGCCACCAAAGCGGCCTTTAGAGCCTCCAAAACTGCCGCAGTCGCAACAACTGCAAGCATTGCACATAGACGTTCCCGTCGGTGCGTCACAGCCTCCAATATCAATGCAACCCACATCACATACTCCCGCTTGTTTGGACAGCGCGTGAGGCGTGGGTAAATGCATGCGATGTACCTGGCCGCAGCGCGTCAGGCGTTCGCGCAAGACGCTGAGTCCATCCACCACGCCGTAACGGCGTATGGCCCTGTAGCCTAAACCTGAACAGGTGCAACGCCCGGTATGCAGGCCATAAGCGCAGCGAAAACCTTTATAGGGGGAGATGAACCGTTGGTATCCGCGTATGGCCAACAAGGCAATGCTTTTCATGCGCGCTACTATAGCAGTCCGTGTTGAAGGCGTAGCTACTGCACATATTCGGATGTTGAGAAACCAGAACTCTGCACGGGGATGGTTTGGACCCACACGCTGGATCGCCCAACACATTCACAAGAGCAGGTCGGCGGTGTACTCAGCGCAGCGGCATCAAGGAGGAGGCAGCGGCCCCAGGCCGCAACGGGGGACAGCCGCGGAGCTGAGTACACCGTCGGCCTGCTCCCGTACACAGCTAAAGAGCGCCAACGATCTGCTCCCGTACAAAACAATTTTCAGGCATCGAGTAAGCCACTCGCCCAATAGTAAATAGCGTAAGAAGCTACTGAATATGTAGCAAATAAAATTACCAAACACCAAGCCGTGGAGTCTCTTGCGCAGCTTTCCACTCCAACTCAGTCGCGCCAATCTCCATTCGCAGCAGCGCACCCGCCATCGCCTTGCCCAAATTATCCGACCGCAAATTCCGCGCCCCGCCACCTTGTAGCGCACCGCGCAACACTATCTTGATGGACAGAATATTGGGTAGCAACCACAGGTCTACTTCGCCTGCAATCCACGATGCAAAGTGCGCTTGCACGCGCTGAGCGGTGACTTCGCGGGCCAAGATGTCGTAGCCCTGCTGGTTCCAGGCGAAGAGGCCGAAGTCTACCCAGTCGGCTTTGTCGCCGCTGCGGGCGTGGGCTAGTTTTGCGAGCTGCACTTGGATGGTGGGGTTGCTCATAGCATGGTCACCTTCACGCGGCGCTCGACCAGGGCGCGGTCGATTAGCGTGGGCCAGATGCCTAATAGTTCGCTGCTGTTGTGCAGGCCGCTGAAGCCGCAGGTGTAGGCGGGGCCGCTGAGCGCCATCCATGGGAATAGGCGGCCAAAGCCGTCGGCGGCGCTCTTGTGCTGCGTGCGTAGCACCATGCGTACCCAGATTTCGTTTTGCTCGTCTAGCAACTTTGAATCGGGCAGTGGTACTAGCGCGCCGTGGGCGGAGTTCAGGCCGGGGTATTCGATGAACAGCTCGTCGTGGGGGATGCGTTTGTCTTGTAGTTGCGTGCGGATCATCCCAATAGCTGCTTGGCATTTGCTCCAGGCGTTGGGCCAGCTAAAGCCCCATGTCACTTCGGCTTTGAAGCCGTCGCGGTAGCCGCCCACTACCTTGAGTTGTGCGGGGCGGGGGTGGCCGGTGGCTCCTGTCATGCGCACTTGGTGGTTACCCAGGTCGTCTAGCTGCACCGTGCTGATGTCTAGCACCACGTCGGGCGAGGCGTAGGCATGGGGGTTGTGCACCTCGTACAAAAGCTGTTGGCGCACGGTGTCAAAGTTGATCAAACCACCAGTCTGCGGGGCTTTGGTGATGGTGGCTGTGCCATCTAGCTGTACGCGGGCCATGGGGTAGCCAATGTG
This sequence comes from Polaromonas sp., assembly GCA_043772355.1. Classification (GTDB taxonomy): domain Bacteria; phylum Pseudomonadota; class Gammaproteobacteria; order Burkholderiales; family Burkholderiaceae_C; genus JAAFIP01. The sequence continues at coordinate 2,153 of JAYVGI010000170.1, forward strand.
CGCTAAGTCGGGAATAGCCTGCCAGGCGTCCAGGCTGCCAAAATTGCCGCCGCTGCCTTGGCCAGAGCATTCGAGTAGGTGGCCTACGGCCAAGCCTTGCGCTAACAAGCCCAGCTCTTGCGGAGTGCGGGCTTCTTCCAGCTTCCAGCCAAACTCGTGTACCAAGGGGGCTAAAAATAAAGCGGCATCGGCCACGCGACCAGTGATGACAATCTCTGCGCCTTGCTGCAAGGCGGTGACGATGGGGCGCGCGCCGAGGTAGGCGTTGGCAAACACCATGCGCTCTTGTACGCTGCTAAAGGGTGCGGCGTTGAATAAATGTGGAGCGTTGCCGCCTAGGTCTTGCAACACCTCGTCGCCCGTTACCACGGCGATGCTAGCGGTCATGCCTTTGGCGCGGAGTGCCTGTTGCACTGCCGCGCCGCAAGCTTGGGGGTTCAAGCCGCCTGCGTTGCAAATAAATCTACAGCCACGTGCCTGCATCAGCGGCCATAGGCGCAGCAGCATGGGCAGCACATCGCGGGCGTAGCCTAGTGATGCATCTTTTTGGCGGTCTTTTTGCAAAATGGCTAATGTGAGTTCGGCCAGATGGTCGCTGCACACATACTGAGCGCCACCGCGCTCGATGCTGGCTACCACGGGTTCCCAGTTGTCGCCATAAAAGCCCAAGCCTGCCGCTAGGGTGACAGTTTGGGGCGGCGCTGAGCTAGAAGCGGAAGGCATGAGGGATAACCAGAATGAGGGATTGGGCGTTGCGCCCGTATATTTGCGAGCTACTGATTTGAAAATGATTATGGAGATAAAGTGCAGTTCCTGCAATTGGTGATTAGCGGCATAGCGCAGGGTTGCATCTACGGCCTGATCGCTCTGGGCTTTGTATTGATCTACAAGGCCACAGAGACGGTGAGCTTTGCCCAAGGCGAGATGATGATGCTGGGCGCGTTTGCGGGCCTTGCGCTGATGACGGCGCTGGGGTTCGCGTTCTGGATCACCATCCCCGCTGTGATGCTGGCGATGGCGGTGTTTGGCGTGCTGCTAGAGCGCGTGGTCATTCGCCCTATCCTCGGGCAGCCCGCATTTTCTATCGTCATGCTGACCATTGGCATAGGCTATGTGGCGCGCGGCCTGATCACCATGATCCCCGGCATTGGCACCGAGACGCACACTTTGCCTGTGCCCTACAAAGACCAAATTTCCAACTGGAATGGCTTGATCATCAACTGGGAGCAAATGGCCATCATCGCAGCCACGGCCGTGCTGTGCGCTTTGCTTTTCGTCATGTTTCGCTACAGCAAGATGGGCATTGCCATGCAGGCTGCGTCGCAAAACCAGCTGGCTGCGTATTACATGGGCATCCCGGTCAAGCGCCTGAACGGCTTGGTGTGGGGCCTGTCTGCCGCCGTGGCCGCCATTGCGGGGCTGCTGCTTGCGCCGATTACCTTTGTGCACGCCAACATGGGGTTCATCGGACTCAAGGCCTTTCCGGCTGCAGTGGTGGGCGGTTTCGGTAGCTTGCCCGGTGCGATTGTGGGCGGCATCATCATTGGGCTGGTGGAGAGCTTGAGCGGGTTTTATTTGCCAGAGGGCGTGAAGGACATTGCGGCTTATGTGGTGGTGTTGGTGATGCTGATGGTGAAACCGAATGGGCTATTTGGCGAGAAGTTGCGGAAAAAGGTATGACCACGCTGTGCATGCGCCCTCACCCCAACCCTCTCCCGCTGGCGGGAGAGGGAGCAAGATGCTTGCCTTGCGGGCTGGCGTACTGAGAAGTTTTTTAGCATGCGATTTATTTTTAAAACCAATTACGCGCAGGACATTGCCTTGGCCAAACATGGCGGGCATATTTTTTGGTATGCGGCCTTGATGGTGGCCTTGATTGCCGCGCCTTTTGTGCTACCCGAGTACTGGCTGGCACAGCTGACCTTTGTGTTGATTTATTCCGTGGTCGGTCTGGGCCTGATGCTATTAGCAGGCTTCACCGGGCTGTTCTCCATCGGTCACGCGGCCTTCTTGGGTGTGGGTGCGTATACGCAGGCGGTGTTGACCAATATGGGTTGGCCTTTCCCGATTGCATTGGCAGTTGCGGCGGGTCTATCTGCCGCTGTCGGCGTGGTGGTGGGTCTGCCCGCGCTGCGGGTGAAAGGCATTTACCTCGGCATAGCCACTCTGTCATTTGGTTTTATTGTGGAAGAAGTTTTTGCCCGTTGGGAGTCCGTCACGCACGGCAACGCGGGCTTGACGGTCAAGTCGCCTGAGATGTTTGGCTGGAA
>JAYVGI010000171.1:0-58934 GCA_043772355.1 Polaromonas sp.
GCAATGGCAGTCACAGACAGTGAGGACGTGTTGGTAGCCAATACGCAAGCAGGTGATACGATGCCTTCCAACTGTTTGAACAAGCCTTGCTTGACTTCCAGTTTTTCTACAATCGCCTCCACTACCAAGTTGCAGCCAGCCAGATCGGTCAACGCCGAGCACGCACGCAGGCGCGCCTTGCAAGCGGCCACATCGGGCAGACTGAGTTTGCCTTTTTCTGCCTGCTTGTCCCACACGCTGCCAATGGCTGCAATGGCGTTTGCTACCGCCTCAGCTTGGCTGTCAAATAGCAGCACTTGGCTGCCTGCCTGGGCTGCTATTTGCGCGATACCGCGCCCCATGGCCCCACTGCCCACAATGGAGATGGTTGAAAATTCTGGATTCATGGCATGATTATCAAGTTTTTAGTGTGTCAAAATAGCCAGTAAGTATAAGTAATTGATTGAGATGAATACGACGATACCTTTTCCACTCCCCCGACTCCTGCGCGTTGGCAGTATCCAATGGGGCGTTGCTGTAAGTGTGGCCTTGCTGAGCTGGCCGCTGGTGTCGGATGCCATGTCGTTGGGGCGCAGCAGGGGCGCTGCGGTACTGGGCCGGAGTCTGGACATTTCTGTTTTGGTCAGCCTGGAGCCCCAAGAAGAGGTTCCTGAAGCTGGCTGCTTCAATGCCGAGCTGTTTTATGGCGATAACCGGGTCAGCGGCGCGAGCGTCACCCCACTGCGCACCAGTCCCACTGAGCTGACCTTGCGGGTGCGCGCCAGCGCTCCGGTTGACGAACCTTTCGTCACGCTCTATATGCGGGCCAGCTGTAGCCAAAGCGTCAGCCGCCGGTATGTCTTGCTCTCAGATGCCCCCAGCGAGCCCGCACCGCCAGCAGCACTTCCCGCGCTACCCTTGCTGGGCGCGCCCACGCCCGTTCGTGCGCAGCCTGTGATCACAGAGCTGCGTGGGGAGACTGGCTCTGCAGCGCAAGACCCGGTAGCCTTGGCGGCCGAGCGCGCCGCCCTACGCGCTGGCGCACGCCAAGAGCGGCTACGCCAAGTGCAGCCGCCCAAGGCGCTAGACCCACAGGCTCAAGAAAAGGCCCAGGCCAGGCGCCAAGCCAGCCAGGAGGCCAAAGAACTCGCCAAGGCGCAGGCCCGGGCGCGGGTTGTTACACGCGCCGAAGGCAAGCCCGCGCGGTCCGCCATGAGCTCCACCTTGGGCTCGGCCACGGCCACCAATACCGGGCGACTCAAAGTAGACCTGCTGGACTTGGTGCCCGGCCGCGACCCGGTATTGCGCGGCAGCGCCGAGCTGCTGAGCCAGCCTAGCACCGACCCGGCGGCCCGCAGCCGGGCCGCAGCCATGTGGCGCATGATCAATGCATCGCCGCAAGATTTGCTGCGCGACGTGGAACGCCTCAGAACACTCGAAACCGAAGTGCGCGCCATGTCTGATTTGACCAAGCGCCAAACCCAGGAACTGTCAGTAGCGAAAACCGAGTTGGCCAGCGCCCAAAACCAGCGCTATGCCAATCCTTTCACGTACGCGCTGGCGGCATTGTGTGTGGGTGCCTTGGCGTTTGCGGTGTGGATGTGGCGCCTGCGCAAGAACATCAACGCGCCTTGGTGGGGCAATGCGCCAAGCCGTGCTGTGCCAGTGGGTATGAGCAAAGCCAAGCAGAGCGCCTATGTGGGCAACCTGGACAATATGACCGGCGAGCAGGCCGCAGACAACGAGCGGGAGATGGGTTTTGTAGCGGCTTCAAAATTGGTCACGCCGCCGTCATCCGCCATGCCTTTGGGGGCCAGCGCTGGCACCAGCGCCAGCGCGCGCCCGGCCTTTGTTTCCAGCAGACGCGTGGGCTTGGACTTTGGCAGCAATTTGACCCGGCGCTCCGGCTCGTCCAGCCGTTACACCGAAGCCGGAGTGTCTGACTTTGACCCCAATCCGGCTGGCGGTGCGCGCCCCGTCAATGCCGAAGAGTTGTTTGATATTCAGCAGCAGGCAGACTTTTTCATGTCCCTGGGCCAGCATGCGCAGGCTATTGACATTTTGCAAAACCACATCAGTGACAACGTAGAAACCAGCGCGCTGGCGTACCTGGATCTGTTTGATATCTACCACAAGATTGCGGCGCGCGACGAGTTTGAAGAGCTGCGCGAGGAGTTCAACCGCGTCTTCAACGCCCAAGTGCCGGAGTATGAACAATACGGGCTCAACAGCAAAGGGCTGGAAGATTATTTACCCGCGCTGGAGCGCATCCAGGCGCTATGGCCCAGCGCCAAGGTGTTGGAGGTGATCGAAGAATCCATCTTCCGCAAGCCTGACCGTGACAACCAGCCCTTTGATCTATTGGCCTACCGCGAATTGATGTTGCTGTATGCGGTGGCCAAAGACGTGAGCGAAGAAGGTGAGGCGGGCCTTGACCCGAACGATGCCTCTGACCTGGATTTTGATGTCTCCCAGCCGGGGGACTTGATGAATGTCGCGCTGTCCGGCTTTGCCAGCAAAAGCGCAGGCAGGAAGTACCCCAGCTTCTCCGGCACCGAGGTGCAACCTCTTTCAGGCGCTGTCGCCGACCCCGCCTACAGCGACAACCTCAGCGCCGCATCGCTGGACAGTGAATGGGAGGAAGCCTTAAAGAGCCTGCCTCGGGGCGGCGATAACATCGGCGTGGACATCGACATTAGCGTGTTTCCAGATGAGCCTGCGCCAGTGGCTGCCCCCGTGACCGCCAAGTTCACACCCGATGTACTTCCCCTATTGGGTGGTGCTGAGAAGGCACCCGCCAAAGAAGGTGCCGACAACATTATCGAGTTTGATATTGGGTTGGACGATCTTCCCAGCCCGGCTAAAAAACCTAAGTCTTAGGGGCTTGCTTTTGCAGTGCAGCGGCCCAGCCGCTGACCGCCATGGCCGCCAACAAACCGGCCAATCCAGGCCAATGCAGGTGTGCCATGTGCCCTTGCGCAATCATCGTGCCGCCTATGGCTGAGCCAATCCCCTGGCCCATGTACATCGCCGAGGTGTTCAGCGCGATGCTGACGCTGGCCACTGCGGGGGCAATGGCCACGAGGCGCGCTTGCTGCGCCGAGTTGCACGAAAAGCAACCCAAAGCCCATGGCACGCTGACGAGGCAAATCAGCACCAAGGTGCTACCCAGTGGCCACAGCAACAAACTCAGCGCCATCAGAGCCAAGGCCACCATCACTGCGCGCGGTGCGCCCCAGCGGTCGATCTGGCGCGACATGGTGACGCTGCCCAGCACGCCGAATACGCCAAACACCGCAAAATACACCGCAATCATTTGCGGTGTAGCCAGCAGACTGGCTGCCAAAAACGGTGCTTGGTAGGCAAACAATACAAATTGCCCGGCCGATGAAATGGCGGTGACCGCCACTGCGGAGATCAGCACCTTGGACGACAGGGTGTCGCGCCAAAGTTGGCGGCTCAGTGCGGGTGGGCGAACCCCTTGGGGCAGGGCGCGCCACACCCACACGCTGCTGAGCAGCGCCAGCGCGGCAAGCACAAAGAAAGCCGTGCGCCAGCCCAGCGTGCCGCCCATCCACGCCCCTAAAGGTGCCCCCATCACCGAGGCAAACGACCAGCCTAAAAACACCATCGTAATGGCCCGGCCGCGTTGCTCGGGCGGCACCAGCAGACCCGCCACTGCCGCCGCTTGCGGCGTAAAAACAGCGGGCGCGGCCATGGCCAGCACGCGCAGCGTGAGCACGCTGGCAAAGTCGGGTGCCAGGGCGCATACGGCGTGCAGCAGACCATACCAGACCATCGAGCCTGCCAGCAGCTTGCGCCGATCCCAGCCGCCCACCATCGCTGCAAACAGCGGCGCGCCGATGCACATCAGCACGGCACCCCAGGTAATCAACTGGCCCGCGCTGGCCACGCTGACGTTCAACGCGCTGCTGATGTTGTTGAGCGAGCCGGGCACCAGCATCACGCCGGTGCCGATCACAAAATTGCCAAACAGCAGCGCCCACAGCACTTGTTTGCGGGCATGTTCAGTGAGTTCAGGGCTATTGGGCAAGCGCAATACTGCGGGGGCAGCTATAAAATAAATAGTGCAGTGGCGCTCAAACTTTTAGCGCAGGAGCGGCTAGCGCCGAACCTGTAGCGCACCGGGGTTCACAATATTGGTCGGCGTACCGCGAATGAAGTTGACCACGTTATCAAACGCCGCGCCAAAGTACAGCTCGTAGCTGTTTTGCTCCACATAGCCAATATGCGGTGTGCAAATGCAGTTCTCCAGACGCAGCAAAGCATGGCCCTGCAAGATGGGTTCAGATTCAAACACGTCCACCGCAGCCAAGCCAGGGCGACCCCGGTTCAGGCCCGCGATCAAGGCATCTTGCTCTATCAATTCGGCGCGGGAGGTGTTGACCAACAGGGCGGTAGGTTTCATCAGCGACAGCGCATTCAATGTGACGATGCCCCGCGTGTCGTCGTTCAGACGCAGGTGCAGGCTCAGTACATCCGACTCGGCAAAAAACTGCTCCTGGCTGCTGGCCACCAGGCAGCCATCGGCCAGGGCTCTGGCCGTCGTACTCTCGCGGCCCCACACCATCACCTGCATGCCAAAGGCGCGGCCATAGCCCGCCACCAGTTGACCAATTTTGCCGTAGCCCCACAGGCCCAGTGTTTTGCCGCGCAGCACCGTTCCCAGGCCAAAATTAGACGGCATGGAGGCGGCCTTCAGACCAGACTGCTGCCAGGCACCGTGCTTGAGGTGGGACACATACTGCGGTAACCGGCGCTGGGCCGCCATGATCAAGGCCCACGTCAACTCTGCGGGTGCCACGGGTGAGCCTATGCCCTCGGCCACGGCGATGCCGCGCTCGGTACAGGCGGGCACATCGACATGCGGGCCCACTTTACCGGTTTGTGCGATGAGCTTGAGGCGTGGCAATTTCTCAATCAACTGGCGCGTCAGCTGGGTGCGCTCACGCACCAGCACGATCACTTCAGCATCTTTGAGCCGTACGCTCAACTGGCCAATGCCTTTGACGGTGTTGGTGAAAACCTTGGCGGTGTAGGCCTCTAGTTTGGAGGCGCATTCGAGTTTGCGGACGGCATCTTGATAGTCGTCCAAAATTACAATATTCATAAGGTCGCTATTGTGCCTGTATCTGGGGCCGCCCAGCGGCTTGCGGGGGTGCTAATTGTGCGCAGTGCGCCATCGGCTTGGGTTGACTTGGTTTGAGGCTTGTCAAGCGACAGTCGGATACCATCAAGCCCTCACACATTTTTAACCCAAGGATTTTTCACCATGACTATTTCCATGTCGTCTGCCAGCCAGCCAGTTTTTCTGTCGATGCTGGGTAACTTGAGCCATTTTTTAGACAAAGCCCAAGGCTTTGTCGATGCTAAAAAATGCGATCCCACGGCGCTGACGCAGTTTCGCCTGGCCCCTGACATGCTGCCTTTTACCCGCCAGATCGGCATTGCCTGCGATGCCGCCAAAATGGGTATGGCGCGTCTGGCAGGTGTAGATGCACCGAGTTTTCCGGACACTGAGCTGACACTGGCCCAGCTCAAAGAGCGCATTGCCAATACCATCGCGTTCATTGCCAGTGTGCCCGCTGCCAAGCTGGACGGCACCGAGGACAAAGACATCACCTTCCCAGCCGGTCCCAATGTCACCAAAACCATGAAGGGCGAGGCTTACCTGAAGCATTGGGTTACGCCAAACTTTTACTTCCACCTGACGATGGCCTACGCGATTTTGCGCCACAACGGGGTGGAGCTGGGCAAGCTGGAGTACTTGCTGGGTGCCCACACAGCGGCTTGATGGTGGGAGGCACGCCGTACTGGTTGGCGAGCGCTACGGGCCTGCCAGCCAAGCTTTAAGCGTGCTGCATTTCCAGGGATGCCAGCTTGTCGAGCTCGGCACAGACATCGGCAAAGCGCCCTGATACCACCATGCGGCCTGCGCGGTCGGCGGGCAGGGATGCGTCTACATTGCGTACCACACGCACGCGGTGCAGGGGCTTGGCGCTGATGCCGGGCTTTGTGATCGAGGAAGGGCGCGGGTGAGTGTGCCGGTAAGTGGTGCGACCCGCATGTCCCAAACCGCTGCGAGAGGCCTCACTGACGGAGGGCGCACGGGGTGCGTTGCTGGGCCATGCATTGGCGTGTGCGCGCGCAGGCGTGCGTATACCGGTGGGTTTGATGGTGCTGGCGTGTGGTGCAAAAAACAGCACGACGGCTTGCACGGGCGCGACGAGTACGGACAAAAGATTCATGCGGTATCTCCGATCTGGCAGCTTTTTTTCGGGATGTTGCGGGATTTTGCGAGATTCTGTAGTGGCAGCCAGCGTTCAATTGAACATGCTGTTGCGGATCAAACCCACGGCCAGGCCTTCGATCTCAAACGGCTCGCCCGGCTCGACGACGATGGTTTTGAAGTCGGGGTTTTCGGCGTGCAGCTCAATGATCTGGTGGTTGCGCTGAAAGCGCTTGACCGTGACTTCTTCGCCCAAGCGGGCTACGACGATTTGGCCGTTGCGCGCATCTTTGGCGCTTTGCACGGCCAGCAGGTCGCCGTCCATGATGCCAATGTCGCGCATGCTCATGCCGCGCACTTTCAGCAGGTAGTCGGGTTTGGTTTGGAACAGGCTGCTCTCGACATAGTAGGTTTGCTCCACATGCTCTTGCGCCAGGATGGGTGAGCCTGCGGCCACACGGCCCACCAAGGGCAGGGCCAACTGGGCCAGGCTTTGCAGGGGCAGCATGAACTGCTTGCCGTAGGTTTCCATGCGTGAGGCGTTGATGCTGCGCATGGCATCGCCCCGCAGGCGGATGCCGCGTGAGGTGCCGCTGACCAGCTCAATCACGCCTTTGCGCGCCAGCGCTTGCAAATGCTCCTCAGCGGCGTTGGCCGACTTGAAGCCCAGCTCGCTGGCGATCTCGGCGCGGGTGGGGGGCGCGCCGGTTTTGGCGATAGCGCTTTGCACCAAATCTAAAATTTGCTGCTGGCGGACGGTCAGTTTAGGTTGCTCAAACATGTCAAACTCCTAGGTTGCGCGGGATGGTTACGCAATGAACGGCAAAAAATTAAAATGCACACACAGAAAGGTTGGACAAGAAGCCGGCGGGCGGGGCAACTGCGATGCTGAGACCGCACACTGAGTTCTTGTCCAGTAACTGTATATTAAACCAGCTTTCGATGAATTGCAAGCGGTATGCCACAAATAAATAAAAAAATCGTGATCTTGGGCACGGGCGGCACCATTGCTGGCACCGCAGCCAGCCGCGCCGACCATACGGGCTACACCGCCGCACAAATCGGCGTAGCGCAGCTTTTAGCGGGTATTGCGGGCCTGCCAGAGGCCTTGCAGGGCTGCGAACTGGTAGCCGAGCAAGTACTGCAGATTGACAGCAAAGACATGGACTTTGCCAGCATGGCGCTGCTGGCCCAGCGCTGCGTCCATTGGCTGGGGCAGGGCGATGTGGCAGGCATCGTCATCACCCACGGCACTGACACTTTGGAGGAGGCTGCCTGGTTTTTGCAACTGGTTTTACCTGCGGCCTTGCTGGCACGCAAACCCGTAGTGCTGACCTGCGCCATGCGCCCCGCCACCAGCAGCGAGGCGGACGGCCCACGTAATGTGTGCGATGCCGTGCGCGTCGCGCTGCACCGCCCACGCCAGCCTCAGGCAAGCGGCGTGCTGTGCGTCTGCGCAGGGGAGGTGCACAGCGCGCAGCAGGTGCAAAAAGTGCATACCCACGCGCTGAGCGCCTTCAGCTCGGGGCCGCTGGGGCCAGTGGCAGTGGTGCAGGGCAGGCAGGTGCAGTTTCAGGCTCTCATGGAGGCCGATTTATCAACTAATACGCCAATAGCCAGCGTAAATGTTGCGCAAGCAGCTAGTAAAAACATAGCGAACAGATTGGCGGCACTGCAACACTGGCCGCGCGTAGAGATCGTTCTCAATCACGCTCACGCCAGCGGCAGTGCCGTGCGCGCCCTGCTGGCGGACCCTGGCAACGCATTGGATCCGCTGCGCGGCATCGTCGTAGCAGGCACCGGCAACGGCACCCTCAGCACCGGCCTGCAAGCGGCCCTGGTGCAAGCACGCAGCCAAGGCGTGCAAGTGCTACGCGCCAGCCGCTGCCCCTGGGGCGGCGTCAGCGCCACGGAGCAGGATGTCTTTCCCGGCACCGAGCTGTCCGCAGTCAAGGCGCGGGTGCAGATGGTGCTGCAGCTGGCGCAGTCGGCTTGACGGCGGCGACCTGGTTCGGGGTGGTGCATGAGACGATGCGTACTCATTCTATTTCCAGATCAATAAGATGCGTTGTTGCGTCGCCTTGCCGTGCTACAGCACTCTCGTAGGCTACGCGCCTGGCCTCTTATCGATCTGGAAATAGAATCACACAATAGCAGTGCTTCGTATAAGCCGTTCAGCCGATTTTCAAAGCACCAGCGTCTGCACGGCCGAAAACGGACCGCGAGCGCTCGGTAGAGCGCACTGGGGACACCCCGCTGAAGCAACAGCGGGCAGGTAGACGCGCTCGCCCGGAACGGGGTTAAAACGCCCAGGCACCGAGCTGGTAATAGTCAAAGCCGCTGGTGCGCCCGCCGATGCATTGGGCTAAAAAGTCTTCGGTTTTGCGGTACATGGCCAGGTTGTTGCTCCACTTCATGTTGCCGTGCCCGTCGCCTTGGAAGGTGACGTAGTCCACCTGTTTGCCGGCTTTTTGCAGGGCGGCCACCATCAGATCCGATTGCTCCCGCTTCACGCGCGGGTCGTTGATACCTTGCATGATCAAAATGGGTTGGGTGGCAAGGTGCGCTTTGAACAGGGGCGACTTGGCATCCATGATTTTGCGGTGCTCGGGGTTGGCGGGGTCGCCTACATAGCGGGTCCAAATGGGCAAACCCAGCTCCCAGTAGGCCGGCACGGTCTCCAGCAGGCGCGCTAGGTGGCTCACGCCCACATAGTCGACGGCGCAGGCAAACACTTCGGGCGTGAAGGTGGCCCCTACCAGGGCTGAATAGCCGCCATAGCTGGCACCCCAAATAGCCACCTTGGCAGGGTCTACCGTGCCAGACTGCCCGGCCCAGCGCACAGCGTCAACTAAATCGTCGTGCATTTTGCCCGCAAACTCGCCAATGGCTTTTTCCGTAAATGCCCGACCATAGCCTGTGGAGCCACGGTAATTGACCTGGAGCACGGCGTAGCCCCGGTTGGCTAAAAATTGCTTCATGGTGCCTTCGCCCCAGCGGTCACGCGCCCAGGGGCCACCGTGGACCAGGAGCACCATGGGTAGTTTTTCAGGCTTCACGCCGGTGGGCAGGGTTAAATAGCCGTGGATGGTCAAACCATCGCGGCTGGTGTAGGAGATGGGTTGGGTGGGCGACAGGCTGGCGGACAGGCGCATTAAGGTGCTTTCGCCCAGCAAGATGGGTTCGTTGGCAGTGCCGGCGTAGAGATAGCTTTGCGTGCCTAGATCGGTCTCTATCGCCACCGTCATGGCGCGCTCTTCATCGTCGGCGCTGGTGACGTAGATGGCGGCGGGCTTGCCTTTGGAGAGCGCCGCAAAGCGGGCCCGCAGCGCGGGGTCAAATATCTCCTGCTGTGGATAGCCGGGCACGGAATGGGCGACCAGAGGTGTACGCGTTTTTCTGCTCAAACGCACATGGTCTACATCCACCTCGGGCGCGCCATACACCACGGTCTCTGCGCCATTGGCGGGGTCCAGCCTGACCAGTGCCATTTTGTCCCGTCCGCGGTTAGACAGCGCCCAGGCCGTCTGGCCATCTTCTGCAAAATCAAATGGGCGAACCGCTTCAAAGCGGCTCCATTCGGCATTGGTCTTCCAGGTGCTCAGGTCGGGTGATGTGGGCACTTGCAGCAGGCTGCGCTCACCTTCTAGCAGCACGCGTGCGCGCAGTGTGCCAGTGCGGTCCACGCCCCACCACGCCACACGGCCAGGGTTGGTGGCCACCAAGCGGTGTTGGCCTGTGGCCATGTCTAGCTGGTACAGGTCAAACACCTTTTTGTCACGCCGATTGGCCGTGACCATCAAACTCTGCCCACCGTCCACCACCTGCAAGATGTGCGAGGCGGTTTGGGCAAACGGGGTCAAATCCCGCAACTGGGTATCGCTACCGTCTACCGTGCCGACATAGATATGGGTGTCTTCATCGCCGCCCGTGTCGGCCACCAGTGCAATGTATTGGCTGTTGGCCGACCACCGGTAGTAGCGCGCCTTTAGCGGGAAGGCCTTCTCGTCGTTTTGACCGATGGTTTTGACCCACACCGCAGGCCGCACGCCCGAGGCTCCCATCCACGCCAGCTTCTTGCCGTCGGGGGATACGGAATAGCCCCCGGTAGCCTGCCGGTCGGCGACAAAGTCACGCACCGGGATCAAACGGGGCAAGCCGTCGCCCGCCAGCCCCGGGTGCGAGGGCGCGGTGGCGCAGCCCCCTGCGCAGACAAGTGCGGCGATGGATAAAAGCAATGGGATGCGCATGAGGTCTCCTGAGGGTGATCGCCTTCGGCACTATGCATTGAACCGGGGCATTGGATCGGGGCATTGTGCGGGCTAAAAGCGATGCAGGTCAACTTAGGCAGGCTCGTGGGTCGCTATCAGCGCGTCCCTATCACCCAAAGGCAGGTCTTGCCAGTGGCACCGGTGGGCATTGCGGATAGAAATGTGTGTACAAAATGTGTGTACTTTATGCAAAAAGCCTGAAAATTCGGCGCTACAGGTGCCAAAACCACGATTTTCACCTGTTTTACCCTTTAAAAAACGTATTAGCCAGCAATATTAAAGGGCTTGTAGCTATTGAATATATAGTGCGTGGGTGCAAGCGCAGGGAACGCTTGGGTTGACGCAAAAACCGCCAGCGGGGGCGCAAGTATCGCCAGCGCTTACGCAAAGATCTGCGGCGGCGGCGCAATGTGCCGACAACACTGCGAAAGCGCACGCTATGCATTGCGTAGCTGCTCACGTATATTTAATGCTGGCTATTGGCTGGTAGATACAAAGAACCGGCTTTGTGCGGCTGGTGCAAGGTGGCTGGCGCGCTGGCGTTGGGAGAGTTTGGCTTTTGTAGCGCAATCAGGTGGGCGGAGCCACTTCAGCCGCGCGGCTGTCCCCCGTGCTGGCCTGTAGCCAGCCACTACTCCTTGATGCCGCTAAGCTGAAGTAGCACCGCCCACCTGATTGGGCTGGCTTGCTGGGTCGCTTGAAAACATCGTTACTCACTAAATAGTAGCACTCCGTCTAAGCAGGCCAGTGGGGTACATGGGTAAAGGTTAAAAATAGGCATCCTGTACGTTGGATAGCCGCTGTTTGCCGAAAACCTGCCAGACGGGCTGCTTGCAGCGCATTTTGAGCACGGGTGGTACTACTTATTCCATAGCTGCTTCCGCATGATTTTAGAGGGCTACAGGCATACGGTGATTTAAAAATGGCAGCGCTCCAAGCAGAAAATTCACAGTTTCTGGCCGATGCGCAAGTCGCCAGCGACTTCGCAACGCTCCCAACCGTACCGCGCGACACAATATGGGCGTTACCCTGTGTACCCCACTGGCCAGCCCTCTCCCGCAATGCGGGAGAGGGTGCCGGGAATGCACTTCCACCGGCGCGTGCTACGGGCTCATGCGCAGCGCTGCGCTGGCTCTGTTGGCGCGGACGCAGCACCAAGCTGGCCTGATCCAGTACACAAGCCAAGCCCTTCAGATCCAGCTGGCTATCCACTAAAAATCACATAGAACCGTTTTTTTCTATCTCCCTTAGCCTTCGCCCAGAGATGATTGCGGTGCGTGTACGCAGGATGGGTTAGATTGGTATATACTTGATTGATCAAGTAAATATCAAGCACATATCAAATTAACCCATTCAACCATTACGATATAAGGTAAAAACCATGGATAAAGATGCACCCGTTCTGCCTGTGAGCGCAGCCGCCAGTCCCGCCAGCCCAAGTCTGGAGTTTTGTTTGCGCCTGACCCGTGCCTACGCGGTGCTGACGCGCCGATTGGACAATGCGCTGTCCAGTTTGCATGGTTTGAGTTTTGGCGACTTCATGATTCTGTATTACCTGGACCGCGCACCGGCCAGCAGGCTGCGCCGTATTGATCTGGCAGAGCGCCTTGGGCTAACCGCCTCGGGCGTGACCCGCAGCTTGCTGCCCTTGGAAAAACTGGGTCTGGTCTCGCGCCTTTCAGATCCGCGTGATGCCCGTGTGGGCTTTGCGGTACTGACGCAGGCGGGGCAACAATTGCTCAAGTATGCGTTGGTGTCCATCGAGCCTGTCAGCCATGAGGCCACGCAGGTGATGCCCAGTGACCAAAGGGATGCGTTTGCTGCGCTGCTGGGGCAGCTGGCGGGCATCCATCTGGCTAATAATTGATTATGCGGTTGCTCGTGGGTGCCGCTTGCCATTGAGCATGCGCCCAATCCATGTGGATCGCACGCCGTAATGGTAGGTGAGCAGCAACAGGGTGCAACTGGCTGCATTGATGATGAAAAATTTGATCGCCCAATGCAGATCTATCAAGATGAGCGAGGTCTGCAGCGCCATCACCAGCGGTAGGTGCATGAGGTACATCCAATAGGACGCGTCGGCGAGGTAGCGGATCAGCATGCTCTTTTTGTTCAGGTACTTGATGCCCACACCCACAAAGGCCATCGTCCAGCAGATGAGGGTCATCGCATAGGCTAGCGCGTACAGAAGCTTGTGGTTTTGAATAACGGCACCGGGTGTTTGTGCGCCCAAGATCGCCATACACACCAGCGCACCCGCCAAGCCCAGAACGAAGTTAAGCAGCCATTGGCGCGCCAGTGCGTCCAGCAAGTGCCGTTGCCTGTCCAGCAGCCAACCCAAGGCGAATACGTAGGCATAGATCAACAAAGGGATGGCGGGAGGAATGAGGGTGTAGGCCGGGGTGGGTACGCCCATGGCAGCTACCCAGTGGGGGATGAAAAACAATGCTGCTGCAACGGGCAGCGCCAGAATGAGTGAACCCAATGGGAGAGTGATGGCGGCGCGAAGCCATTGGTCTACCACCTTAGCGATGACGCCTTTGCGATCCACGACAAGCAGCAGCTCACGCGCAAGGATCACGATGGCATAGAGCCACACCAGCAGATACAAAAACCACAGATGCATGAAGTTGGGCCCTGCATCCATCATGGCCTTGGGCAACGTCTGCGGCATGACGCCGTGGTTCGCTTTTGCCAGCGCCCAGAACACCACGCCAATGATCAACGCGAAACACACCACCCATCCGAGTGCCAGCGGTGCCACGATGCGCGCAGCTCTGTTGCGACAAAATGCCTTGAGTCCCAAGCGCTGAAACAGCGCGCGGGATAGGTAACCCGCAATAAGAAAAAACACCGACATCCGAAAGGTGTGGATGACGAACATGGTGATGCCCAGCGTCGTACTCTTGTGGATATCGCTGATCGGCCACAGCTGTACCGGGATGCCTGGGACGAAGGACAGGCAGGCGTGCAACACAATTCCCAGCAATAGAGCCGCAGCACGGATGGCGTCCAGGGCGTACAGCCGTGGAGGTTCTTGTGCAGAGTCAGCCGACGTATTCATGGCTTGTAAATCACTAAAATTAATGGCGAAATAATGCCAAACAGATCGTAACAGCCAAGATCTCAGGCACCGCCGCCATGGTCATATCCTCAACTTAAATTTTAATTTCTATGAAATTCGTGCAAAATATAGAAAAATCTTAAATTCCATTTATATTTCTATATGAAGCACGCTGTGGGATATGAATTTTTGCGCCAGTTTTGCGGTGAACAAGCGCTGGTACACCAGCCTATCGCATGCGTCGGTTCAGTCACGCGAGTCACTTTGGTGGGTGATACGCTTTTGGTGCCAGCTACAGTTGCGCCCCAAGGGGTTGATTTACTGGGGCATTTGCTATTTGCCCTCAAGCATGAAGGCACCAACCTGGCTATTTTGGCACAGACACTGCCCCAGGTGGGCGCGCAGCAGTTGCTTGCCGCCCTGGCTGCTGCGCCCACCAGCAGCTATTTGCGCGTGCTGTGCTTTTTGTGGGAGTACTTTGCAGGGCAAACCTTGTCCATGGCTGCGGTTGCCAAAAATACGGCGACGGCACTGGTGTTTGACCCCAAACGCTACATCACCACCGTGCAAGGGCGTGATGCGCGCTGGCACGTGAGCTTTAATGGGCTGGGTACGCTGGCGTATTGCGCCACTGTGCGCCGCACGGCAGCGATTGAAATCGGTATCGCGCGTGATACCCTGGGGCAAACCCAGGCCTTTGCCGCAGCACTGCCCAAGCCTGCGCTGGATCGGGCCTTGCAATGGGCCTATTTGCACGAGACCGAGAGCAGCTTTGCCATCGAGAACGAAGCACCCACCCAGCAGCGAGCGCAGGCCTTTGTACACCTGCTCCAGCAAGCGCATGCGCCGCAAGAGCTGACAGAGCAGCAACTGGTGGCGCTGCAAAACGCCGTCATTAGCAACCCTCACTTGCATGCCGTAGCCTACCGCAGCGAGCAAAACTGGCTACGCGGCCCTGGGCGGGGTGCTTTAGGCGTGAGCTACGTGCCGCCCGCGCCTGATTTAGCGGCGCAGTTGATGCAGCAACTATTGGTGCTTGCACGCGACTTGCCACGCAGCATCGACCCGATTGTGGCCGCCAGTATTTGCTCGTTTGGGCTGGTCTACATCCACCCGTTTATGGACGGCAATGGCAGGCTGTCGCGGTTTTTATTTCACCGTGCGCTGTGCCAGTCTGGGCGGCTTCCCAGCGGGCTGATCCTGCCGGTATCGGTAGCCATGCAGAGGCGCGAGGCAGAATACTTGGCCTGCTTGCAAGCGTTTTCCAAGCCCGCTCGGGCGTTTTGGCAAGTGACCTGGGTGGACGAAGGGCAGTACCAGTTGGAGTGGCAAGGGCATGACAGCCTGTACCGCTACTGGGATGCCACCGCCTGCGCCGAGTTTGGCTTGGCCGTGGCGCAAGAAGCGCTGGAAGTAGAGCTACAGCAAGAATCTGAGTTCTTGGCGCGCTACGATGCGGTATATTCCGCTGTGAATGCACAGTTTGATCTGCACAACAATGATCTTGCCACTTTGGTGCTGAGCGTGTTGGGTAACGACGGCGTGCTGTCCAGCCACCGTCGAAAGCAATTTGCCCACCGCGTGCCAGAGGCCGCTTTCAAGCTGCTGGAGCAAGTGGCCCAAGCACAAAGCGTTCGTGCCCGTTCATGTTCCGTCGCATGAAGTGCGTTTGTGCATAGGTCAAAGTGGCGTTGGCCTATGCACGACGGGAATCAATGCTCAACTCATGATCCCAATCTGCCAAGGCACAAACTCATAGTCGCCCAAGCCCAGCTTTTCACTCTTGGAGGCCTCACCCGATGCCGTGCGCAAAAAGAGTTCAAAGATTTGTTGCCCCATCTCTTGCACGGACACGGTGCCGTCCAAAATTTCGCCGCAGTTGATGTCCATGTCTTCCTGCAGCTTGTTAAACATGGGGCTGTTGGTGGCCAGTTTGATGCAGGGGGCGGGCTTGGAGCCGAACATGGAGCCGCGCCCGGTGGTAAAGGCGATCAGGTTAGCACCGCCAGCAATTTGGCCGGTGGCGGACACCGGGTCGAAACCGGGGGTGTCCATGAAGACAAAGCCTTTGGTGGTGACGGGCTCGGCGTATTGGTAAACCTCCATCAGTGGGCCGGTACCGCCTTTCATGGACGAGCCGAGGGACTTTTCAAAGATGTTGGCCAAGCCGCCGATTTGGTTGCCGGGGCTGACTACGCCGTTGATTTGCACGTCGCGGCCTACGGAGTAAACGTCTTTCCACCAGCGGATGCGCTCGATGAGTTTTTTGCCAATGTCTACCGTGGCCGCGCGGCGGGTGAGGGTGTGTTCTACGCCGTAGATCTCGGGCGTTTCTGACAAGATACCGGTGCCGCCGTGGCGTGCCAATATGTCTACCGCTGCGCCCAGCGCCGGGTTGGCGGTGATGGAAGAAAAGCCGTCCGAGCCGCCGCACTGCAAGCCTACGCTCAGGTGGCTGGCGGACACGGTTTGGCGCTTCACGTTATTGGCCTCAGGCAGCAGGGCCTTGACGGCTTCAATGCCTGCGGCAATCGTCTGGCGTGTGCCGCCACTCTCTTGCATGATGAAGGTATGCAGGTGCGGGCTGGCGGCCAGCTCTTCCTGCTCTAGCAGGCCCTTCAATTGGTTGCGCTCGCAGCCCAGGCCGATCACCATCGCGGCGGCCAAATTGGGGTGGCGGATGTAGCCTGCCATGGTGCGGCGCAAGAGCTGCATCGGCTCACCGCTCATCTCCATGCCGCAGCCAATCGAGTGGCTAAAGGCCACTACGCCGTCGACATTGGGGTAGGCGGCCAGGCGCTCGGGGGTAAACCATTCGGCAATTTTGTTAACCACGGTGGCCGAGCAGTTGACGGTGGACAAGATGCCGATGAAGTTGCGCGTGCCTACCTTGCCGTTGGCGCGTACATAACCCTGAAACGTGGCGCGCTCGGCCTCAGGCAGCAACTGCACGGGCTTGAATTCGCTGGAATAAGCATAGTCGCGGTCAAACTCTTTGAACTCGGTGTTGTGGCTGTGTACCATCGTGCCGGGCTCGATGTCTACATGCGCAAAACCTACTGTCACGTTGTACTTGAGGATGGGCTGGCCTTTGGGGATTTTTTTAGTCGCAATTTTGTAGCCCGCCGTCACCTGTGCTTTGCTGGTGACGCGCTCGCCCGCTTCGGTGTCAAACGCCATGCCAATGGGCACGTCTAAGCGCGCTACCACCACGTTGTCGTTGGGGTGCAAGCGGATCACGGGGCCCATCATGCGTTTGTTGGAGGTCTCTATCATTCTGCTGCTTTCGGGAATGGGGGTGTTGGGGAGGTAACGCAAAAAGCGACAAAAATTAAATTACAAAAAACGCAAAAAATATTGAAAAACAATCTGAAGCGATATTGTATTTTTTAGCGGTTTTTGCGAATTTTTTGCGCTTTTCGCGTTACATCAGACTCGCAATACGTACTAACTTTTATTCAGGCTTAACCCCGGATTCTTTCACCAGCGGTGCCCATTTGGTGATCTCACTTTTGATGTAGCTGCCCAGTTGCTCGGGCGTGCTGGTGCGCACCTCAAAGCCTTGGCCTGCGAGCTTGTCGCGCATCTCTGTGTCTTGCAGTGCCTTGGTGACTTCGGCGTTCAGCTTGGCGACGATGTCTTTGGGGGTGCCTGCGGGTGCAACCAAAGCATAGACCAGCTCCACCTCAAAGCCGGGATAGCTCTCGGCAATGGTCGGCACCTCGGGCGCGTTGGCCGAGCGCTTGAGGCTGGTTACGCCCATGGCATTGAGCTTGCCGGATTTGATGTGCGCCAGCACCGACGGCGTGCCAGCGAGGATGAGCTGGATCTGACCACCCAGCACATCGTTCATCGCAGGCGCAGCGCCTTTGTAGGGAACGTGTTGAAAGTCGGTGCCTGCCAGGTTGTTAAACAGCAAGCCGCCCAAGTGCAGCGGCGTGCCCGCGCCTGCGGTGCCGTAGTTGAACTTGGCGGGGTTGGCTTTGACCAATGTGACCAGTTCTTTGAGGTTCTTCGCAGGCACGCTGGGGTGCGCAGCCAAGATCAAGGACGACGCTGCGGTGAGCGAAATGGGCGCAAAGTCGCGCACCGTGTTGTAGGCCAGCTTAGGGTACATGGCTTCGTTGATCGCTTGGGTGCCTACCATCATTAAGAGGAGGGTGTAGCCATCGGCTGGGGATTTGGCGACGAACTCTGCCGCCAGGTTCGTGCCTGCGCCGGGCTTGTTGTCGGCAATGACGGGCTGACCTAAAGCGACGTTGAGCTTTTGCGCAATCGCGCGGCCCAGCACGTCAGACGGGCCACCGGGTGCGAAGGGGATAACGATTTTGATCGGTTTGTCAGGGTAGACGGCGTGGGCCACATTGCCCAATGGGGCAAGGGTGCTTAATCCGAGAACAGCCATAGCCATTGCAACAGCCACTGGTTTTATTTTTTGAAACGCTATCATCCTAGACTCCTGTGAACTAAAAAAATGAAACACCATGTTGATTACCTGCGCACAACTCTACCCGCTTGAAGTGCCCATGTCCCGCCCCATCAAGATGGCGGGCGAGACCGTGACGCACGCCCACACTTTGCTGGTGCGCTTGACGGACGACCTGGGCCGCGAAGGCTGGGGCGAGGCCAGTGCCGCGCCGCTGATGACGGGCGAAACGCTGGGCAGCATTGCCGCGAGCACCGAGTATTTGTTGTCCAAGCTGGTGGGCATGGAAGTGGCAGAACCCTCGGCTATCGCGGCGATGCAAGAGCGTGTTTTGTATGGTAACGCCTCGGCCAAAGCCTGTCACGAGACCGCGCTGATGGATTTGTTTGCGCAGCACAGGGGTATTGCCTTGTACCAACTGTTGGCGGGAGATGCCGTGGTCAATAGCACGGCCAAACTGGAGATGCTGCACATGCTGGCCTCGGGCGATTTGGAAGGCGAGCTGGAAGAGGCCCGCACCCTGCGCCAAGACGGCTACCGCCAATGGAAAATCAAGGTCGGCACGGGCGATGCCATCAACGACGCGCGCCGAGTACGCGCGATCTGCGCCGAGTTGCAAGGCGATGTGGTGTCGGCCGATGCCAACCAAGGATTGTCTGTCGCCGATGCGGCCGCCATTGCCGCTGCGGGCGTGGCCAGTGGCCTGAGCTTTTTGGAGCAACCCTTTCGCACCGACATGATGGATGCCATGGTGGCCTTGCATAAGAGTACGGGCTTGGCTCTGTGCGCCGACGAGTCGATCCAGGACGTCAGCGATATTGCTGCGCACGGTGATGCCCAAGCCGCCCAGGGCGTGAGTCTCAAACTGATCAAACTGGGTGGCACGCAGGCCTTGCTGGCCGCAGGCAGGCTGTGCCTGGCGCGTGGCATGCGTGTCAACCTGGCTTGCAAGGTGGCCGAGACCACCATCTCGGCTGCGGCCACGGCGCATGCCGGTTTTGCACTGGGCGATGTGGCTTGGGGCTTTAGCATGTCGAACCGCTATTTGGCACAAGACGTGTGCGCACAGCCGCTCGCACCCATTCACGGGGTGGTAACTGCCAGTCAAATGAACCGCCCGGGACTGGGCTTTGCACCAGATGCGGCGCGCCTGCGCGAATTCGCCAGCCGCACGCGGCCCATGCGCGAGTTTCGCGTTTGATGGGGCAAGCGGGTTAGTTCGAATCATTGCAGGGATTTATTTGAGTGACATTGAGGAGGGGGGCGGGGGCGGGGGCAGGACGCAGAGGACGCAAAAGTTACGCAAAGGACGCAAAAGAAAGCCAAAAGAAAACCAAAAACAAATCAAAAGAAAGCAAAGAGAGAGAGAAATTCTTAAAAATTTTGCATTTGCATTTGCATTTGCATTTGCATTTGCATTTGCATTTGCATTTGCATTTGCATTTTTTGCATTTTTTTGCGTCCTTTGCGTATCTTTGCGTCCTCTGCGTCCGGTCAAGTCCGCTTTCTCTCCCGTTTTGTTAGCCGTTCAAAACATTAAACGCCGCTTTCAGTCGCACCTCATACGCGGCGCGCTCTTTAGCTGGTAGGTCAGCAGGCCACTGCATAAAACCTTCGCCCGCTTTCATACCCGTCTTGCCTGCTGCAATGATGCCGCCTAGGCACTCAGACAGCACATGGGTATTCGATAGGGAAGGGTAGATCTCCGCCGCCGCACGCGCCATGCTGTCCCAGCCGGAGATTTCTTTTTGCAGCACCGGGCCCGCAGCGGCGTAGCGAAAACCAAAGCTGTAGCGCACGGCGGTGTCTACGTCTTGCGGAGTGGCGATGCCGCTGTCGATCAAGGCCATGGCTTCGCGCATGAGGGCGTGCTGGATGCGGTTGGCCAAAAAGCCGGGGATGTCTTTGCGCACCAGCACGGGCTTTTTGCCCGCACGGCGGTATAGCGCGCACACCGCTTCGCCCAGTTCGGGGTCAGAATCTTCGCCGAGCGCCACCTCCACAAGGGGCACCAAGTGCGCGGGCATAAAGTAATGGGCGTTGAACATGCGGCTGCGTGTGGCCAAGCCTGCTGCAATGCGCGTGATGGGAAAGCCCGAGCTGTTGCTGCCAATCGGCACGCCTGCGGGTACGCGCGCGTCGAGCGATGTGAACAACTGGCGCTTGAGTTCAAAATCTTCGGCGACGGTCTCGATCACCCACACCACGCCTTGCCAGTCGTTCCAAGTGTCGATGAGGCCCACAGAGCCAGGAAGCTGCAGGCGCTCCATGTCGGAGTTCAAAGCAGCGGCTATTTTGTGGGCATCGGTCAAAGACTTGCTGGCTTTGTCCACACTGCGGCCCAAGAAAACCACATCCAATCCCGCGTTGATAAAACCCGCACCAATGCCAGCGGCCATCGTGCCGGTGCCAATCACCACTATTTTTGCCATACACTTTCCTTGGATTGTCTAAGCTTGTTCGTACAAGATGTATTTGCTGATTCACCTTGTGGATTACCGGTTTTTATCTTACACTCAAAACGTTATGGCAACCATCCGTACCTCACGCTGGTGTGAGTGATCTATGTAGATGTCCGTACAAGTTTTCAGTTATTTTTTCATCAAATTTCAGGAGTGAGTGGTGTATGTTTAATCCGTTTCAAAAACTAGAGCTGATCAAAGCCGAAGTGTTCATGTCCATGCCCGCCAAGTTTCGCAAGAAGCAGCGCTCGGCCTGGTCTGACCCTAACCGTCAGGGTGCTGAGGTGGAATGCTTTCTGGAAGGCCCCTCGTTTGACCGCGATGGCAACCTCTGGTTTGTGGATATTCCGTTTGGCCGCATCTTCCGCATCTCGCCCAAGGGCGAGTGGGAGCTGATCACCCAGTACGACGGTTGGCCCAATGGCCTGAAGTTCCATAAAGACGGCCGCGCTTTCATCACCTGCTACAAGCAAGGCTTGTTGTCGCTGGACACCAAGACCGGCAAGATCGAAAACGTACTGGGCTCGATGTACAGTGAGAGCTTTAAAGGCCTGAACGATTTGCACTTTGCCAGCAATGGTGATTTGTACTTTACTGACCAAGGTCAGACGGGTATTGTCGACCCGACCGGGCGCGTGTTCCGTCTGCGTGCAAGTGGCCAGCTTGACCGCCTCGCACTTAACGTGCCTAGCCCCAACGGCATCACGCTCAATACGCAAGAAAAGCATTGCTTTGTGGCAGTCACACGCTCGCAGCAAATCTGGCGCTTGCCGCTAATGGCTGATGGCTCGGTGTCCAAGACGGGTGTAGCTATCCAGTTGTCAGGCGGCGCTGCGGGGCCGGACGGTATTGAGATGGATGCAGACAACGGCTTGTTGGTCTGCCACTTGGGTGTAGGTATTTGGCGTTTTGATAACAACATGCTGCCCACCCACTTGGTGTACTCCGAGAACAAGCACCACCACCATTTGGCCAACTTGTGCTTCGGCGGGTCGGACAATAAAACCATCTACATCACCGAGTCACTCTCAGGCGATATTTTGACGGCGCAGATGCCGGTGGCTGGCAAAAAGATGTATGGCCTCTCGTGAGGAAGCCCAGGTGGCCACGCAGCCTAGAACGCTGCATGGCCGCTTGACAGAAGAGCTCATCGGGCGCATTCGCTCGGGGGCTTGGCCTGTGGGCACCACCTTGCCCTCCGAAAAAGCGCTGTGCGATGAAACCAAAGTCAGCCGCCACACCTTGCGGCACACGCTGAAAACTTTGCAAGAACGTGGCTTGATCGAATGTCACCAAGGGGCAGCGTCCAAAGTCATCTCCTGCACCCAGCCGCGCGTCTACAGCCAAGACTTCAACACCCTGCGCGACATCTTGCGCTATCCCGGCAACACCTACCGCGAGAACAAAATAGAGCGCTATGTGGAGTGCGATGCAGCGCTGCAAAGCACGCTCAAAGCACCGTTGGGCTCATCGTGGTACCAGATCAGCGCAGTGCGGCGCGATGAGCAGTCCAAGCTGGCATTGGCTTGGACCGACATCTACATTTTGAACAAATTTGCCCGCGTGACCAAGCTGAAGAACCACGCCCGCGAAATGGTGTTTGAGCAGATCGAGCGCCACTTTGGCGTGGGCATGGACAGGGCCGAGATTGAGGTGACTTCGTCCACCCTGTCGCGCGAGCATGCCAAGGCGCTGGATGCCACATCAGGCTCATCTTGCCTGGTGATAGTGCGCCGCTACTTTGACAGCCATGGTGACCCGTATGAGGTGACCATTACGAGACACCCTGAAAATCGCTTTACTTTTAATATGGAACTCAAGAGTATTTCCCGCAGTTCCGTGCATTAACTTTGCGTTACATAATCAAAAATACAACGATGACAGGAATAAGTCAGGACGCAGAGGACGCAAAAGTTACGCAAAGGACGCAAAAGGAAACCAAAAAAGATTTATTTTTTATTTTCTTTTGTCTTCTTTTGCGTCCTTTGCGTATCTTTGCGCCCTCTGCGTCCGGTCAAGTCCGATTTCGTCCTTAGGAATTAATATGCCATCTATTTCTCGCGTATCCCGCCGCCTGGCGCTCTCAGTAGCCACCGCTGCCCTGTGTGCTTTCACGGGTTTGTCCAGCGCCGCCGCCTACCCCGACAAGGCCGTCAAGATGGTTATCGGCTACGGCCCGGGCAGCTCTACCGACATCGTGGGCCGTATCATCGCCCAAGGCTTGGCAGATTTGTGGAAGCAGCCGGTGGTGGTAGATAACAAGGCGGGGGCTGCGGGTAATATTGCTGCGGACATGGTGGCTAAAAGCCCGGTAGACGGCTACACCATTTTGTTTGCGCAAAACGGCCTGGCGATCAGCGTGGCGGCCAATGACAAGCTGCCCTTCAACGGGCAAAAAGATTTGCTGCCCACGGTGGGCGTGGCTGCCACACCGCACATTTTGGTGGTGCACCCCAACTCACCTTACAAGAGTGTGGCCGAGCTGATAGCAGGCGCGAAAGAAAAGCCGGGCAAACTCAATTTTGCGTCATCGGGCATTGGCAACTCTGACCACATGGCCGGCGAGCTGTTCAAGGTGCTGGCGGGTGTGCAAGCTGTGCACATTCCGTACAAAAGTGGTTCCCTGGCTGCGACCGATGTGATTGGTGGGCAGATTGACTTTTACTTTGCGGGTATGCCCGTGGGTTTGCCGCAGTACAAGGGCGGTCGTTTGCGTGCCCTGGCCGTCACCAGCAGTGCTCGCTACCCGGGCGCGGTCGAGTTGTTCACCATGCAAGAGGCGGCCCTGAAAGACTATGAGATGACGTTGTGGCAGGGCGTGTTTTTGCCCGCTGGCACGCCTGCGGACGTGACGGAATTTGTCGCCAACAGCGTACTCAAGCTGCTGGACGACCCCGCTATGCGCGAGCGCCTGACCAAGGCGGGCGCGCAGCTTGCACCGCTGACTTCGCCCAAATTTACCGAGATGTATTTGAAAGACATCGCCCGCTGGAAGCGCATTATTCCGGCGGCCGGTATCAAGCTGGACTGAAGCAAAGCGTTGTCCGTGAAGCCTGATGCATCCCAGACGTGAAGCGTGCCGACGATAAACCCATAACAGGAGACAAAACCATGATTGATTCAACCCGTAGAAACCTGCTGCAGCGTGGCGCAGGCATCGTGACCGGCATTGCCCTCACAGGCTGCAACGCGCTCGATGGCGCGCGCGCCAAAGCGCCATCCGATCCCATCACGGCACCCGAGACGCGCTCCTCGCGTGGCCCGATGGTGATTGACGGCAGGCGCGTTAAAACCATTGACGTGCATTCGCATTGCTATGTGCAAGAGGCGCTGTCCTTGCTCACCGCTGCCGATGTCAAATCCATCATGCCGCCCGTCAAAGGCGTGCCCGAGCATTTCATTGTTGTCGAAGAGCGCCTGCGCGCCATGGATGCCATGCGTGTGGACATGGAAATTCTCAGTATCAACCCCTTCTGGTACCGCCGCGAGCAGGCCATCACCGAGCGCATTGTGCGCATCCAAAACGAAAAACTCTCCGAGCTGTGCGCCGTCAATCCCCAGCGCCTGGGTGCCTTTGCCTGCCTACCGCTCCAGTTCCCCGAGCTGGCCGTGCGCGAACTGGAATACGCTATCACCAAGCTCGGCCTCAAGGGCGCGGCCATTGGCGGCAGTGTGGACGGCACAGACTTCTCCGATGCCCGCTTTCACCCCGTCTGGGCCAAGGCCGAGGAGCTGGGGGCTACGCTCTTCATCCACCCGCAAAGTACGCCCGAGCTGACCAAGCGCTTCAAAGGCAACGGCTGGCTGTCCAACACCATCGGCAACCCGCTGGACACCACCATCGCGCTGCAACATTTGATTTTTGAAGGCACGCTGGACAAGTTCCCCAAGCTCAAAATCGTCGCCGCCCATGGTGGTGGCTACTTCCCGTCCTATGCCCCACGCTCAGACCACAGCTGCTTCGTGTCGCCGCAAAACTGCGACCCGAGCATCGTGCTGAAGAAAAAGCCCACCGAATACCTCAACCAAATCTTCTTTGACGCCTTGGTTTTCACCCCCGAGGCTCTGCGCCATTTGGTAGCGCAAGTAGGTGCCAGCCAGGTAGTGATAGGCACTGACCACCCCATCCCGTGGGAGCAGCACCCGGTAGACCATATTTTGAATACGCCGAGTTTGACCAATGCAGAGCGGGCTGCGATTTTGGGTGACAACGCACGCAGGCTGTTGAATTTGTAGGCGCTACGTGGCTTGCAGCCGGTTCCAAAAGCCCCAAAATGCACATCAAATATCTTTTTTGAGCGTTTTTAAGATGCTAATGAGGCTGTAGGCCAATAGAATATCTCGGGAGCAGCTATAAAAATAGTAGTGATCTCGCGTGGTTGAAGCCTATGTGCGTGCAGGCTTGGCTCCGGTGCGCCGCGCCTCACGCAGCATGTAGAGGTATAAGCCTTCTACTTTCTCACGCGCCCAAGGCGTTTTACGCAGAAATTTCAGGCTGGATGCGGTACTCGGGTCCTGTGTAAAACAGCGAACCGGTATGCGTTGGCCTAGCTCGTCCCAGCCATAGTGCTCAGCCAGCGCGTTGACAATGGCCTCCAGCGTCATGCCGTGCAGCGGATTGCGCGGTTGCGAGGGCGGCTCTGCAGGTGGGGGCGCAGGTGGCGTGGAGGGTTCTGGGGGGAGGGATTGCATAGCGTGATTTTGGCAGAAACCGTGGGCTGCACAAAGCCCATCGCAAACGCGGCGGGCTGTTAAAAGTACTGCTGGATCAACTCGCCAATCAGCTCTTGCATGGCGCGCTGGGTCAGGGTGGCGGGGCGTTGGGCGCTGGCGGCCAGGCACAGGCGGCTGCGCAGGCTGCTAATCGGGCGCATGCAGTAACGCTCTGGGTGCGCGCTGGTGCGCACCGCGTTGGCAGGCAAGATGGCCGAGCCTGCGTTGTCTGCCACCAGGTCGAGGATGGCGGCCACGCCGTCGATCTCTAGCGCGATGCTGGGGCGTTTGCCCACCGCGCCCATCTCGGTTTCTACCAGCGTGCGCAGCGCGTTGGGGCGGGTGGCGATCACCAAGGGTACGGCAGCCAACTCTCGCAGGGTGATGGTCGTGCCCTCTTTGCTGCGGTGGGCCTCATTTTGCACCAGCACCATGTCTTCTTGCAGCAGTTCCGTCAACTCTAGTTCGGGGGCGGGCAGGGGGTTGTACAGGAGGGCGATGTCCAGGCGACCCATGACCAGAGCGTCGCTCATGGCGACCGAAAGGCCTTCGCTGATCGACAAAGTGGCCTCAGGCATGCGCTGCTTGAAGGCGCGAATCAGCGGCACGGTGAGCACCTTGGCCACGCTGGTGGGCATGCCTACGGCTACGCGGCCTGCCAGCCCACCACGCACCCGGCCCAGGTCTTCGCGCGCGCGCTCTACTTGGTGCAGTATGCCCCGGCCGTGCTCCAGCAGCATTTTTCCCGCCTCGGTAGGCGTAGCACCTCGGCCGTTACGCACCAGCAATGTTTGCCGCAGCTCAACTTCGAGCAGGCGCACTTGGCGCGACAAAGCCGGCTGCGCAATATTGAGCATGACCGAGGCGCGGGTAAAGCTGCCTAGCTCGGCTACGCGTACAAAATACTCGATTTGCTTGAGATCCATAACCTTAGTTTATTCACATAGCTGCTGTTTGGCTATAAGTATTTGTTCTAGCAGCTAGGGGGCTTTGGGTTTTGTCTACGCACTGTAGGGCAGACAATAGACCATGATGATTTTGGCCTGTTGATCGACTTATGCAAACCACCTCTTCGCCGCTGCGCGGCCTCTCGTCCATGGCTACCAAGGCCTTGCTGGCCAAGCTGTGTGCTGCGTATGCGCAGTGTTCGTCGCAAACCGTAGAGATTGAGTCCGCGGGTGGGGTAGACGCTGCCAAGCGCGTGCAAGCAGGCGAAGCGCTGGACGTGGTGCTGCTGGCCAGTGATGCCATAGAGCGCTTGATCGCCTCGGGGCATGTGCAGGCCGGCAGCCGGGTGGACTGGGTGCAATCGCCTGTTGCCGTGGCGGTGCCTGTTGGTTCCAACGCGCCTGACATCAGCTCGCCTGCCGCCCTTAAGCAAGCCTTGCTTGCTGCGCCCAGCATCAGCTATTCAACCGGGCCTAGTGGCAACTATTTGGCTAAATTGTTTGAACAATGGGGCATTGCCGAGCTGATGAAAACCAAGCTCATCGTGCCGCCGCCGGGCCAGCCTGTAGGCAGTTTAGTGGCCAGCGGAAAGGCGGCGATGGGCTTTCAGCAGCTCAGCGAGATGCTGGGTGTGCCGGGCATTACCGTGGTGGGCAACTTGCCCGAAGGCGCGGCGTTTATCACCACGTTTTCGGCGGGTATCCCTGTGGCCGTAGCGCCAGAGCGCGTCAAGCTGGTGCAGGCGTATCTAAACTTTTTGAGCGCGCCTGAAACGGCAGAGATGAAGCTGGCGCAGGGCATGACCCCGCTGGCTTAAGTCCTCTCTTACTGCAACCTCCCCACCGTCTTAAACCATTCTCTTTACGCAAATTCTATGAGCCAAACCAAACCCCTCATCATCGACTGCCACGGCCACTACACCACAGCCCCCAAGGCGCTGGAAACCTGGCGCAATGCGCAAATCGCAGGCATCAAAGATCCCGCGATGATGCCCAAAGTGGCCGACCTCAAAATCAGCGACGACGAGCTGCGCGAATCCATCGAACTGAACCAACTGCGATTGATGAAAGAGCGCGGCAGCGACTTGACCATCTTCTCGCCCCGTGCCTCCTTTATGGCGCACCATATTGGCGACTTCAATGTGTCGTCCACGTGGGCGGCGATTTGCAACGAGCTGTGCTACCGCGTCAGCCAGCTCTTCCCCGACAGCTTCGTGCCCGTGGCCATGCTGCCCCAGTCCCCCGGTGTAGACCCAAAAACCTGCATCCCCGAGCTGGTGAAATGCGTAGAGCAATACGGCAACGTCGGCATTAACCTGAACCCCGATCCATCGGGCGGCCACTGGACATCGCCGCCCCTGTCGGACAAGCACTGGTACCCGATCTACGAGAAGATGGTGGAGTACGATATCCCCGCCATGATTCATGTGTCAACGAGTTGCAACGCCTGCTTTCACACCACCGGCGCGCACTACTTGAACGCCGACACCACGGCATTTATGCAGTGCCTTACCAGCGATTTATTCAAAGAATTCCCTACGCTGAAATTCCTCATTCCGCACGGCGGCGGCGCAGTACCCTACCACTGGGGGCGCTTCCGTGGCCTCGCACAAGAGCTGAAAAAACCCTTGCTCAAAGACCATTTGCTGAACAACATTTTCTTCGACACCTGCGTCTACCACCAGCCCGGTATCGACCTGCTGACCAAGGTTATCCCGGTCGATAACATTTTGTTTGCCAGCGAAATGATCGGCGCCGTGCGCGGCATTGACCCAGAAACCGGCCACTATTACGACGACACCAAGCGCTACATCGAAGGGGCGACCCAACTGAGCGCGCAGCAAAAATACCAGATCTACGAAGGCAACACGCGCCGCGTGTTCCCGCGTTTGGATAAAGCGCTTATGGCGAAGGGCAAGTGATTTTTTGATGCAATGTCAATAGCGTATGCGCTCTCTCACTCGTCCACCTGCCACCTACAAAGCCATCCACCATGGCATTGCCGATGTGCTGCAAGCTGCGCGAGCGCAGGCGGCGCGTAGCGTCAATGCGTTGATGACGGCAAGCTATTGGGAAACGGGGCGGCGCATTGTAGAGGCCGAGCAGCAAGGCAAGAGGCGCGCTGGGTACGGAGAGCAGTTGATTGAGCGCTTGTCGCTGGATTTAACAGCGCAGTTTGGTCGAGGTTTCGGTGTCGTGAATTTGAGCCAAATGCGCAAGTTCTACGAGCTGTGGCCAATTCTTCAGACGGCGTCTGAAAATTCCACATCGACGGCCCCGCAGATTTTTCAGACAGCGTCTGAAAAATCTAACACCAAGTCTTTGCGCACTCTGCCAGTCGTGCATCGCACAGTCAGCAACCAACGCACGCTGGCCAACATCAGCAACGCATTTCCCTTGCCGTGGTCGGCCTATGTGCGTTTGCTCTCAGTTAAAGACGCGATGGCACGCAGCTTCTACGAAACCGAGGCGTTACGCGGCGGCTGGAGCATGCGCCAGCTCGACCGTCAAATCGGTAGCCAGTTTTACCAACGCACTGCACTGTCACGCAATAAAATGGCCATGCTTTCCAAAGGCGCTATGGCTTTGTCTACCGATGCAATGCTGCCCGATGAAGCGGTAAAAGACCCCTTCTTTCTGGAATTTTTAAATCTCAAAGACGAATATTCAGAAACCGATTTGGAGTCGGCGCTCATCCACAAGTTGGAAGATTTTTTACTCGAACTGGGTAGCGACTTTACCTTTGTGGGGCGCCAGCGCAGGCTG
Source organism: Polaromonas sp. (assembly GCA_043772355.1). Lineage (GTDB taxonomy): Bacteria > Pseudomonadota > Gammaproteobacteria > Burkholderiales > Burkholderiaceae_C > JAAFIP01. The sequence continues at coordinate 28,879 of JAYVGI010000171.1, forward strand.
CGTATAGACCACACCTGGTTTCGCATAGATTTGTTGTTCTACCACCGCCGCCTGCGCTGCTTGGTTATCATTGATTTAAAGCTGACCGACCTCACGCATGCAGATGTGGGACAAATGCACCTGTACTGTAATTTCGCCAAGGCTAACTGGATGCTGCCCGGTGAGAATCCGCCAGTGGGACTGATTCTGTGTGCGCACAAAGGTGCATCGCTGGCACGCTACGCGTTAGACGGATTGCCCAATAAAATCATGGCAGGCGAATACAAAACACTGCTGCCGCAGGCCGCTGTGATAGAGGCCGAACTGGACAAAGCGCGGCGCGAGCTAGAGGGCATATTGCCTAGGCCTGTTGCAAAGTCTACGGAAGTAAAGAAAACAGGCGCAAAGAAAATAGTTTTGAAGAAAACTGCTCCAAAAACAAAGGCCTCAAGCAAAGTAGCAGCTAAGAAAATCAATAAACCCATTTCCAAAGTTCTAACTAAACCCATCAAGAAAAGAACACCATGACCACCCTCGGAATCGTTAAACGCAACATCACCCGCGCTGATAAAGCTGCCGTTGAAAAACTCAGCAAGTTCGGCGTCGCCACCATCCACGAAGCGCAAGGCCGCGTGGGCCTGATGAAACCCTATATGCGCCCCATCTTCACTGGCGCGCGCACCTGCGGCACGGCAGTGACGGTGCTCACCCACCCGGGCGACAATTGGATGCTGCACGTAGTGGCCGAGCAGATCCAACCTGGCGATGTTGTGGTACTGGCCTGCACCTCTGAGAACAATGACGGCATGTTTGGCGACCTGCTGGCTACGTCCTTCATCGCACGCGGCTGCGCAGGCTTGGTGAGCGACACGGGTGTGCGCGACATCAAAGACCTGACCGCCATGAACTTCCCGGTGTTCTCCCGCGCCATCCATGCCAAGGGCACCATCAAGTCCACCTTGGGCTCGGTCAATATCCCCGTGGTGTGCGCAGGGGTGAATGTGAACCCCGGTGACGTGATCATTGCCGATGACGACGGCGTAGTGGTGGTACCCGCAGCCGACGCCCAAAAAGTGGTTGATGCCGCCGAAGCGCGCGAGGCGCTGGAAGCTGATAAGCGCGCCAAGCTGGCTGCTGGTGTATTGGGCCTGGATATGTACAACATGCGCGAACCGCTGGCCAAGGCGGGGTTGAAATATATTGATTGATGAGCTCGGAAACGGCGAAGAAAAAAACAAAGAAGTAATACCGGACGCAGAGGACGCAAAAGTTACGCAAAGGACGCAAAAGAAAACCAAAAATGAAAGCCCCTTTGAGCCCTTTTTTCTTTGCATTCCTGTTTACTTGAACTATGAATTTCTCTAAACGCCTTCTCCTTCACGTTGCATTGGCCTTATCGGTGGTGCTGGCAGGTTGCGCCAGCACCGTACCCGCGCTCGATCCACAGGCACGCGCCGCTTTGGCACCCACGGGCACACTGCGCGTGGGGGTGTACCCCGGCAGCCCCACATCGCTGGTGCGTGATGCCAAAGGCGAGAAGGCGGGGGTGGCGCTGGACTTGGGCAACGCATTGGGCAAACAGCTGGGCGTGCCGGTGCAAGTCGTTGAGTTTGCCCGCCTGGCCTTGGTGCTGGACGCGCTCAAGGCAGGGCAGATCGACTTTACCTTTACCAATGCCACGCCCGTGCGTGCGAAGGATGTGGACTTTACGCCCGCTTTGGTGCAGCTGGAGCTGGGGTATCTCGTGCCCACGGGCTCGGCAATTGTGAAGCCCGAAGATGTGGACAAGAGCGGCGTGCGTGTCGGCGTGAGCCAAGGCAGCTCGTCGCAGGGCGTGCTGTCGCAGGCCTACAAGAGCGCGACCATCGTTCCCGCTGCGTCTATCAGCCAAGCGCAAGAGATGCTGCTGGCGCGCAAGGTGGAAGCCTTTGCCACCAACAAAGGCATCTTGTTTGAAATGCTCGATGGCCTGCCCAACCACCGGATCCTTGACGGTCGCTGGGGCCTGGAGAATCTGGCCATCGCCGTGCCGCAAGGCCGCAGTGTGGCCATGCCGTATCTACAGCAGTTTGCCCAGCAGGTGCGCGGCAATGGCGCGTTGCAGGCGGCAGTCAGTCGGGCGGGTTTGCGCGGTACGGCGCAGGCGCAGTAACCGCAAATTTTCAATTTCCCAAAGGTACTCTGTGATGAATATTAATAAACTACTAACCCAGTTTGCCCTGCGCTTGGTCTGTCCTGAGCTGCTCGCGGGGGCGAAGGATGCAATTAGATTGTTTGGCAGCCGCGGCTGGGTGACAGCGATATCCGTAGCACTTAGTGCCGCAACGTTGGCATTGCCCGTGGCCGCGCAGACGTACCCCAGCAAGCCCGTCAAAATCGTCGTCGGCTACGCAGCCGGTGGTGCAGTAGACATCGTAGCGCGCACGGTCGGCCAAAGCCTGGCCACCAGCCTGGGCCAGCCCTTCATCGTCGAAAACAAACCCGGCGCAGGCACCAATATCGCGGTGAAAGCCGTGATCGATGCCGCGCCCGATGGCTACACCCTCATGTTGGCCGCCAATGCTTTAGCCGCCAACATGGCGCTGTACCAGCCCGCCCCCTTTGATGCTGAGCGCGACCTGGTGCCTATCGCCTTGGTAGGCCGTGTGCCTGTCGTCATCGCAGCCAACCCCAGCGTGCCCTATGCCACAGTTGCCAAGCTGATTGAAGCGGCCAAGGCCAAACCCGGTGGCATTGCCTTTGCCAGCCCCGGCAATGGCTCTACCCCTCACATGGCTATCGAGCTATTCGCCCATTCAGCAGGCATGAGCTTGCAGCACATTCCGTACCGTGGCGGCTCCCAAGCCATTACCGATGTGATCGGTGGTCAGGTGCCTTTGGTCGCAGTCAACGCGCTGGAAGCGCTGCCGCACTTCAAAAGCGGCAAACTCAAAGTACTGGCCGTGCTCAGCCCCAACCGCTCCAGCATCTTCCCCGATGTGCCTACGATTGCCGAGTCGGGCTACGCAGGCTTTGAGGCCTCGGTGTGGTATGGCTTTGTGGCCCCCGCAGCCACGCCCAAACCTATCGTGACCCGCCTGCACGCTGAGGTACAAAAAGCCCTGCAAACCCCCGAGGTGCGCGAGCGCATGACGGCGGTGGGAGGCGAAGTGGTGCCCGGTAGCAGCGAGCAGTTTGGTGCACTCCTGCGCTCAGAGCGCCTACGCTATGAAAAACTGGTGCGTGATGCGAATATCAAGCCTGACTGATGAACTACTACGCCAGTTGCACTGTATTGACGTTTCCCCAAATGACTCGCTGTGTCCCGTTCATGCTTCGCGTGGCTTGTCTTGGTCTTGTACGGGATCAGGCCGACGGCGCACTTAGCTCCGCGGCTGTCCCCCGTGCTGGCCTAGGGCCAGCGACTCCTCCTTTATGCCGCTGCGCTAAGTGCACCGTCGACCTGATCTCGCGAAGTTGTAGGCGATCCACCGTTGTAGCGTCAACCATCCCACTACGCAGCTCTGGCGCTTGGCGTGGACGGCGCAGCGGCATACAAGGAGGCGGCGGCCATAAGCCGCCCCGGGGGACAGCCGCGGAGCCGTCCACGCCAAGTGCCAGAGCGGGCACAGCCTTGGAGCCCGTTTCCTAGCAACTGAAAACAAACACAATCGCAGACAGACTTATTTCCCACCAGACCATCAAGAAAACGAAAATCATGCAATTCACCAAAACCCCTGGCTGGCTAGACTGGTACACCGGCCCCAGCAAACCCAGCTTCAAACTCCCCGCAGGTGCAGTGGACGCGCACTGCCATGTATTTGGCCCCAGCGACAAATTTCCCTACGCCCCCGAGCGCAAATACACGCCCTGCGATGCCAGCAAAGAACAGCTCTTTGCCCTGCGCGACCACCTGGGCTTTGATAAAAACGTCATCGTGCAAGCCACCTGCCACGGCAGCGACAACCGCGCCTTGGTCGATGCCCTGAACGCATCCCACAACAAAGCACGCGGCGTTGCCACCGTCAGCCGCGACGTGACTGATACCGAGCTGCACGCTTTGCACGCAGCCGGTGTGCGCGGCACGCGTTTTAACTTTGTCAAGCGCCTGGCCGACTTCACCCCGCGCGAGGTACTGCTGGAGATCGCCAACCGCATCGCCCCGCTGGGCTGGCATGTGGTGATTTATTTTGAAGCGGTGGATTTGCCCGAGCTGTACGACTTTTTTACCGCCTTGCCCACCACCGTGGTGGTCGATCACATGGGCCGCCCCGATGCGACCAAGCCCGTAGATGGCCCAGAGTTTGCGCTGTTCCTCAAGATGATGCGGGAGCACACCAACATCTGGAGCAAAGTCACCTGCCCCGAACGCCTCAGCACCACAGGCCCTGCCGCATTGAACGGCGAGCAGCGCGCCTACCAGGACGTGATCCCGTTCGCCAAAAAGCTGGTTGAATCCTTCCCTGACCGCGTGCTCTGGGGCACCGACTGGCCGCACCCGAACCTGAAAAACCATATGCCCGATGATGGCTTGCTGGTAGACTTTATTCCGCAAATTGCCACTACCAAAGAATTGCAACAAAAGCTGTTGGTGGACAACCCCACTCGTCTGTATTGGTCATAATCTTTGATCAGCCAGACGCAGGTATTTAGGACGGTTCAACAACAGGCCTGACTATGTAGATGCCTCGGACAGCAATTGCCCTCACCCCAACCCTCTCCCAGAGGGAGAGGGAGTCAAGTCAGGGCATTCCTGGCTCCCTCGCCCGCACTGCGGGAGAGGGCTGGGGTGAGGGTGTCTGAGGCACGTACATAATCAGGACAACAGGAGACAACGATGGTTCGTACACTTTCAACGGGTTTAAGTTGCACTACATTGGCTGCTGCGGCGTTGCTGGCAGCGTGCGGGACTACGATGCAGTCCGCTGCGCCCAGCGCGGCCCCTGTGTCCATCAGCCTGGGCAGCAACCCAGCGCAGGCCTGCGCCGCGCTGACTGCGCCCGTTCCTGCCAGCGAGATCGGTCTGCCCAGCGGCATTGCCAGCATTGACTCTGCCACGCTGGTAGCCGCAAGCCCGCTGGCCGTGGCCGAGCGCGGCCCCACGCCTGCTGCACGCATCACGCCGGATACGCCCGCGCATTGCAAAGTGCTGGGCCGCATCGCGCCGCTCGACCCCAAGGCTCCTCCGATCATGTTTCAGGTCAATTTGCCCTTGCAATGGAATGGCCGCACCGTGCAGTACGGTGGCGGTGGCTTTAACGGCGTGTTGATCAGCGGCCTGTCTTTGATCCCCGCTGGGCGCTTTGATCAGCCCATTCCGTTGGCGCAGGGCTACGTCACCTATGGCACCGATTCGGGCCACCAAAATGCGCCGGGCGTGCCACCCCAGGCCTTTGCACTGAACGACGAAGCCATGCTCAACTTTGCCCATGCCTCGTATAAAAAAGTGCGTGATGTGGCGGTGGCCTTGGTGCGCCGTGGCTATGGCCGTGCGCCAGAAAAACTGTATTTTGTCGGCAGCTCCGAGGGCGGCCGTGAGGGCCTGACCATGGCGCAGCGCTACCCCAACGACTTTGACGGTATTTTCAGCCGCGTACCCGTCATCAACTGGACGGGCTTGCAGCACGCAGGCACCCGCGCAGGCGTGGCCAGCATGGGCGAGGGCTGGATACGCCCCGCACAAGTCAAGCTGGTACACGACGCGGTGCTGGCCGCCTGCGATGCAGCCGACGGCCTGCAAGATGGCCTGGTATCTGACCCGGTAGGTTGCAAGCGCCGTTTTGACCCCGCCACGCTGCTATGCAAACCGGGCGCAGCAGCAGACAGCTGCCTGAGCGTAGCCCAGTTGACTGCGCTGCAAACCTTGCATGCCCCCTACCGCTTCTCGTTCCCCTTGGCCAATGGCATTACCGAGTACCCCGGCTGGGGCGTGTCGGGTGAGAACACGCCACCCTTCGCAGCCACCGGAGGCTGGAAAGCCTGGTGGCTAGGCAGCGCAGCGCCTACGCTGCCCTCGCAACCTGCTAACGGCATCGCCTGGGTGTACGGTAGTGGCGCCATTCAGTACCTGTACGCCCGCGATGCCAATTTTGACGTGCGCCAATACCGTCCAGAAAATTTTGCAGACCGTGTGCGCGAAGTGTCCGCATTGATGGACTCCACCAACCCCGATTTAAGCGCCTTTCACGCACGCGGCGGCAAGCTGATGATGCTGGAGAACATGGCCGACTACGCGCAAAGCCCGTATGCAGGCATTGGCTACTACGAGTCGGTGGTGGCGCGCATGGGGCTGGGCACGACGGACAAGTTTCTTAAACTCTACACGGCACCCGGTGTAGACCACGTAGGCAGCGGCGCACCCGCCAACGTGGATATTTTGACTGCGCTGACCCAATGGGTAGAGCGCGGCGCAGTACCGTCGGGCCTGCAACTGGTAGACCAAGAATTCAAAGCCCCGTTTGCCGTCACCCGCGCCCGCCCCCTGTGCGAGTGGCCGCGCTGGACGCGCTATATGGGTGGCGATGCGAACCAAGCCGCCAGTTTTATCTGTGAAAAATGATATCGAAGGAGAACCCCTGATGTCCCTGGAAAAACCCTACCTCAACGTGCCCGGCACCACTATGTTTGACATGGACCAGTCGCGCGCGGGCTACCATCTCAACCAGTTTTGCATGTCGCTGATGAAGCATGAAAACCGTGAACGCTTCAAAGCCGATCAGCGAAAGTATTTAGATGAATGGCCGATGACCGAGGCGCAAAAGCAGGCTGTGCTGGATGTGGACTTGAACAAAGCCATTTCGCTGGGCGGCAACATTTATTTTCTCGCCAAACTCGGCGCTACGCACGGCAGGAGCTTCCAGCAGATGGCGGGCAGCATGACCGGCATGACCGAGGACGAATACCGCAACATGATGATCGGCGGTGGCCGATCTATCGAAGGCAATCGCATCGTAGGCGAGGGCGGTGACGCGCAGGCCAACCGCCAACCCCAAGGCAAATCACAGAAAGCGAGCGCCTAAGATGGCACGTATTACCGCAGGTGTTTTCACCTCCCACGTTCCCGCTATCGGTGCAGCCGTTGACTTGGGCAAAACGCAGGAACCGTATTGGCAGCCGCTGTTCAAGGGCTACGAATTTTCCAAGCAATGGCTGAGGGACAACAAACCCGATGTGATCTTGTTGGTGTTTAACGACCACGCTACCGCCTTTAGCCTGGAGATGATTCCCACCTTCGCCATTGGCTGCGCGGCAGAATACGCTGTGGCCGACGAAGGCTGGGGCCCGCGCCCGGTGCCCAAGGTGATCGGCCATCCCGAGCTGGCCGCGCACATCACGCAGTCGGTGATTCAGGATGATTTTGACCTGACGATTGTCAACAAGATGGACGTAGACCACGGTCTGACCGTGCCGCTCACCCTCATGTGCGGCCAGCCCACCGAATGGCCCTGCCCGGTGATACCGATTGCCATTAACGTGGTGCAGTACCCCGTGCCTTCGGGCAAGCGCTGCCTCAACTTGGGCAAAGCCATTCGCAAAGCCGTGGAGTCGTTTGACAAAGATTTGAACGTGCAAATCTGGGGCACGGGCGGCATGAGCCACCAGCTGCAAGGCCCGCGCGCTGGTTTGATCAACAAAGAGTTTGATGCCAACTTCATGGACTTGATGATCAAAGACCCCGAGGCGCAGGCCGCTGTGCCGCACATCAACTATGTGCGCGAGGCGGGTAGCGAAGGCATCGAGCTGGTGATGTGGCTCACCGCGCGTGGCGCGCTGGCCGATTTGAATGGCGGCAAAGCGCCCAAAGTAGCGCACCGTTTTTACCATGTGCCTGCGTCGAACACGGCGGTGGGACATTTAATTTTAGAGAACCAATTATGAAAACCATTAAGGTCGCCCTGGCTGGCGCAGGTGCCTTTGGCATTAAACACATCGACGGCATTAAAAACATCGACGGCGTAGAAGTCGTGTCCTTGATTGGCCGCGAGCTGCCCAAGACGCAAGAGATTGCCGACAAATACGGCATCAAGCACGTCACCACCAACTTGGCCGACAGCTTGGCGCTGAAAGAGGTGGATGCCGTCATCCTCTGCACCCCCACGCAAATGCACGCGGCGCAAACCATCCAGTGCCTGCAGGCGGGCAAGCATGTGCAGGTAGAAATTCCGCTGTCCGACAGCTGGAAGGACGCGCAAGCCGTGATGGACGTGCAAAAGCAAACGGGGCTGGTAGCGATGTGCGGCCACACCCGCCGCTTTAACCCCAGCCACCAGTACGTGCACAAGCAAATTGCAACGGGCAAGTTCAACATCCAGCAGATGGACGTGCAAACCTACTTCTTTCGCCGCACCAATATGAACGCGCTGGGCCAGGCGCGTAGCTGGACCGACCATTTGCTGTGGCACCACGCCGCGCACACGGTGGACTTGTTTGCCTACCAGTGTGGCACCCCCATCGTCAAAGCCAACGCCGTGCAAGGCCCCATCCACCCTGCGCTGGGCATTGCCATGGACATGAGCATCCAGCTCAAGGCGGCTAACGGCGCGATCTGCACCCTGAGCCTGAGCTTTAACAACGACGGCCCGCTAGGCACCACCTTCCGCTATATCGGCGACACGGGCACCTACCTGGCGCGCTATGACGATCTGTTCAACGGCAAAGACGAAAAGATCGACGTAAGCCAGGTAGACGTGAGCATGAACGGCATCGAGTTGCAAGACCGCGAATTCTTCGCCGCCATCCGTGAGGGCCGCGAGCCTAACAGCAGTGTGGCCAAGGTGCTGCCGTGCTATAAAGTGCTGCATGATCTGGAGTTGCAACTCGCTTAATTTTTTTGTCGCTGGTCGGTCAACAGGTATCGACCTCTTGCCCCCTCTCCCGCTTGCGGGAGAGGGCGGGGGTGAGGGCCACAGAGCAATGCCATACCAGGCGGGGCAGCACATCGCAAGACTCGTCGCGCTCGTGGTCGCACCCATACTGTTGGCTGCGTGTGCCAACAGCCCTCTTCAAAGCCCAGTCCCTACTGCGCCGCCCATTCATGCTGTTGCATCCAACGACATCGCCCCGCCATCCACCGCATCCCTCCAACAAGGCTGGCGCATCCTTTTCGACCAACGCCTGGGCAACTGCGCAGCCTGCCATTCCATTCCCAATGAGCATGGCAAAAAAGTCGGCATCCAAAGCACCTTCGCCCCCGCGCTGGACGGCGTGGCTGCGCGCTACAACGCCGCGCAACTACGCCAGTGGGTGGTAGATGCACGCAAGATCAACCCCAACACCATGATGCCGCCGTTTGGCCCCATGCTCAGCCCACAACAAGTTACCGATGTGCTTGCTGCCCTGCAAACTCTGCGCTAACATTCGTAATCCATCTCGACCAATTAACCATCAAGCCCACCCCCCCATGGACACCGCAGCCCTGCAACAACTCAAGCTACGCCCCGGCGGCGCCAAGCTGGAACTGGAGCCTTTGTCTGAGACGGGCAACGCCATCCCCATCGGCGTTCGGCTGCAAGCGCCAGCGGGGTTAACCATTGAATCCTTCGAGGTATTTGCGCCAGATAACCCGCAGCCCCAGGTCATCAAAATCAAGCTGGGAACGCCGCAGGCCAGCTACCGGTTTGACACACGCATGCGCTTAGGGATAAGCCAAGACATCTGGTTGGTGGCCAAGCTGTCTGACGGCAGCCTGATAGGCGACCATGCGCCGACGGTGCTGACCTCGTCGGCGTGTTTTGACGCGAGTTGAATCCCGACACTATGGACACACCTAATATCCCCATGCGGCTGAACGTCACCGGCACGGTGAGGGCGGGCAACACCCTGGCCGCTGTACTTTTGATAGGGCATCCAATGGAATCGGGCTACCGCACGCTGGATTCTGGCGAGCGCATCGCCAAAAACGTCATTACGTCCATCCGCGTGCAATTGAGCGGACAAGCGCTGTTTGACGCCGAAACCGGCATTGGTGTTTCAGCCCATCCCTACCTGGCCTTTCCTGTGCCTTTGCCCGCTACTTTGCCGCCAAACGATTTGGTATTAAGTGTGGCTTGGGTAGACGACAAAGGGCAGCGCGGTGAGATCAAGCGCGAACTCAAACCAAGCTAAGCCATGAAAGCACTGGCGCTCTGGGTGTGCATGGGATGGGTGCAACTGGTATGTGCAGCCGAGACACTTGCCGACACACGCACCAGCGGCAGTGTCTACTTGTCGCCCCAACTCCAAGCACTGCAAAAAGACAGCAACGCCAACCCGGTTGCGCTGTGGATAGACCGTGGCACCAGCCTGTGGCAAAGCCAATGCCAAAGCTGCCACGCGGGTATGGACTCACTTAAACGCAGCGCAGCCAGCTTTCCGCGCTTGGCACCGGATGGTAAAAGCCTGCGCAATCTTGAAGACCAAATTGCCGTTTGCGAGCAGCGCAGTGGCAGTGCGGCAAAGTCTCCCATTCCTGCCAACGCCAGTGCCACCAGCAACACCGCCAGTGCGGACAACTTGACTAAACCCACATTTTCTTTACCCAACGACCATGAAGATGTGCTGGCCTTGAGCGCCGCCTTGCAGCAGGCCGCCCAAGGCGAGCGCATCAGCGTAGCCGCCAGCAGTGGCCAAGATGCCCTGTGGCAGGCAAGACTACAAAGCGGTCAGCAGCTGTACCAAACGCGCATGGGCCGCATCAATCTGGCCTGTATGCACTGCCACGACCAAAAAGTAGGCGCGCAAATGCGCGCCGATGTGATTACCCAGGGCCACCCTACGGGTTTCCCCATCTACCGGATGAGCTGGCAAACCCTGGGCTCCACAGAGCGCCGCCTGCGCGCCTGCTACTCTGGCGTGCAAGCGCCATTGCCTGCGCCAGGCAGCTCTGACCTGCGAGATCTAGAGCTGTTTATGAAAGTGCGCGCCAACGGCATGGTGCTGGATGGGCCGTCGATTCGGCGTTGATAGCGCAAAAAAATCGCCTTGACGGCGATTTTTTTTGCAGTCATATCAGATCGCTGCTCAAGCAAACGTAAACCCATGGTTCTTCAGCGGCAGGTTGCGCACCGGCTTGCCTGTGGCTGCAAAGATGGCGTTCAGCACCGCTGGGGCCACCACGCAAATGGTCGGCTCGCCTACGCCGCCCCAGAAGTCGTAAGTGGGGACGATGACGGTTTCGACCTTGGGCATTTCTTTGATCTTCAAAATGCGGTAAGTGTCAAAGTTAAGCTCTTTCACGCGTCCAGCGTCGATGGTGTTTTCACCAAACAGGGTGGCCGACAGGCCGTAGGCTACGCCGCCTTCTACCTGGGCTGCAATCTGGTCGGGGTTCACCGCGTGGCCGCAGTTGGTGGCTAGCACCATGCGGTGGATTTTTAATTCTCCGCCTGCGGTGACGGAGACTTCAGCCGTAGCAGCAGAGTAGCTGCCGTAGCCCATGAACTGGGCAATGCCACGGAAGACGCCAGCCGGCAGCGGTTTGCCCCAGTCGCCTTTTTCGGCAGCGGCGTTGAGCACCGCCAAATGCTTGGGGTGATTTTTCAGCAGGGCGCGGCGAAATTCGAGCGAGTCTTTGCCAGCGGCTTTGACAATCTCTTCCATAAAACATTCGGCGTACACGGCGTTTTGGTTGGTGTTGACACCGCGCCACGGGCCCACGGGCACATGGGTGTTGCGCATGACGTATTCGGTCAGCAGGTTGGGCACGGTGTAGCCAAACTGCGCGTCGCCTTCTTCCTTCCAAAAGCCTTGCAACTGGCGCTCGTCTTTGCCTTCTTTGATGGCCAGGGGGTTGAGCAGGGCGTTGATGGACTGGCCCGACACGCGCATGTGCAGACCTACCAAGTTTCCGTCTGCGTCCAGGCCAGCCGTCATTTTGGCTTGTGAGATGGGGCGGTAAAAGTCGTGTGCCTGGTCTTCTTCGCGGCTCCACAGCAGCTTGATGGGCGTGCCCATAAATTGCTTGGCAATCGCGGTGGCTTGTTGCACATAGTCTTGCGTGCCGCCACGTCGGCCAAAGCCGCCGCCCAGGTCCATTTTGTAGATCTCGCACTGCGCCAGCGGTATGCCTGCGGCCTCGGCCAGCGCGGCGTGGGAGGCCTCGCCGTTTTGCGTGGGCACCCAGCACTCGGCGCGCTCGATCTTGCCGTCGGCCCCTGCAGTGAGCTTGACGGTGGCATTCATCGGCTCCATGGGGGCATGGGCCAGGAAGGGGCTGCTGTAAGTAGCCTCGATCTTTTTAGCGGCCTTGGCGATAGCGCCTAATGCGTCGCCTTCGTTACGGCCTGCTACGCTGCCCAGCGGCACCGTGGAGGCCAAGCCCTCGGCCAAATGCGCAGCAATGCTGGTGCTGTTGACTTTGGCGTTGACGCCTTCGTCCCAGACGATGGGCAACTTCTCTAGCGCGTTCTTGGCGCGCCACCAAGTGTCGGCCACCACGGCTACGGTGCTGGCATTCACGCGCACCACCTTCTTTACGCCACGCAGATTTTTAACGGCGTTTTCGTCAAAGCTTACCAGTTTGCCGCCAAACACGGGGCAGTCTTTGATGGCGGCGCACAGCATGCCGGGCAGGGCAATGTCGGCACCGTACATCAGGCTGCCGTTGAGTTTTTCAGCGGTGTCGATACGCGCCATCGGTTTGCCAGCCAGCGTCCAGTCTTTGGGATTTTTCAGATGGATGGCTTTCAGGTCCGGTGCTTCAAGCTTGGCGGCTGCACCGGCTACTTGGCCATAGGTCAGTTTGCGGTTGCTGGCGGCGTGGGTGATCACGCCCTGGGCGGTTTTCAGCTCGGCGACGGGCACATTCAGTTGGTTGGCCGCAGCCTGCACCAGCATCATGCGGGCGGCTGCGCCGCCCCGGCGCACATAGTCTTGCGAGATGCGGATGCCCCGGCTGCCGCCGGTGGACATCTCGCCCCAGGCGCGTTTGCGGGCTACGCTTTGGCCAGGGGTAGGCATCTCGGTGGTGACTTTTTTCCAGTCGCATTCGAGTTCTTCGGCGACCAACTGCGCCAAGCCGGTGCGGGTACCTTGGCCCATCTCGGAGCGGGCAATGCGGATCACGCAGGTGTTGTCGGGCTTGACCACCACCCAGACGTTGACTTCAGCAGCCTCGCCATGGGTTTGAGCGGTAGCGTCTTGCATGAATGCGGGCAGGCCCAGGGCCAAGCCGCCAGCGGCGACAGCGCCCGTGCTGACGATGAAGCTGCGGCGGGAAACCTTGGGCGTGAGGGTAGGGAGCAATGGAGTGACAGGGGTGTTCATGGTGGTGTTGCTTCCGTATCAAGCGGTATGGTGGTGGTCGCAAGCGGTGGCAACCGGGGTGCCGGGGGTCGCAGGTAAGTTGGCTGCCAGCACCTCAAAGGCCTTTGCGCCTGAGTGCTCAGCCGCATACAGACCGGTAAATTCGCCCGTATAGCCATTGGCCGCAGCCATCTTTTTATTGCCCGCTGCCAAATGGATGGCAGCGCGGATGCGCTGGTAGGTACCGCAGCGGCAGATATTGGTCATCGCGTCGTCAATGTCTTTGTCGGTTGGCTTAGGGTTGTTCTTGAGCAACGACACCGCTGCCATGATCTGGCCCGACTGGCAGTAGCCGCACTGCGGTACATCTACGGCAGCCCAGGCTTTTTGCACGGGGTGGCTGCTGTCTTTGGACAGGCCTTCAATGGTGGTGATGGGCACGCCCGCCAAAGCAGAAGCGGGGATGGAGCAAGAGCGCACTGGCGAGCCGTTCAAATGCACGGTGCAGGCACCGCACTGCGCAATGCCGCAGCCGTATTTGGTGCCCGTCATGCCCAGCACCTCGCGCAGCGCCCACAGCAGGGGCATGTCGGGTTCTACATCCACAGAGTGGTTTTTACCGTTAACGTTAAGGGTGATCATGGGGGCATCCTAGGGTTATAAAAATGGGTTGATCAGGTGCTAAATAAGCGACAATCGTTTATACCGCAACTGCGCACCACCAGCTATAGTTTCTACCCTATGAACCCCGCAAAAAACTCACCCGCCACCTCCAGAAAAATCGCGCACTTCCATGTGCAGCCTGTCGGCCTGGGCTGCATGAATCTAGACCACGCTTATGGCCCCAGCGTCAGCCCAGAGCAGGGCGAGCGTGTGCTGCTAGGCGCGCTGGACGCAGGCTACAACTTTTTTGACACCGCCACCCTGTATGGATTTGGCAAAAACGAAGACCGCTTGGGCCAGGTGCTGGCCAAGCACCGCAGCCAATTTGTACTGGCCAGCAAATGCGGCATGGGTGGCGTCACTGCCGACGGGGTCACCCGACGCGTGATCGATGGCCGCCCCGCCACCATCAAACAGCAGTGTGAAGACAGCCTGCGCCGCCTGAAAACCGAGGTGATTGACCTGTACTACCTGCACCGCTGGGACAAAAAAGTACCCATCGAAGAAAGTGTAGGTGCGCTGGGTGATTTGGTGCGCCAAGGCAAGGTCCAAGCAGTCGGTTTAAGCGAGGTCAGCGCCACGACCTTGCGCAAAGCGCACGCCGAGCACCCTATCGCCGCCGTGCAAACCGAGTACTCACTGTGGACGCGCGATGCCGAGGTGGCCGTGCTGCACGCCTGCCAAGAGCTGGGCACCGCCTTTGTCGCCTTCAGCCCGGTAGCGCGCGGCTACCTGTGCGGCCTGCGTGACCTGAGCGGCCTGGATGCCAAAGACATCCGCCGTGGCATGCCGCGCTTTAACGCATACAACTATGCGGCCAACCTCACACTGGCCGTTGCATACGAGACCATTGCCAAAGAGCACGGCTGCACACCAGCCCAACTGGCGCTGGCTTGGCTGCTGCACAAAGCGCAGCACATCATTCCCATTCCCGGTACTACCAATGCAGACCATATGCGTGACAACATCGCGGCCCGCGAAATCAGTTTGTCTGACGTGACGATGCAGCAGCTCGATGCGCTGATCAACCAGCGCACGGTAGTGGGCGCGCGGTACGACCTGCAGTCGCAGTCTGAGGTAGATACTGAAATTTTTGAGTAAGAGACAGATGCCATACAAAGCGGCAAACTCAAGCTGCTCGCCACCTGGGGCGTGCAGCGCACAGCGCAGTTCAAAGACCCCCCACGCTGAAAGAGCAGGGCTTTAACGTGGTGGTAGATGCAGCCAACGGCATTGGCGCACCTGTAGAGCGGCTCAAGCGGAAAGAATTGATCCAAAAAGGCTGAGCCAGTTTGTGCACCACAAGGGCTCTCGGTCAACAGGGCTAGCAGCCATGGCGCGCGGACTGTTCAACACCAACGACAGCATGGACAGGCCTTGCTCGGTATGAGCGTTTCAAGCAAGGCTCCTGCACGTGTGGTGATACCGGGTGTAATCGGCAGCAGCTGCGCATGGCGCTGGGTCAGCATCTTCTTGAGCGCCAGTAGTTCGGTTTTGTTGTGCATACCTTGCACTAGTTCAAAGTAGCTCACCTAAGAAAGAATCAAGGCAGGCAGTTGGTTCAGCCGCTGGGTTGCTTGAGGGTAGCCTCGCAGATGCCAGATCAGTACATCGGTACCAACGAGTACGTTCATGGAATATTTCGTGCACCATCACGCCCATAGCGCGGCTCTCTCAGTTTGCGCACATAAGCTGGTACATCCGCCATGTCTTGTCTATCGCGCCAGATACCAAAAGCGGGATCACTGGTCTCAAAAGGCACTTCTTGCACGACCTCTTCTTCAATGCGCACGCGCACTTGGGCAGACCCCACCAGCTGCAGCTTTTTGCGCCAAAAGCGAATGCCACGTGGCTCGTGCGCCCGCCGCGCAGGTCTTATGATCTCGACCGCGCACCCCAGTCTGCGCGGCGTGCTGTGGTGGTGTGCACTTCAACACCCCACTTACTCTATAAATCATAGCACTCCATCTAAGCAGGCCAGTGGGGTACACGGGGTAGCGGCATTAAATGGATGCGCCGCAGGAAACTGGGTCACTATTTGCCGTAAACCTGGCTGTAGACCACTGCAGTCGAACTAGTCACTACTCATTCCATAGCTGCTCCCGCTTTATTCTAGGAGGCTACAGCGCGATAAGTATCTCAAAAGCGGCGCCAAAACCGGTGAATTTCCAGTTTACAGCCGATTTTCAGGCCCTCGGAAGGTTCGTCGTTCTTCTAACTGCGTTTAATGGCGCGGGCCACGCGCAGCGCGCGCCGCCTTGACTTCGGCATTGATCTCTTGCATCGACATCGGCGCAATATCCGCCGCCGCCACGCGCCCGGCAATGGACAACAACGAATCCGCCGCCGCACGCCTGCGCAGTGCCTGCGTGAGCAGTCTGTCCAGGGCTTGGGGGGTTAACAAACCAGCCGCACGCGCAGCCAGGGCGGTGGTGTCGGGCAATTCAATTTGCAGTGTAGTCACAAGTGTATTCCTCTACTGAAAAGTCACCAATCTGCGTCCATTGTATGAGCCAATGCATTGCGCCGCCAAACGTGGTCACTATTCGGTGACGCACGCAAGGGCTTCGAAGGCCACAAAGTGACCTATGATCGAAACGGCAACCGTACCAGGGACACCACCTACGGCAACCAAGTCAGCCGAGGCGCCGATATCTATCTTGGCACCAACACCGCAGGCAACTTAGTCGCCTACACCTTGGAGAACTACGAGTCCAGCCGGTACAACAACCACTACACCATGGCCCTGGAGCGGAGCCGACTTTAACTTTGGCTACCAGCCGATCAACGGCAACTACCCCAGCGCCAGCGTCGGCAGCTACCAGGTAGCCACCGGCGACACCCTGCAAAGCATCGCCCAAGGGGCCTACGGCGACAGCAGCCTGTGGTACCGCATAGCGGATGCCAACGGATTAGCCAGCAACGCTGACCTGCGTGTGGGCCAAACCCTGAGCATCCCCAACCGGGTAGGCACCGTGCACAACTACGGGGCCAACAGCGCCGCCGGGGGTGCCAGCGGTACCGGCAGCTTCAAACCCTATGACCCGAGCAAGGTGCAGGGGGACAGCACGCCCAACTTGCCCGCACCGCAGGCTGAAGACGGTGGCTGTGGCGGTTTGGGGCAGATACTGATCATCATTGTGGCGATTGTGGTTACGGTGGTGACCTATGGGGCAGCAGCCCAAGCCGGTGCCAGCCTCATCGTAGCCGGTGCAGTAGGCGGCGCAGCCGGTGCCATCGCCAGCCAAGCGGTGGCTATCGCCATCGGCCTGCAAGACGACTTTAACTGGAAAGGCGTGGCCCTGGCCGCCATTGGTGGGGCCATCGGCGGCGGGCTGTCCACATATGCTCCACTAGGTGGGGCCGTCAACAGCACCGCCAACGTCATCGTGCGCGCTGCCGTAGGCAATGCAATGACCCAGGGCGTCGCCGTGGCCACCGGCTTGCAAGCCAAGTTTGACTGGAAGGGCGTGGCCATCGCCGCCGTAGGCGCAGGCTTAGGCAGCGCTGTGTCCGAGGGCTTGGGCGACAGCGTCATGCGCGACGACGACGGCAACGCCTTCCTGGATGCCAAAGGCAACTTTGAGCGCTGGAAGGGCAGTGGCGTGATGGCCGAGCTGGGGCGCAGCGGCGACATCATCCGCAGCAGCCTGTCAGGCGCGGCGGCTGGCATTACCGCAGCCAGCATGCGCGGCGGGCGGGTTGACATCACACGCATCGCCTCGGACGCCTTCGGCAACGCCCTGGGCAATAGCTGGGGTGAGCAGATCAATGCCAGTGTGCAGGAGGGGAAACTGCGCGAGGTGAGTGCTGGGCAGCAGGGCACGGGGCCTTATTCGGCAAACGATTACCGCAATGGCATGGACATGGATAGTGATAACTACAACCCAAGCCAAGCTTGGGGTACCAGTCAATCGATTGATCGAAGCGGTTTTTCTAGAACAAATGCACTCATGGCAGACAGTTCAAATCCATCGTTTGTGATGGATCTTCCACCCAGCGATGAGGAGCTCAATGCAAACGGTGAACGCCCCGGCCTTGTTGCTGGACCAGGCGTAGCCAAATCAGGGCCAGGTATCCGCGCCCGTAGCCAGGCTTTGATGACGCAATACTTGGATGCAGCTTATCTACCCGAAGGTCAAGAACGCCTGCGCGCACAACACGAAAGTTTATTGGGTATTCGGCAACTGCTGGGTGAATATGACAGTAACCCCAAATACTTGCAAGACGAGCTGGCCAATATGCAGCAGATGGCCTCGGGAGGAAAGGGCTTAGTCGGGCAGCGTTTTGGTGGCACTTCTGCCGATCAGCCTTACAGCATGATTGAAGTGGCGGCTGGTTCGGTTCTGAATCAAAACGCTCTGGGTCTTGGCTCAATCATGATGCCCTTGACCAGCAATGAATTCTCTTTCCGCCGCAATGGTGATGCCATGGGTGGATTCATGGCATTGCTGTCCATGGCGGATCGCGATGGTGTGATTGATGGCTTACGCGACATTGGTAATCAAGAGGTCAATGCCTTTGGGCGTCCGATGAATGCCTTACAGTTTGCCGGCACTCGGGAATCGGCCGGTAGTGTGATGATGATGCTTGGCACGAGCCCTGCGCTAGCTGCTGGGCAGTTTGCACGAGGTGTTGCCACCAGTAAAGCGATGGCAGCAGAGGCTTGGGTTCAGGGTGCTGCTAACAGGTATTTGTCGCAGGTGGACGTGCGGGGGAGTTCGTTCTTGGCGGATCAGGCGTTGTCCGTTGGTAGTTCAGTACGAGTTCTCCCGAAGAACTGGCAGGGACCTTCTGCGGGTACGGGGCGTTTTGTTGGTGAAAAAGGCAACTCTGAATTTGTTCTTAGCAGCAGCGCAGCAAAAGAGTTGAATCTTCCACAAGGTACGACCGTTCGATTTGTGAATGGTACACCTGACTTCGGACCACAAACTATCAAGACACCAGCGGGAACTTCCGGTAGCTTCAGCGTAGAAGAATTAACGTATAGTCGTGGTAACGACGCTACAGCCACAGTTAGGCACTTAGCCAATGAGTCAAACATGACACCAAGTCAGGTGAGAGCGTGGTTGAGGGAGCAAGACGTTCGCATGCACCACTTCCAGGGCAACGTAATGCAACTGGTACCAACGCGGTTGCATCAAGTTGTGCACCATACGGGCTCGGTTGGAATGAGTGGAAAGTAAAAAATGTCGATCAACAGCATACTTATCAAAAAGATTCAGCCTATTTATTCGCAGTATGAGCCTGCCAGCGAACTTGAAGTGGTAGAGGCCGAACGCGTTATAGGCGCGAGATTCCCTGAAGTGTTACGTGATCTCCAGCTTCACTACGGCCGTCTAGGGTTTGCTGGTGATACACGTATCTGGTGCGATGAGTTGAGCGACCAATTGTCTCCATTTACAGTTTTTGGATGCAAAGGTGACAAAGGTAATTTGGTA
Source organism: Polaromonas sp. (assembly GCA_043772355.1). Lineage (GTDB taxonomy): Bacteria > Pseudomonadota > Gammaproteobacteria > Burkholderiales > Burkholderiaceae_C > JAAFIP01. The sequence continues at coordinate 48,162 of JAYVGI010000171.1, forward strand.
ATGGATTACACCGACCATCCTGATTTGCAAGCTCGAAAACTAGTTCCATTTGCGGATGATTTGTTAAACAATAGGTTTGTATTTGACGTAACAAGTGAAGCCATCTATTTTGTAGACTACTGTCGAACTCGTGCAATTTACCCGTTAGCAAGTTCGCTGAGCGAATTCTTTGATCGAATCGAACTCATCCCCGAGTAGTAATGCCTTTGGCAATGCGTTGGGGAGCAGCTGGGGTGAGCAGATCAATGCCAGTGTGCAAGAGGGGAAACTGGCGCAGGTGAATGCGGAGAACCAGCGGGAGGCCAACCGGTTTGCTTCGGGGGCGCAGGCGAATGCGGCGTATGCCAGCAGCAATCGCTTTGCCGCGATAGATGCGATGGCCGCAGGCGCTTCGGGTTATGAGTTCACGCCTGATATGAGCCCAGAAAACGCCAGGGCGCTGCGCCAGACCATGGGATTGAATGTCAATGATCTGAATGAGCCGGTGTTGGTGGCGGGGGGCGAGGGTTTTGTCGTTAGGGAGCGGTAAATTGCATGTGTTGCCGGTTGGTCGAACAACCTTTTTGGACGATACCGGCGACTCTTCCACCCTTGATCAGCTCAAAAAGCTTCAATCAGAAATAGGCGCACTGAAAAACGCACAACGACTGCGTAACGAAAAAGCCAATACAGAGCTGGGCTTGAAACTTGACCGTCTATCGCCGATTACGAAGGGCAGCTACGGCGATGAAATGCCCTTTGACGTAGGCTATGTAGACAACACCACGCCGCAGCCCGGTGCCTCCAGCGGCACGGGCCTGAGCCTGAGCTCGCGCACAGGCTTTAACCTGCAAAGCAGCGGCCAAGGTCTGTATACCAACGGTGGGCCACTGGACAACTTTGGCAGAGGCTTTAGCGGTAGCAATAGCTGGAGCGTGCTGGAGGGCGATCAACCCATCTCCTACACCATAGGCAGCGGCCTGCGCTCTGGGCTGGGCCTGTTCGTCGGCGAAGAAGACTTCCACCAAGCAGGCCAAGCCTGGCAACGCGGCGAGTATGGCTCGGCATCAATGTACGCGCTGCGAGGCGCTGGCGCGGCTGGATTGACAGTGGCGACAGCGGGGCAGTTTGCACTGGCTAAGGCTGGGATGTCGGGGGTGGTGGGCGGGACGGGGTTGCGGGCTAGTGCAGCTTCCGGAGGTGTGGCCCATCCGCTTGCAGGCATGGCTCCAACGGACGTTATCAATTCGGTGCAGCAATTAGGCCTTCAAACGGGGCGCGACGAATTGCTCTTATGGTCGGGCTTAGGCCGAGGCCGTGAAGGCATCATTCGCTCTCAGGAGTACGCAGCACAGAATGGTGGCCGTACATTAGAGATGACACCAGGAGGCAAATGGCTAGACAGTATGGATCTATATGGCGCGCATTCGCCCTTTACTCGTTCTGAAGCGGATCATATATGGGGCTCAGTGTCTAAATCGTTAGTCGAACAAGCTAGCGGCCAAGTGCGCGCGTTGCAAGGCCAAGTAAGGCCAACTAGCGTATTTCGCCAGATAGAATTACCCGCGCTGCAAGCAAACCCTAACATCTTGGGATTAGACCCTGTACGACTTAAACCTGCTTATCAATTTGGAAGAAACTAATATGTTTACTTGGCTCAATAAACAAGGTGTGCGCAGTGAACGCGGATTCGAAGTTCAATTTACTGGGCGTTTCGATGCCGAGTATCGGGAAGAAAGAAAATGCGTTTCTTTCCAAGTTGAGGCTGGTTTGAGTGGTGGGCTGCAATGCATCATTGTTGACCCTCACATTTTCGAGCACTGGGATGGCGGCGCCGTAGTTGAAAATATCTCGCCACTTCAACAATCTCAGATGTTTCAAAATCTGCGAGAAGCTATGGAATTTCAAGGATTAAAGTTAGTGGTGGAAAAAGCCGAGAGCTGAAAACGCTCGCAATCGCAATCGCAATCGCAATCGCACACAAGGATCACTCATTTCCCATTTTGATGCGCTCCAGCAAGGGGTCGCAAGCACAAGCAAGGACCACGAGGGTCACAAGGACCACGAGGGTCAAGTCTCCCATTTCCCATTTTGATGCAGTCAACTCGCTATCAGCATAAGCGCTGCAAATCATTTCCTACACCGACTACGCTATTTATTACGTAGCTTCTCCCACAATATTTTAAATGGCTACAAGACCACCAGCATAAAAAAATCGGCTCGATAATCGGCGAATTTGTGCGCTTTTACGCCGCCGCCAATAGCCTGCAGCCCAATAGATAATTGCGCAAGCATCTACTGAATATGTAGTGAGTGAGTGAGTCGCACTGTGCGACCACCTCAGCGCGTACAGTTTGCGCTACTTGGTGTGGGAAGGCTTGACAGCTGTGGTCTTCTTTGCTGCACTCAGCACTTTGGCCTTGGGTTTGACCACCTCTTTGGGATGCACAAAGCCAATCGGCCTTTTATGCGCCACAGGCGCGGCCAGCAACTGGCGCATGGAATCGATCAACTCCGCAATCGCCTGGTCATGTTTGCTTACTTTGCGCTCCAGCAAATGCAGCTTGTTGGACAGCTCCCGGTTCGTTGCCAGCATGCTGCGCAGTTGCACAAACGCCTGCACTACGTAGATGCTCAACTCTGTGGCACGCGGTGAATTGAGCACCATCGATGCCATGATCGCGCCATGCTCTGTGAACGCCATAGGTGCATAACGGCGACCACCCCGGCCATCGGGCTGGCGGCAGATAAAGCCTGCAAAAACGGTACAGCTCAGGCATTTATTGCTCAGTAAACTATGCATCGCTTCGCAACTAAGCTGGCCAAATACTGTGCACCTGCAGGTCTGTCACTCGCTTGAAATCATCGACATTACCCGTCAATAAGCCAATACCTTGCACAATGGCGGACGCGGCAATGACTGCGTCGGGCAGCTTCAAGCCAAACTGCTTGCGTATGCGTATGGTGTCTTGCACCACTGCCTCAGTCAATGGTATCTCGTGCAACTTGCTCAGCAACTGGCCCATTTGCTGCAACGTGATGTCGCTGTAGCCCTTCCAGCCCAGCACCTCAATGCGCGTGATCACGCTGATGTAGGCATTTTTGGCATCCATCGCTTGTCGCACAGATGCCTTCACCTGGGCAGACAGGGTGCCCTGTAAGTTGTAAATCAAAACATTGGTGTCTAGCAGCAAAGGCATAGAGTGAGCCATTACACACCCAGGGGTCGATCCCATTCAGCACGCATAGCGGCTAGCTGGGCATCAATATCTGCGCGGCTGGCGTGGCCTAAAGCACCGCTTAGCTGTTCAAACAGGCTGTAGGCATCGGACGGTGCATTTTGTGCCGGTGTAGTTAGCGCATTAGTGTCTACCACCACGATGACTTCATGGCGTTCTGGCAGGGCAGGCGGCTGTCCTAGCCAAATAAGCTGTGATCCTTCAAGCTGTGCTTTGTAAGTCTGCAACATGATGCACTCCGTGGTTTATCAAAACATTCAATATCTATCTATTGTAGGCATGCAGTGCAGTTTAGGAGCATTTAGTGTGTCGGCACAGACTATTTGCCCAACAAAACAGCCGATAGTCTTGGTATTGACACACAAGGGTCAGGTCTTGAAATGCAACATCGCAGGACCACGAGGGTCGGACCACGAGAGTCAAGTCTCCCGTTTCCCATTTCTACGTAATCAGTTTTCGACTGATGCGCAAGCATCTGGTCAATCCATCTTGACTGAGAGCAGTCAAAAATCGAGGTTAGATGAAGTTAAACCTGATACCCAACGCATCTTCGTTGGCATGTAATAGTGCAGCTAAAGACGATACCGTATTTGCTACTAACTCCATAGCTTTTCCCGCTATATTCTATTGGGCTACAGCCCGATGTATCTCTAAAAATAATCAAAAAATAGATAGATGGGCAACCAAAACCCAATTTCCAGACCGCCAGAGCATCAGCCCATGGAATCGCATTTCCAGGCCCCACAGAAATCCCAAACGTCTAGTGGTGAGCAGGCTCTTGCAGCAACAGCGCTGTGAACCCCGCTTGGCTAAAGTGGTGGTCAGCGGCCAAAGCGTGTGTGATGCCTCGCTCGCGCATCAGCTCAAAACTGGCGCAGTCGCACAGGCTCCAGTCTTTGTCATGGTGCTGCGCAAACAAGGCAATGGCTTTGTCCCGCAGGGTCGCGGTGATGGGTGCGGTTTCAATCGACAGGTCGTGCAGTAAGGTGTGGATGATGGCGCTGCCCACAGCGCGGTTAGCCGCTTTAGAAAACGCCGCGCCCACCTCAAACACCACTGCCTCGGTGGTCAATAGCGGGCAACGCTCACGCTGTATCTGGCTTTGCAGCGCAGCCGCTTGCGCATGGTAGGTGTCTTTCGGCGAGAACAGGGCAATCAAAAACCCTGTATCTAAAAACCACATCAGCGCAGCACCTGTTCAAAGTTGACCGAGTAGTCGGCAGGCGCATCAATGCGCATGGTGGAGGCCAGCTCCCACAGGCTAGGCACGGTGGTGTTGGCAGCCTGCGCGGGCCGCACAATCACCTCAACCTCTTCGCCAGGCACCAAGCGCGCGTCTACAAGATGCACGGCATGGTGTGCATCGACCCGGATTCGTTCGCTAATCACAGCATTCATGGCATTCCTTTGCAGCGCGGTGCGCCAGTAAACGCCATTGTAGGTGCAGCGTGTAGTGGGTGCAGGTTGGATGGGTTGCTTTGCCTGTTTACCCTATGATGCTAGTCGCTATTTATTCAGTAGCTGCTACCGCACAATTTTATTGGTCTGCAGCCCCATAGACACCTTAAAAACAGCTCCCGCACGGTCGTATTAGCAGTTCAAAACCGATTTTCGAGTCTCCTGCGCCCTCGGAAGCCTCAAAATTGACCATTTTCAGCCCTTTTCAAGATGCAAATCCGCCTGTAGTCCAATGGAATATTGCGAGAGCAGCTACGCAATACATAGCATTTATTTTCAATGAGGAGGCTACTATAGTAGCACCACCGAGTCCAGCCAGCCCCTCTACGGCCCCAGCTACAGCGCCACCCAAGGCCAGGCCACCGAGACCTACAGCTACGACGCGCTGAACCGCCTGAGCACCGTCACCCGCGACGGCACCTTGGTAGACACCCGCGTCTACGACGGCGCAGACCGCGTGGTGCAGACCGGCCCGGCTGGAACACTGAGCCAAGCCTACGTCAACGCCCTGTACGGCACCAACGCCGCAGGCAGCGCCAACCCCGGCAACGGCTCAGAGACCCGCGTCAACCGCTTTGACGACAACGGCCGCTTGCTCACCCAAGTCGTCTACAGCGCAGACAACACCCTGAGAAACGTCATCAACTATCAAGGCGGCTACGACGGCGCAGGCAACCTGACTGCCTACACCCTGGAGAACTACGAGTCCAGCCGCTACAACAACCACTACACCATGGCCCTGCAGCGGGCAGGCACCTACCAACAAGCCTCCACCAGCGGCACCAGCACCCTGTTCACCCCCGGCACCAGCCGCAGCCACTACGACGTCAACGGCAACCTCACCGCCATCACCGACGACACCAAAGGCGAGAACAACCGCAGCTTTGTCAACGACATCAGCGGCAAAGCCCTGCAGGTCAGCCAAAGCGGCAATGTGCAGCGCCAACTGGTGGTGGGCGGCGAAGTATTGGCCCGCTACGGCGTGGGCATTGACGAAGTCAACCCCCGCGACTCCAGCGGCAACCCCAACTTCGCCCCCATCGGCACCAGCAGCGGGGGCAGCGTCATCGGCGCCATCCCCGGCCAGGTGAGAAACGGGGCCGACTTTAACTTTGGCTACCAGCCCATCAACGGCAACTACCCCAACGCCAGCGCAGGCAGCTACCAGGTAGCCACTGGCGACACCCTGCAGACGATTGCCCAAGGGGCCTACGGCGACAGCAGCCTGTGGTACCGCATAGCGGATGCCAACGGCCTGAGCGGCAACAGCGACCTGCGCGTGGGCCAAACCCTGAGCATCCCCAACCGGGTAGGCACTCTGCACAACTACGGGGCCAACAGCGCCGTGGGGGGTGCAGGCAGTACCGGCAGCTTCAAGCCCTATGACCCGAGCAAGGTGCAAGGCGACAGCACGCCGAACCTGCCTGGGGCCAGTGGCGGGGAGGATGATGGCTGTGGCGGGATGGGGCAGATCTTGGTGATCATTGTGGCGATTGTGGTCACGGTGTATACGGCGGGTGCGTTTGCGGCAGCCAGTGGTGGCCTTACGGGTGCGGCGGCAGGGGCCACCGCTGCTGCCGCAGGTGGTGGAGCCGCAGGCACCTTTGCTGCTGGTGCAGCCGCATTGGGCGGCACCTATGGCGCAGGCGTTGCAGTGGCGGCAGGTGTGATCGGCGGCATCGCAGGCTCGGTGGTCAGCCAAGGCGTAGGCATCGCCATCGGCGTACAAACCGAGTTCAGCTGGAAAGGCGTAGCCCTGGCCGCCATTGGCGGTGCCGTCTCGGGTGGGCTAGCAGGAAGTGGCGCATTTGCCGGTGCGGGCCTGGGCAGCGTCATCACCCGCGCAGCGGTAGGCAACGCCCTGACTCAGGGCATAGCCGTTGTCACCGGCTTGCAAGACAAATTCAGCTGGAAAGGCGTGGCCGCCGCAGCCGTAGGCGCAGGCGTGAGCTTTGGGGTGAGCGAAGCCCTGAGCGCAGCCAACAACGGTGCGGGTGCCTTTAGCAGCTTGGGCGAGGTTGGCGGCAAGCTGGCCCGCGCCAGTCTGACAGGCTTTGCCGCAGGCCTGGCCACCGCAGCCGCACGCGGCGGCAGGGTCAGCATCACGCAGGTGGCCACCGATGCCTTCGGCCAGGCGCTGGGCGAGAGCTTTAAGGACGGGCTGGTGAGTGCGGGGCAGCAGGAGATGGCGCTACGGGATGCGCACAGTGAGAACCAGCGGCAGGCGAACCGCTTTGCTTCGGGGGCGGCTACAAACTTGGCCAATTCACCTGGCGCTGCAAGCCAAGCGACTGCGCTGGCGCAGGATGAGTTGTTGGGTGGGGGCAATATACGAGCCAGAGGACTCACGGCAGCGGACTTCGCCAGCGGCACCCAGTTTGACGACGGTGCAGGTGCAATGAACCAAGACTGGGAAGACAGAATGGCTGTGAACTACGGTTCAAAGCCGCAAAACGCACTTTATCGTCCTGGTGAGGAAGATGCGGCTCTTATCCAAGTCGCTGATAAATCCAATGGTAAATCGATACCCTTAGACACTGAGAGCGCGAAATTTGGAATTGTGCGGGATAAACCAGGCGAATACGTCAAGCAAGTGAAAGACCTCCTGAAATCTGCTCCAGATAGTGCCTCCACAGCTGTAACAGAGGAGTTGGTCGAGAAATACGGAAAAGACCTTAAGGGACTCGTGAAGCAGGGAGTTGGAAGTTCGATGACTGGTTCGTCAAAGGCCGACGGGTTTGCTAACAATAGCTACGACATTCGACCATACCCTGAAGAAGCGTTGAACAATACAAGCAATTTAACGTACCATAAGTATGGGCTCATAACTTATCTTGGCCCGGTTGATCAAGAGCTGGGTATCGATAAAGAATTTGTGCGTAAAGAGGTACTTGAAAAGCGCTACGGTTTTCCCGGCAAGAACCTTGAGCCTGCGCCTGCAAACATCGGTGGAAATTCAGTAGTATTTGCAGTTCCTGTAGGCAACGTGATTCCTTCTTCTAAACTAGATAATCCAAATAACTATACCTACCCAATAGGCGTAATTACTCAGGAGCGCGTGCCCGACGGCATTGTTAATATTACGACTGAAAAACATGATGTGTATCCTGGTACGATTAGGCGCACAGTTGTTGAGGTCGACGGCCATTTATTTATGTATACGAGTGGTGCTGGCGAGAACCGTTATAACAACGAAGGACTCAACGTTCGGCAACCAGCAGAGGGCCTTGCTGGGCAGGGTTTTGCACAACTGGTGACCCGATACGCAGCGGCTGCCGGTAACGATAACTATGGGCCGCTGGCTTTCAGAGCGCTGGATCGACAAGCGGTTGGGTATCTGAACACGATAAGGGCTAAACGTTGATGAGAGCTAAACAAGGAAATATTATGATGCCTCTCGACAAAAAAACTGTCACGGTATTGGTTTGTCTTTTTTCGTTTATTTGGACTGGATGTATGGCACTTGAACAAAAGTCAACTGATTCGGCGATCAAGCTCGTCAAACGCATGAAAATTGAGGAGATGATTATTTTTGGTTTTAAAAGACCATTTCTAGTTGGCCTTCAAGCGGTAACAAAAGAAAATTTAGATGCGCAACGTTATATGGCATGCCTCGACAGTGTAGATCGCACCACGATGAGAGCTGGTATTGCGGAGAGAATTGTTGAAAAGTTTACTGCTTCAGAGCTTTTAGATGCTCTGCAGTTTTACGACAGTGAGGCAGGTGAGAAATTTGTTTTGCGTACAAACGCGCTAGTTCTGAGGGAGATGGGTATTTCTCAAACTCCGAATCTACCTGTGGAAGAGTTAGATGACATTGCGAGGAGTCGAGTTGAGAGTTTTAAGCGTAGTCCTGTAGGAAAAAAAATTGAGGCCGAAGGATTTTTCAGTTCCTCAGAATACCTCCTACCAGGGCTTCAAATCATGCAAAAAAGAATTGAGTGGTGCCAATCGCAACCATAATAAGAGCCTGACGCAAGCACTCAGAGCGATCAGTTTGGTATATGCGACGGTAGACTAAGGAGGCGTAAGTGGGGTCGGATCAAATAAAAACTGATACCTAGCGTGTGTTCGCTGACATGCAAGAACGCGGTAAAAGGGTTGTAACCGCTACTAACTAAATAGCTGCTACCGCAATAGTTCATTGGGCTAGAGGCATATATTGTCGGTAAATTCAGCCTCCCGTCCGGTGCAGCACCAGCAGCAACGGCGTAGTCACCGGCACCATCCCCGGCCAAACGCGCAACGGGGCCGACTTCAACTTTGGCTACCAGCCCATCAACGGCAACTACCCCAGCAGCCGCGAGGGTCAAGTCTCCCGTTTCCCATTTCTACGTAATCAGTTTCGACTAATGCGCAAGCATCTGCCAATCCATCTTCACTGAACGCAGTCAAAAATCGGGGTCAAATGAAATTAAACCGGCCAGGAGAGTCAAGTCTCCCATTTCCCATTTCCCATTTTCATGCAGTCAACTCGTTATCAGCATAAGCGCTGCAAGTCATTTTTCACACCGAAAACGCTATTTATTACGTAGCTGCTCTCGCTGTATTTCAAAGGTAAGCGTCCGGTAAACCCATCTTGCACTCAAGCGCCCAAGCACGCACAAGCGCAAGGGTCAGGTCTTGAAATGCAACATCGTAAGCCTTTGGAACACCTGTCTTGAAGACGGTTTTGACCGTGGTAACGCATCCAAGGTTACGGGGCTCTCCCAGCGCCTTGCGCTCGCACTAAAGCGGCAGTCTTGAGCGGCTTCAAGGCGTCTATCCTCCGTCGGCCTATGAGAAATATGCGCAAGCAGCTACGCAATGCAGAGCATCTATTTTCTCAATTGCGTGCTTTTTTCATAGCCTTTGCTCAATCCCTTACCCCATCGCCTCCACCAGCTCAATCTCGCGTTGGAGCAAATCATTGACCAAGGCCGACAAGTCAATGCCCTTGGCCTGCGCTTTGGCAGCCAGGTAGCCTTGCACCCGCTCGTCCAGATACACGGGGAGTTGAAATACCGCGTTAGCTTGGTAGAACTTGCCGCGTTGGCCTTTTGAAAAGTCGTAATGTTCGTTCATGCTATCACCTTAAAAGTGGGTACTTTGACAACCGTTTTAGCTACCTTATCGCGGGGCCTGCTCATAGTCTTGTCGCTCTTGCTTATCCGCCTTGCGGGCGGAGATTAGCCGCACCTCAATGTGCTGGGCATCTAGCTGCACAAAGGTGTGTACCACCACCAATGTTTGGCCATTTTCAGCCTGCCCCATGCTCACCCAGCGCTCTTCCTGGTCGCTATGCTCATCATCGTAAATCGTTAGGGCCAAGGGGTCATGCAGGACAGTGCTAGCCAACTGAAATGTCACCCCATCGTGCTTTTGCACGTTGGTGCGCTCCTTGTTGGAATCCCATTCAAAACGGTACAGCGGCCTGGGTGTCATGCTCGCCATCATACCCGCCTAAGAATTCGATTTCAAAACCGATCTGCTGGATCAGCCCGAAGAAATAGACCCTCAGCACCAGCCGCAGCCGGTACGATGTCAACGGCAACCTGACAGCCGTCACCGACGACAACCAGCCAGCCAACAACCGCAGCCTCATCAACGACCTGAGCGGCAAAGCCCTGCAGGTCAGCCAGCAAGGCAACGTGCAGCGCCAACTGGTCGCGGGCGGCGAGGCACTGGCCCGCTACGGTGTGGGCATTGACGAAGTCAACCCCCGGGACAGCAGCGGCAACCCCAACTTCGCCCCCATCGGCACCAGCAGCGGGGGCAGCGTCATTGGGGCCATCCCCGGCCAAACGCGAAACGGCGCTGACTTTAACTTTGGCTACCAGCCCCTAAACTCAAATCATCACGGCAACTACCCCAGCGCCAGCGCACGCCCAACCTGCTGCCAGCGCCTTGTGACGGCGGGGGCGGGGGTTGTGGAGCGATGGGGCAGATCTTGGTGCTAATTGTGGCCATTGTGGTTACGGTGCTGACTTATGGGGCAGCCACGGCCGCGCTTGGTACAAGCTTAGGGCCTGTTAACAAATAACATAAGCAATATCAACCCGATAGAATTTGATAATTCCAATCACCATGGAACTCATGTCGCACGAGCTTGATAGCC
>JAYVGI010000172.1:0-13941 GCA_043772355.1 Polaromonas sp.
GCGGTAGAGTTCAGTGTCAGCAGATTGGACGATGTAGACGCAGACTTGGAAATTTGCGCTACCCAACTGATGGGCGACGACAACAGTATGGTGTATGAATTTGCAGTGACAGCTGTAGCGCACACTTTGCTCAAAGGTAAAGCCACCGTGGTGCTAGTGTCTTAATGAATGGAGTGAGAGCAATGGCGGATTTGAAGCGGGCACTGGTCACGGGCGGCAGCGGGGCCTTGGGCTCGGCGATATGTGAGAAGTTGGCCCTGGATGGATTTGAGGTGTTCATACACGCCAACAGCGCGTTGCACACGGCTCAAGCATTGGCACAAAAAATTATGGATGCAGGGGGTGCAGCCCGAGCCTTGAGTTTTGACATCACGGATGCGCAGGCCGTGCGCGCGGCAGTAGAGCCACTGGCCGAAGAAAAAGCATTCCAGGTGATCGTCAACTGCGCGGGTATCCACGACGACGCGGTATTTGCTGGCATGCGCAGCGAGCAGTGGAGCCGCGTGATCGATGTATCGTTGAACGGATTTTTCAACGTCACCCAACCGCTGATGCTGCCCATGCTGCGCACCCGCCATGGCCGCATTATCAACATCTCCTCGGTGGCGGCCATCGCGGGTAACCGAGGACAAGTGAACTACGCAGCGGCCAAAGCAGCGCTGCACGGTGCCACCAAGGCACTTGCGCAAGAGGTGGCCAGCCGGGGTGTGACTGTGAACGTAGTTGCGCCCGGGATTATTGATTCGCCCATGGTGGAAGGATTGTTTGATGCCGAGACGGTGGCACGCATGGTGCCTATGAAGCGCATGGGCACCGCGCAGGAAGTGGCGGCTTTAGTAGCTTTTCTGGCCAGCAAGGATGCGGGCTACATTACCGGGCAAATCATCTCGATCAATGGCGGCATGATTTGAGCGCCACTGCAATTTGACTGCGTTACGGCGCAGCTACCCGGATCGGTCTGCCTAGCGTCATCAATGATCGATCTCCGTCTGTCAAGCTGGTCTCCACAGTATGGACGTAGCTGTCTGTGCCAGACAAGCGAATTTCTTGTAACAGCACAAAAAGTTTACTGTGCTTGGGTTTGAGCACCAACTGCCATTTAGCGGCCGGGCCCGTTAAACGCCAATCAAAATACTTTTCAATCCCCGCCTGATCGCCTCGGAAGGTAGCCGTCAAGCTTTGCACCAAAGAGGCCATGTCCGCAAACTCGTCCAACGACATGCTGCGCTTGAAAGTACCGCGCTCTATGGATACCTTGTTTCCTTCGATCAGCATGGTTTCTGCTCTGGGGTGCTGCGTGCGTTTTTCCAGGCGACTGGGGGCTTGAAACAGCAGGTCGCCGCGCGACTCCACAGGCGCATCGAGCACGCGCAGGTATTTGCGCTCGACAAACTCGGCCTTGATGCTTTTGCTGGCGGCAAAAAGCTGCATCAGGCTGGGCATGTCAATATCGCTGGCGTGCACACGAGTGCCGCAGGCCATGGCGATGCTCAGGATCAAAGCAGAAAATGTTTTCATGGGCGTTGCGCGTTGGTTTGCCAAAAATCGAAAAAATTAAACCAATTGTAGGGTGCTGCCAGGCAATGCTGCTCTATCAACTGTACGTAGCGCTCCAAGGCGCGCTGGCTGGCCTGCTCGCGGTTGGCGGCGATGCTGGCCGCGTCCATAATCAGGTCCAGGTGGATGGTGTAGCGGTTGCCTCCATGGTAGGTGCCCGTCATAAAGTACACCGGATGCCCCAGCATCGCCGCCATACGAAACGGGCCCGAGGGAAACGCTGCCGCGCTACCCAGTAGACTGACCAACACACTGCCCGTGTCGTCCAAAGAGCGGTCAGCCAACACACCAATCAAAGCGCCTTGGCCCAACTGCTCTTTCACCGCCAGCATCGCGCCAGGACGGCCCAGACCGATGATGTCTTGCTGGGCATCGGGGTTGATGGCGTTCAGCAGTTTTTTGATGTTGCGGGCATTCTCCTCATACATCAGTAGCACCATCTTGAGCTGCGGATGGTCGCGCGCAATGCCGCGCACGCACTCAAAGCTGCCCATGTGCGCGCCCATTAAAAACATGCCTGCGCCACTGCTGGCAGTGCCCAGCGCCAGATTGTTTGGATCGTTGACGCTGATGTTGAAAAGGTCGAGACGGCCATTGAGAAAATAGATCCGATCTAGCGTGACCGCGCCAAAGGCATGCAAATGCTTGAACACGGCCAACCGTCCGGTGGACTGATGCGGGATGCGCGAGAGAAACTCGCGCGAGGCTTTGCGCGCCGAGGAAGAAGAGAGATAAAAATACGCCATCACAAATAGCAGTACCCCGCGTGAGATACCACGGCCCAGGTGCAAAGCGATCCACGACATCAATTGCAGCGCAGCCATGTTGCCGCGCTCTTTGTTGTGCGCCCACGGTGTTTTGCTATCGCCCGGTGCGGCTGTGGGTGCGGGTTTGCGGGCTGCGGCCATTACGAAGCTGTTTGATCCGCAAGAATGCGCAATTGGCCGCTACAAGCCAAGGTGTCAGGCGCACCGCCCTCGCCCAGTAGCTGCACTGTGAACTTGTACTCAGCGCGATGGGGGGTGGTCAGGCGCACGCACAGTTTGGCCCCGGGCAGTACCGGTGCCAGGAACTTCACGTTAACCAGGCTAAAGTTTTTTAAGGAGCCTGTCAGTTGGCTTTGGGCAAAAACCATCACCCGCTCCAGCATCAATACGCCAGGCAAAATCGGTTGCCCCGGAAAGTGGCCTGCATAGCAGGGGTGCACTTGCGGGATATCGATGCGTTGCTCAGTCATCATGGCCCCGTCATTGGAGAGGGGCTTGGCTGGCCTTGGGGCGCGTGGATGAATGCCAGCAAGGCCTCGCGTGGCAGCTTGCCAGTGCTGTTGCGGGGCAGTGTGGGCACCAATTTCAATGGCCGGGGTAAAAACGCAGGCGCAATCTTGCGGCGCAGCGCTTGCTGCAAAGCTTCCATGCTCAAACCCGGGGCCACCACCACGGCAGCCAGACGGGTGGTGTTGCCTACCCCTTCGGTGGTTTCATTAGGTAGAAAAAAAGCGCCGTCTTCTACGCCGGGTATGGACAGCAGTTGGTGGTTCAAATGGCCCAAGGTCGTGCTCTTGCCCGCCACATTGACCATGTCGATGGTTCTGCCGTGGAGAATGAAAACCCGCTCGCTCTTGAGTTCCAACACATCGTTGACTTCTACACTGCCTTCTATCTGCGCGCCGCTGGCAAACGGTTTGCCGCCTGCGTGCGCAATCTGGATGCCGTCAAAGGTAGTCCAGTTGCCGGTCTGCGAAGTTTGCCGCGTGGCAAGCTGGCCAGTTTCGGTGCTGCCGTAAATCTCCAGCAACCGGGCTTGGGTTTTTTCCTCGGCCTCTACAGCCAGGGCGGCTGTCAAAGGCGCGGTGGCGCAGACCAGTAAATCGATGGGCGAGGGCGCCGCCACTTCGGTGATGAAGGCGCGTAAATGAAAGGGCGTGGTCACCAGCGCGCGTGGGCGTGGCGTGCGCGCGATGGTGCGCTCTATATCGGCGGGGTAAAACGGTTTGCCGGATTCAAAAGCCGCTGCATTTTGCATGGCTATCAGTACGGTGGACTCAAAGCCGTACATGTGCTGCGGAGGCACCGTGCCCACCATGGTGTACCGGCTGCCTGGCACCACGCCCAGACGCTGGCCTTCGCTTTGCACGTTGATTACCAAGCGCCCCCAGGTTTTGCTGTGGGGCACTGGCAAGCCGGTGCTGCCCGAGGTAAAGACATACGCCGCTACATGCTCAGGGTCAATGAGAGGCACCGAGGAAAAGGAGAGCGCTGGCTGCGTGCCAGCTTGGAGCAACCAGTCGGTGATGTAGGTTTGCGGCAACTCGATGCTGCAGGCGCGCTCATCGGTCAGGCAATACAAGGCCTCGTGCGTGCTGGCCAGTTTACCGATCAGCTCCTCAGTATGCGTCGAAGGCAGCAGGCAGCTTTGCTGACGCACCCAAGCCGCGCCCAAGCCGACGGCAAAGGCGTAGCGGTCTTGGCAGGCCAGCAGCACATATTGGGCATCGGGCAAGCGGGTGGCGCAATGGGCTACATCGGCCAGATACTGGGCTACAGAAATAGCCATGCCCTCGCGGTAGGCGATAGGGTCGCTTAACTGGGTATGCGTAACGAGGGGCAGCATCGCAGAGCCGTCAAGGTTTGAGTGGGGTGATCGCCGCCGCAGCGCTGGGGCTCGCCTGGTGGCTTTGGTAGGCCTCAAAGCCTTGCTGCATGCTGGCGTGGTCAAAGTCCTTGAATAGCATGCGGCGCAGCAAGTACTCACCTACAAAAAACACAATCACCGAAGGCCATTGCAGCAACACGCCAAACGCCGACCACACCGCCAAGGGCGCGGTGGTGTACAAAATGATAGACAAGGCGCAGGTCACCAGAAAAAACCCGGTCCAGGCGACGGTAACCTGGCGCGCGTAAGCGGCAATTTCGGGCGGCAAATCGCGGTGCACCATACGGGCAAAGGTCACCACCAGAGGTGTGGAACCCGCCACCAAGGTGTGGCCAAAAACCCAGGTGAGCAGGGCGTTGGTGCCCAAGTGCTGCGCAAAATACAAGGTGTCGGCGTTTGCCAATACCAAAGGCCAAGCCCACCATAGGGGAGCTAGCACGGTAGCCAGTGCCAAAGCTATGGCCAAGGTAAAGCGCAGCGATTTTTGCCCCCAAGGCAAATCGGGCTGCGACAGAAATTTAAAAACCCAGTGCGTAATAAACCACACCAAGGCCGCGGCGGGCACGCCCACCGCCAGCGCTGCTGCAATGGTTCTGCCGTCCGGCAAAATCAATGCGAAGTGGCTGATCAGGGCGTAGCCGGTGATCAAAGCAACGATGAAGGCGCCTTTTAACAAGCTATGGCCTTTGTGCTGCGCCCCTGGCTGCGGGGCTTTATTTGGTGCGCTCTTGGGCAATGTACAAGCTCAATGCCCGTATGGAGGCAAAGCTCTCTACGTTGCGGGGATCGTCCGAGCGCATTTGAAAGCCGTAGCGCTTGGACACCGCCAAAGCGATTTCAAGAATATCGATAGAGTCCAGCCCCAAGCCGTCGCCGTACAAGGGCGTATCGGCGGTCACTTCGCTGGGCTTGACCTCTAAATTCAGCGCGCTGATGAGCAGCCCAATGACTTCGGCCTCGAGTTCGGGCTGCGGGATAGCGATGGCGGTGGGGGCTGCCGAGGATTCCATTAAACTTGACCTATCAATTGGGGGTTAAAGCACGCCAGATTTTAAAGTCTGGCGCGGTGCATTGATTCTAGTTGCTAGCAAAAATACACCTTACTGATGCCATATTACCATTCGCCGTCTCAGCGCAGGCCCACCCAGAGCGTGCCCCGCACCACTGTACTGGAGGCGCTATGAGCATACCGGCCTCCACCACCCATGTGGTGCTGATCCCCTGTTACAACCCCGGGGCCAAAGTATTGCAGACGGTGCGCAGCATTCGCGCCCAATGGTCGCCGGTGTGGGTCGTGGTAGACGGCAGCACCGACGAGAGCACGGCGCTGCTGCAGGCCGAGGCGGCCCAAGACCCCGGACTGCAGGTGTTTGTGCAGCCCAGCAACGGCGGCAAGGGCAGCGCCGTGCTGCATGGCATTACCGAGGCACTCAACCGGGGCTTTACCCATGCCCTGGCCATGGACGCCGACGGCCAGCACCCCGCCGAGCTCATAGCCACCTTCATGGCCCGCTCCATCGCCCAGCCCAGCGCCATGATTTTGGGTAAACCCGTGTTCGATGCCAGCGCCCCGGCCCTGCGGGTGAACGGCCGCAAGGTGTCCAATAATTGGGCCAATCTGGAAACCCTCGGTGCAGGCGTGGGCGACTCGCTCTACGGCTTTCGGGTCTACCCCCTGCGCCCGCTGCAAAAGGTGATGCAGGGCAGCCGCTGGATGCGCCGCTTTGACTTTGACCCCGAAGTGGCCGTGCGCCTGTGCTGGGACGGCGTTCGCCCCATCAACATCGACGCGCCGGTGAAATACTTTAGCCCTGAGGAGGGTGGTGTGTCGCACTTCAAATATCTGCGCGACAATGTGTTGCTCACCTGGATGCATACCCGCCTGTTCACCGAATTTTTACTGCGCCTGCCGTGGCTGCTGGCGCGCCGCAAGCAGCACGTCAGCCACTGAATCCACGTAATTTACAAACCAAACCCCATGTCCGACATCCTCCAAAAAATCGTAGAAGTGAAACGCCAAGAGATTGCCGCTGCGGTGAAGAAAATGCCGTTTGTGGACATGCGCGCCGACGCAGAGAGCCGGGTGCTGGTGCGCGACTATGTCGGCGCGATGCGGGCCAAAATAGCAGCGGGTCAGGCGGCGGTGATTGCCGAGGTAAAGAAAGCTTCGCCCTCCAAAGGCGTGCTGCGCGAAGAGTTTTTTGCCGCCGACATTGCCCAAAGCTATGCCGACGGCAACAGCGAGACCAAAAAGAAAGGCGAGGCACTGGTTAACGCTGCCTGCTTGTCAGTACTCACTGACAAGCAGTTTTTCCAAGGCTCGCCCGACTACCTGCGCCAGGCCCGGGCCAGTTGCCAACTGCCGGTGCTGCGCAAAGACTTCATGGTCGATGCCTACCAAATCTACGAATCACGGGCTATGGGTGCGGACTGCATTTTGCTGATCGCCGCCTGCCTGGATGACACGCAGATGGCCGATTTGCAGGCCATTGCCCTGACCCTGGACATGGCCGTGCTGGTCGAGGTGCATGACCGTGCCGAGCTGGAGCGGGCCCTCAAGCTGCCCAACGTGCCGCATAAAACCATGCTGGGCATCAATAACCGCAACCTGAAAACCTTTGAAGTGAGTCTGGACACCACGCTGGGCATGCTGGCCGAGGTGCCCAAGGACAAGCTGCTGGTGACCGAAAGCGGCATTGCCAACGCGCAAGATGTACAAAAAATGCGCGCAGCGGGCGTGCACGCTTTCTTGGTCGGCGAGGCCTTTATGCGCGCTGACGAGCCCGGTTTGGCGCTGACCCAGCTGTTTGCATAGGCTTTTTAGCTCACCCTGACTGCTATTTATAATATAGCTGCTTGCGCAATATTCTTAATGGCTTATGGCTGATTTGTTCTCTTATTTGGATACTCAGAGCGCTCTGCAATTGGGTATACAAACAGACGCGGTTGCCAAGGTCGCACACACCTTACAGCCCCCGCCTTGGCCGGTGGCGGGCGACTGGCAGGCAGTGGTGGGTGAGTTTTGGCAAGGCGAGGCCGGGCGCGCACTGCAAGTTTTTTTGTACCAACGCCAAACGGACGGTGCCACCATCTACCCGCCCCAGCCCTTACGCGCATTGCAACTCACGCCGCTGGCCAGCGTCAAGGCCGTCATCCTGGGCCAAGACCCCTACCACGGCCCCGGGCAAGGCGAAGGGCTAGCGTTCTCAGTGGCAAGGGGGGTAAAGATACCGCCCAGTTTGCGCAATATCTTCAAAGAACGCCAGCGCGACTTGGGCTTGCCAGCCCCCGCCCACGGCTCGCTACAGCACTGGGCCGAGCAAGGGGTGTTGCTGCTTAACTCCACCCTCACCGTAGAAAATGCGCAACCCGCAAGCCATGCCAAACGCGGCTGGGAGCTGCTGACCGACAGCCTCATCCAGGCCTGCGCCCGCCAAACTAGCCCCGTCGTATTCATGCTCTGGGGCGGCCACGCACAGGCCAAGCAAGCCTTGATTGCGGAGCACAACCACGACCAAAGGCATTTGGTGCTGACCGCCAACCACCCTTCGCCACTGTCAGCTTTGCGTCCCCCTGCTCCCTTCTTGGGCTGCGGTCATTTCAGCGCGTCGCGCGCCTGGGTAGCGCGCCATGATGTGCAGGCGGCGGCCACCTTGTTTGCATAGTGGCAGGTGCGGTTTGCTATGAATTAGATAGCTTCTACCGCAATAGTCTAAAGGGCTACAGCGCGATAGACTCCATAAAAACGGCTCCCAAATCGGTAAATTTGCGGTTTTCAGCCGATTTTCTGGCCTCCAGGGGCTCTCAAATGCTCCGTAACAGCAAATTTGCGCGATTTTTAAATGAAATAAGCTGTTAGCCGGCAGAAAACATGCCGGTGCTGCTAGGCAATGCATAGCTCGTAGGCTTGCTTGAGGTGACGTTTGAATGGCTTTAGCGGCTCTGGCAGCTCAAAAAGCGATTGAATGATCCAAACCGTGCCCGAAATTCAGATTATCGGCATTCCCCTGCGTACCCCACTGGCCTGCTTCGACGGAGTGCTATTTATTAGTGAGTAAGTCTGTTGCCTGGCCACTCACATGCCCAGCAAAAACCCCGTGCAGCCGACTAGTCCCCCAAACTCCCCATGCGCATATCGTCCAAGTAGTCGCGAGCAATATCGACGGTGGTTTTCACGCCCAGATCGTTAAAGCGCTTTTTCAGCCAGCGCTGCGCGCATTCGCGGCCCAGGGCATGCAGCTTGTCGATGGTGGGGCCATCCGCCGTGCTTTTGCTCGCCGTAGGAAAGGCCTCCAGTGCCTCACCGCCGTCAATGCGGTGCAGCAGCACTTTACGGTAGCGCTCAGCGTCCAAATGGCCGCGTTCGAGCATGCGGTTGACAAAATCCATCGAGCGCATTTGCGCCAACAGGCTGGCATTGAACGTCAGCTCATTGATGCGCTCCATGATGTCCGCGCCGTCAGTGGGGACCGCGTTGCGCGCCAAGGGGTTGATTTGCACCAGCACCACGTCGCTGGCGTGGCAGCGGTAAATCAGCGGGTGCATCGCCGGGTTACCAGAGTAGCCGCCGTCCCAGTAGTGCTCACCCTCCACCTCTACCGCCTGGAACAGCATGGGCAGGCAGGCCGAGGCCATCAGTGACGCGCTGGTCAGGCGCTTGCCGCTGAAAATCTCTGCTTTGCCGGTCTTCACATGGGTGGCGGAGATGAATATCCGGGGCCCCGCTAGCTTGCCAATGCGTTCAAAATCGAAGAGTTTCTCCACCAAACGGCGCAGCGGATTGATGTCCAGTGGGTTGGTGTGGTAGGGTGACAACGTGCTTTGCGGCAGCGACTGGCCTGCCATGCGCCAGCCACCCAGCCACACATTCACCATGCTGCGCTGCAAGCTGCTGGCGGCGCCCAGTTGCACGACTTCGGCCCAAAACTTGGCCAGCGCCTCACGCGCCGCCTCGCGGGGATCGGCTGCTATGCCTTTTGCATTTTTGGTGTTTTGTGCCAACGCAAAACCATGCCCCAACGCCAGAGCATTCATAGCGCCAGCACTCGTGCCGCTGATGCCGTCTATCTCCAGCCGACCGTCCTCCAGCATCATATCCAGCACGCCCCAGGTAAAAGCGCCGTGCGAGCCCCCGCCTTGCAGGGCCAAACTGATGGTTTTAGATGCTTTATTCATAGGGCCGGGGTAGTCATACGTGTAAACCCTAAGCATAAGGCGTTCCGGCACTTATGGGGTGGTGTTGTACCAAAGTTGCATCTGCCGCAGAATATCGACAGAAACACAGACACTTTGACAAACGCACGCAAGTTATGGCATAATCAAAGGCTTCGCGCAAAAAGGCGTTGCTACACTTGAAGCGCAACCCGCATCAAGTGTAGTAAAGCTGATTGCGCATATCCGCCCAAACGTTGCCAGTTTGCAAAAACAGGTAGCGACGGGCCCAAAACTGGTTCTGCTGGTGTTTGCGTGGCGATAGTGCTGCTGCAAGTACCCTCAGAGGCTAAGTTGGGAAGATTAGACAAATGATCCAAACCGAATCTCGACTAGATGTCGCCGACAACACGGGCGCTAAATCCGTGCTGTGTATCAAGGTGCTAGGCGGCTCCAAACGCCGTTATGCATCTGTTGGCGATGTAATCAAGGTCAGCATTAAAGAAGCTGCACCCCGTGCCCGCGTCAAAAAAGGCGAGGTCTACAGCGCTGTGGTGGTTCGCACCGCCAAGGGCATTCGCCGCAGCGATGGCTCGCTCGTCAAGTTTGACGGCAATGCCGCTGTGCTGCTTAACAACAAGTTGGAGCCTATTGGCACCCGCATCTTTGGACCCGTAACGCGTGAACTGCGTAACGAGAAGTTCATGAAGATCGTGTCTTTGGCCCCAGAAGTTCTGTAAGGACTGAAAAGCCATGAACAAAATTCGCTCAGGCGACCAGGTGATCGTGATCGCCGGTCGTGACAAAGGCAAGCGCGGCACCGTGTCGCTGCGCAAAGACGACAGCCATGTGGTGGTTGACGGCATTAACTTGGTGAAAAAACACGCCAAGCCTAACCCGCTGAAAAACACCACCGGCGGCATCGTTGAAAAGACCATGCCTATCCATCAGTCCAATATCGCCATTTTCAACGGCGCTACCGGCAAGGCGGACCGCGTGGGCATCAAATTGTTAGCCGATGGCAAACGCGTTCGCGTTTACAAGTCCAGCGGCGAAGAAATTAAGGCAGCATAAAAATGGCACGCCTCAAGCAAATCTACAAAGACAAAATCGCTCCCGAGCTGATGAAGCAGTTCGGTTACACCTCCGTCATGCAGGTGCCCCGTTTGACCAAAATCACCTTGAACATGGGTGTGAGCGAAGCGGTTGCGGATAAAAAAGTTATGGACAGCGCTGTCAGCGACATGACCAAAATCGCAGGTCAAAAGCCGGTGGTAACCAAGGCTAAAAAGCCTATCGCCGGTTTCAAAATCCGCGAAGGTCTACCCATCGGTTGCATGGTCACCCTGCGCGGTGAGCATATGTACGAATTTTTGGATCGCTTCGTGACCGTGGCTTTGCCGCGTGTACGAGATTTCCGTGGTATTTCCGGCCGTGCATTCGATGGCCGTGGTAACTACAACATCGGTGTGAAAGAGCAGATCATCTTTCCTGAAATTGAGTACGACAAAGTAGATGCTTTGCGCGGCCTGAACATCAGCATCACCACCACCGCTAAAACCGACGAAGAGTGCAAAGCACTGCTCGCTGGTTTCCGCTTCCCGTTCAAGAACTGAGGTGATCCGTGGCTAAAATGGCACTCATCCAACGCGAACTCAAGCGCGACAAACTCGTCGCCAAGTACGCACCCAAATTTGCCGCTCTCAAGGCTGTCATCAATGATGCCAAGAAGAGCGACGACGAGCGCATGGCCGCCCGTCTCGAACTGCAAAAGCAGCCGCGCAACGCCAACCCCACTCGCCAGCGTAACCGCTGCTCGATCACGGGTCGCCCACGCGGCACCTACCGTCAATTTGGTCTCGGCCGCATGAAAGTGCGCGAGATGGCGTTCGCGGGCGAAATCCCGGGAATGACCAAGGCCAGCTGGTAAGAGCGAAGGAAAAATCAAATGAGCATGAGTGATCCTATCGCCGACTTGTTGACGCGTATTCGTAACGCGCAAATGGTCGCTAAAGTGTCCGTGTCAGTGCCTGCTTCCAAAGTGAAAGTGGCCATTGCACAGGTATTAAAAGACGAAGGCTATGTGGATGGCTTCAAAGTCGTTCAAGAAGCTGGCAAGTCTGAACTCGTTATTGCCTTGAAGTACTACGCCGGTCGCCCAGTGATCGAGCGTATCGAGCGCGTCAGCCGTCCTGGCTTGCGCGTGTACAAAGGCAGTGAAGCTATTCCTCAAGTCAAAAACGGCTTGGGCGTGGCTATTGTCACCACCCCTCGCGGTGTCATGACCGATCGCAAAGCACGCGCCACTGGCGTAGGCGGCGAAGTGTTGTGCTACGTAGCCTAACCAGTACAGGAGTAAATAAAAATGTCCCGTATTGGAAAAATGCCTGTCAACGTGCCTGCTGGCGTCGACGTATCTATTAAAGACGACCAAATCAGTGTCAAGGGTGCAGGCGGTACGCTGGCTATCCGTAGCAATGCTTTGGTGACCGTGAAAAGCGATGCCGGCAAAATCAATTTTGCGCCCGCTAACGATTCACGTGAAGCTAACGCCATGAGCGGTACCTTGCGCCAGTTGGTGAACAACATGGTGGTCGGTGTCACTAAAGGCTTTGAGAAAAAGCTCAACCTGGTGGGTGTGGGTTACAAAGCCCAAGCCGCTGGTACCAAGCTGAACCTGACCGTCGGTTACTCGCACCCGGTGAACTTTGAAATGCCTGCTGGCATCAAGGTAGAAACCCCGCTGCCAACCGAAATCATCATCAAAGGTGCTGACCGCCAACGTGTGGGCCAGATCGCCGCCGAGATCCGTGCTGTTCGTCCTCCTGAGCCCTACAAGGGCAAGGGCATCCGTTATTCGGATGAGAAGATCACGATCAAAGAAACCAAGAAGAAATAAGGAGCTGTCTCATGTTGACCAAAAAAGAGCAGCGTCTTCGTCGTTCGCGCCAAACCCGTATCCGCATTGCCAACCAAGGCATTGCACGTTTGAGCGTCAATCGCACGAACCTCCACATCTATGCCCAGGTAATCTCTGGCGACGGTACCAAAGTATTGGCATCTGCCTCTACCGCAGAAGCCGAGATCATCAAAGCCCTCGGCGGCTCTGGCAAAGGCAGTAACACTGCTGCTGCCGCAGCCATCGGCAAGCGCGTGGCTGAAAAAGCCAAGGCAGCAGGCGTTGACAAAGTAGCGTTTGATCGCGCTGGTTTTGCCTATCATGGTCGCGTCAAGGCTTTAGCCGACGCTGCCCGTGAAGCTGGCTTGCAGTTCTAAACTAGGCGAGAATTTACATGGCTAAATTACAAGCAAATACCCCCGCGACCGGCCCAGAAGACGGCTTGCGTGAGAAGATGATCGCGATCAACCGCGTAACCAAAGTGGTCAAGGGTGGTCGTATCCTCGGTTTCGCAGCTTTGACCGTGGTCGGAGATGGCGATGGCCGCGTTGGCATGGGCAAGGGCAAATCGAAAGAAGTGCCGGTAGCAGTGCAAAAGGCCATGGAGCAAGCGCGCCACGTCATGATCAAGGCTAACCTGAAGAACGGGACCATCCACCACCGCGTGTATGGCTCCCATGGTGCTGCTAACGTCATGATGTCGCCTGCCCCTAAAGGTACCGGCATCATCGCAGGCGGCCCTATGCGTGCTGTCTTCGAAGTGATGGGTATCACCGATATCGTGGCAAAGAGCCATGGTTCAACCAATCCGTACAACATGGTGCGTGCCACTTTGGACGCCCTGAAGAACTCTACAACCCCTGCCGAAGTCGCTGCCAAGCGCGGCAAGAGCGTTGAAGAAATCTTCGCTTAATCTGGAGCACTACATGTCTGCCCCATCTACCGTTAAAGTCCAATTGGTGCGTAGCCCCATTGGCTGCAAAGAATCTCACCGCGCCACTGTGCGCGGCTTGGGCCTGCGCAAAATCCGCTCCGTCTCCGAGTTGCAAGACACTCCTGCGGTGCGCGGCATGATCGACAAGATCGCCTACCTCGTGAAGGTGCTGTAATGGAACTCAA
This sequence comes from Polaromonas sp., assembly GCA_043772355.1. GTDB lineage: Bacteria > Pseudomonadota > Gammaproteobacteria > Burkholderiales > Burkholderiaceae_C > JAAFIP01. Next base: position 13,382 of record JAYVGI010000172.1, read on the forward strand.
TACTATTTCTCCTGCTGACGGCTCCAAAAAAGCCCGTCGCCGCGTAGGTCGTGGCATTGGCTCTGGCTTGGGTAAAACCGCTGGCCGTGGTCACAAGGGTCAAAAGTCCCGTTCGGGCGGCTATCACAAGGTCGGTTTTGAAGGCGGTCAAATGCCTTTGCAGCGCCGTTTGCCTAAGCGCGGTTTCAAGTCGCATTTGCTGAAGTTCAATGCTGAAATCACTTTGACCAACCTGGAAGTTCTGGGCGCGGCTGAAGTTGACGTGTTGGCACTGAAGCAAGCTGGCTTGGTCGGTCAACTGGCCAAAGTGGTGAAGGTTATCAATACCGGTGCGTTGACCAAAGCGGTCAAGCTCACAGGTATCGGTGCAACCGCAGCCGCTAAAGTGGCTATCGAAGCGGCTGGCGGCTCCATAGCCTAAGCGCATCGACAAAGCAACTCAGATAACCGGAACTCGGCAAGGAACTACGCACAGTGGCAACTAATCCCGCTCAAATAGCAAAAACTGGTAAGTTTGGCGACCTACGTCGTCGGCTTGTCTTTTTGTTGCTCGCGCTGGT